>NZ_BCRQ01000041.1 GCF_001552675.1 Alicyclobacillus sendaiensis NBRC 100866
TGGTGAGCGAGGCGCGCGGTGGTGCGGAGTCCCAGAGCGTGTCCGCTGGCGACGCGGACGAGGGGTTGCCGGCGGTGCAGCGCAATCTCGCCGAGTTTGACCGGTTCTTGCCGGATGCGGCTCCTCAACAAGCGGCGGAGGAGGGGGCGTTGCTGGAGCCCGTGGCCTCGGACGATCCCCTGTTGGCCTCCCAAGCTCCCGTGGCGTCATTCGACTTTGTGCACCAGGTGGATGACGTGGTGCTCGAGGCGGCCGGTGAAGCCGATGCGGGCGAAGCTGCGAAGGAGGTCCAGGGCGTTGCCACGCGATCCGAGGATTCCGCCGAGGATTCCGCTGAGGATTCCGCTAAGGATTCCGCTGAGCGTGACTTAGGTGAGGTTTTGGCGGAGGATAAGACGCCCAAGGTCTCGTTCTTCGCATCGGGTCAGGAGGACAAGGAGGCCGTTTTTGCCCAGGAGGAAGCTCGCACCGAGGGGCAGGTGTCGACGGAGGGTGCGGCGCTCACCGAAGCGGAGGCGGCGCGCCCCGAGAGCGAGGCGCCAAAGCCGCAGAACAAAAAGCTGTGGTCGTTTGTCGACTTCAACGCGCCGGAGCCGCGCCACACGCTGCGCTTTGTCATCGTGTTGGAAAACGAGACGCTGGAGACGGTGGCGGAACGGTGTGGCTGTCTGCCGAGCGAGCTCGAGCGAGCGAACCCGTGGCTTCAGGGCCCTGTTGAGCCGGGGATGGCTCTCCTGGTTCCCGAACGGCGGGTGACGATTCAAAAGGTCGTTCAACTCAATTGATCCAGGGATGCGCAAGGGAACGCGCGGGAATCGTGGCCAAGGTCGCGGTTCCCGCGTTTTGCGTCAGGATGTGGTGTCAGGGCGCGCCAATGAACATGAGGAAAAACACGAGGAATAACAGCATGAGGATCAGGAGATCGAGCGCGCTTGGCCAGAAAATGGCCCTGAAAAACAACAGCAAAATGGCGAGGGCGAGCAGCAGTTTCACGAAGCGGAGCAAATTTTGAAACAACCCCACGGAGCCGACCTCCTCACTGAGCCGATACATATATATGCGGCCGTTGGACGGAGTGGTCTTCGAGTATGCACAGCGCGTTCGATCTGATAACATAGGGTCGTCCACATTCGCGGCAGGTCTGGAGGAAGTCGGTTGGAGTCGACAGGGAACGCTTGGAAGACGGGCGTGTGGCGCGGTTGGTACTGGCGGTTCGACCTGTTGACGGTCGTCGCGGTCGCCGTGCTGGAATGCATCGCGTATTACGCGTCCGGAGGCAGGTATTCGTTTTTCTTCACGGGTGAGCTTGGCACGCTCATCGCCGTGGTCCTGGTGGTGCAGCGCGCCAAGGAGAAGCGGAGCCTGAACGGCCTCGCGGTGGCCGCGGTGAGCTATCTGTTGGGCTTCTTGTTTCAGTTCACGCTCGGCTACGCCGAGACCCACGCCGTCATCGCGCACGGAGAGGAGCGCGCCTTCCTGTTGCAGAACGCGATGACCTTTGTCGTCGCGCTCCTCTTCGCTTGGCTGTACGGTTGGACGACGGACTGGTCGGAGCGGCGCAGAGCCGAGCTCGCGGCTCAGCGAGCGCAAAAGGAAGCCGAGACGCGGCGTGCGGAGGGGGACGAGCGGCCGCGCGTGCGTATCCATCGAAAGAAGAAGCGCCGTGGGCGCGGCCGGCGGCCGAAATCTTGACAACCAATTCCCGGGTTGCGTACTATACGTACCAGATCCCATACGCCAAGGCGAAGAAGGGAAGGAGTAGGGCGTCGCCGGTTGTCCAGAGAGGGCGGGCTGAGTGCTGGAACCGCGCCCCTTCCGGCCGCTTGAAGGTCGTCCTGGAGCCGTGCCGGTCATCCCGTTATCGATGTTCGAGTGCCCCGGGCGGTTTGGCGCGGGGAATTCAGGTGGTATCGCGGAGCCCTCCGTCCTGAAGGACTGAGGGCTCTTTTCCATGAGACGAGGAGGATTCACATGACCGAACGAACGCTCTCCACGGTGTATGATCCCAAGTCCGTCGAATCGCGTATCTACGAGGTGTGGGAGCGCGGCGGCCATTTCGCCCCTCGCGAGGGCGCTCGGGGGACCTTTTCCATCGTGATGCCCCCGCCGAACGTGACAGGCGTGCTGCACCTCGGCCACGCGCTCGACACCACGCTGCAGGATATCGCCACGCGCTTTCGCCGCATGCAAGGGTATTCGACCCTTTGGGTCCCCGGCACGGACCACGCGGGTATTGCCACGCAGGCGCGCGTCGAGCAGGTCTTGCGCGAGGAGGAAGGGAAGTCGCGCTACGATCTCGGCCGCGAGGCGTTCGTAGAGCGCGTCTGGGCGTGGAAGGAGCAGTACGGGGGCACCATCACGAGCCAGATCCGTTCGCTCGGCGCGTCGTGCGATTGGTCTCGCGAGCGGTTCACCATGGATCCCGGCCTGTCGCGCGCCGTGCGCGAGGTGTTCGTCCGCCTGTACGAGGAAGGGCTCATCTATCGCGGCAATCGCATCATCAACTGGTGTCCCCGCTGTCGCACCGCGCTCTCCGACATCGAGGTGGAGCATATCGAGGAGCCCGGCGTCCTGTACCACGTGCGCTACCCGCTCGAAGACGGCTCGGGCCACCTCGTCATCGCCACCACGCGCCCCGAGACCATGTTCGCGGATGTGGCGGTCGCCGTGCACCCGGACGACGAGCGATACGCTTCGTATGTCGGGAAGACAATTCGGCTCCCGCTGACGGATCGCACCATCCCCGTCATCGCGGACACCTACGTGGAGCGGGACTTCGGGACCGGCTGCCTCAAAATCACGCCCGCGCACGATCCGAACGACTTCGAGGTCGGCGAGCGACACCACCTCCCCTCGCTCGTCTGCCTGGACCAGGACGGGCGCCTGACCGATCTCGCCGGGCGGTTCGCCGGCCTGTCGCGCGAGGAGGGCCGCGAGCGGGTGGTCGAGGCCCTGCGCGAGGAAGGCTATCTCGTCAAGGAGGAACCACTCGATCACGCCGTGGGCCACTGCGACCGATGTGGCACGGTCGTCGAGCCGTATCTGTCGGAGCAGTGGTTCGTGCGCATGGAGCCGCTCGCCCAAGATACGCTCGAGCGCGCGCGCAGGGGAGAGCTCCGCTTCTTGCCGGATCGGTTCATGAAGGTGTTTGAACAGTGGCTCACCAACGTGCGCGACTGGTGCATCTCCCGCCAGCTCTGGTGGGGCCATCGCATCCCGGCCTGGTACTGCGGCGCCTGCGGGCAGGTGTCCGTTTCCCGGGACGATCTCGACCACTGCCTCCACTGCGGATCGCAGGATGTGCAGCAAGACGAAGACGTGCTCGACACCTGGTTCTCTTCGGCGCTCTGGCCGTTTTCCACGATGGGATGGCCCGAACGTACGCCCGATCTCGCCCGCTTCTACCCGACGAGCCTGCTCGTGACGGGATATGACATCCTCTTCTTCTGGGTGGCGCGCATGGCCTTCATGGGCGTGCACTTCACGGGCCAGATGCCGTTTCAAACGGTGCTTTTGCACGGCCTCTTGCGGGACGCCAAGGGCCAGAAGATGTCGAAGTCGAAGGGCAATGGCATCGATCCGATGGACGTGATCGACAAGTACGGCGCGGACGCGCTCCGCTTCATGCTGGCGTCGAACACCGTCCTTGGCAACGACCTTCGCTTCTCGTGGGAGAAGGTCGAGGGAGCCCGAAACTTCCTGAATAAGCTCTGGAACGCCGCCCGATTCGTGTTGATGAATCTCGACGAGGGCTTTTCGCCGGTGCCGCTCGACGCGCCTTCGCTCGATCTCGCCGATCGCTTCATCCTGCACCGGCTTGGCGAGACCATCCGCCGCGCCACCTCGGCTCTCGAGGACTACGATGTCGGGGAAGCGGCGCGCGCGGTGTACGAGTTCACGTGGGACGAGTTCTGCGACTGGTACATCGAGTTCGCCAAGATCAACTTGTACGGCGATCACGCCGAGAAGAAGCGGCAGACCCAGACGGTGCTCATCACCGTGCTCTCGCGCGTGTTGGCGCTTTTACATCCCTATATTCCGTTCATCACAGAGGAGATTTGGCAGGCGCTGCCGAACACTACAGGTATGTTGATCGACGCCGTGTGGCCGGATGCGGCGGACCTGCCGGTGGACGAGCGCGCTGTGGAGCAGATGCGCGCGGCCATGGAGATCATTCGCGCGGTGCGAAACGTGCGCTCGGAGCTTCAGATTCCCCCGAAGACCTCGGTGCCCATCGTCATTGGATGCGATACGGAAGGCGTCCGAGGTGTGGTGAATCAGGTCACCGAGATGATTGCGCGTTTCTGCAACGCGGAGCGGGTGGACGTCGAGGCCGGGATCGAACCGCCCAAGCAGGCCGCGGTCCAGGTGGTCACCGGGGCGAAGATCTACATCCCGCTCGCGGGCCTCATCGATATGGACGCGGAGCGCGAGCGATTGAAGAAAGAAGCGAATCGTCTCAAGGGCGAAGTCGAACGCCTGGAGAAGAAACTTGCGAACGCAAACTTCGTCCAACGCGCGCCTCAGGAGGTCGTCGCCCAAGAGCGGGAGAAACTTGCGGATTATCGGGCGAAGCTCTCGGCGGTCGAGGAGCGCATGGCGTCGCTCGAGGGGTAAAGGGCGGGACGGACATGCGGTACGAGGAGGCCGTTCGCTACATCGGCACGCTCCGGAGGTTCGGCATGAAGCCGGGCCTTGACCGGATGCGTCGGATTTTGTCGAAGTTGGGTCACCCGGAAGACGGTTTGCGCTTCTATCACGTCGCAGGCACCAACGGCAAGGGCTCGGTTTGCGCGATGCTCGCCGCGATGCTTCAGGCTCTGGGGTACCGAACCGGGCTGTACACGTCGCCCGGCATGGGGGGCTTCAACGGGCGAGTCGCGGTCGACGGTGCGCCGATTTCCGAGTCTGCGTTCGCCGAACACGTCGACGCGGTGCGTCGCGCGGCCGACGCCGCCGATCCGCCGACGGAGTTCGAGGTCCTGACCGCGGTCGCGCTGCTCGCTTTTCGGTCGGCCGGTGTCGAGCGCGTGGTCTGGGAAACGGGGCTCGGCGGCCGTCTGGACGCCACGAACGTGGTCTGGCCGCAGGTGACCGGCATCACCAATGTGTCGTACGATCACGTCGACATCCTCGGGCCAACCCTTGTCGACATCGCGCGGGAAAAGGCGGGGATTGTGAAGCCGGGCGTGCCGGTAGTCACCGCGTGTGCGGATGGCGCGTACGGTGTGATAGAGCGCACGGCGGCACGGCTGGGATCGAAGCTCGTTCGCGTCGGTCGCGAGGTGCAGTTCACCATCACGGGCGCGGACGGACGCCTGCGCGGTGCCTACCGGGGGCTGTTCCGGGACGCGCCGATGGTCCGCCTGGGGCTCGTGGGGGAGCACCAGGCGCAGAACGCCGCTGTGGGTCTCGCGATGTTGGAAGCCGGCGAAGGGCGCATTGCAGAAGCGGACTGGGAACGCGCACTGGCGTCGCTCGCGCGGGTGCGCTGGCCGCTCCGATGTGAGGTGTTTGACATCGGAGGGCGCCGAGTCGTGATCGACGGAGCGCACAACGAAGAAGGCGCGCGCACGCTCGCTCGAACGCTTCGGCGCTTGGGCAAAGCGTGGGGCGCGAGCCGGTGGCGCATGGTGTTTGCGGCGTTCGCCGACAAGGACGTGCGGGCCATGCTCGCACACATGCTGCCCTTGGCGGGCTCCCTGCTGATTTTGCAATCGCCTCATCCGCGGGGGGCGGACCCGCGGAAGTTGGCGTCTCTCGCGCGCGAGATCCGGCCGGACGTTTCGATTCACGTGATGCCGTCGATTGAGGATGCGATTCAAGAAGCGTTGGCGGGCCCCGAGCCGATTGTGATTTGGGGAAATTTGTATATGGCGGAGTTGGCGCGGAACACTATCACTGCACTGGGTGCAGAGGAATGGCAGTAAAGGACGGTGAGGCGCGTGCGCGGTTCGGAACATGTGCACTTCGTCGGGATCGGCGGTTACGGCATGAGCGCCATCGCGCGGGTCATGCTGGATTTGGGATATCGAGTGTCGGGATCGGATGTGTCGCGACACGAGCTCACGGAGAAGCTGGCGTCGCGCGGGGCTACGGTCTATTACGGACATCGCCCTGAACACGTCCAGGGCGCGGACATTGTGGTCCACAGCACGGCCGTCAAGCCGGACAACGTGGAACTCCAGGCGGCGCGGGCACTTCAGATCCCGGTGATTCACCGGAGCGAGATGCTGGCGCGTTTGATGGACGATCGCGTCGGCATTGCGGTGACAGGCGCCCACGGCAAGACCACCACGACGTCGATGATCGCGTACGCGATGGAGCAAAACGGCCTCGACCCGACGTTCGTCGTCGGCGGCGTTGTGGCAGATCTCGGGGACAACGCGAAGGCCGGCAAGGGGCCGTTTGTCGTCGCGGAAGCCGATGAGTCGGACGGATCGTTTCTTCACTATCGGCCGAGCATCGCGGTGGTCACCAACGTCGAGGCAGATCACCTCGAGCATTATGACGGCAAGTTCGAGAACCTCGTCCGAGCCTACGAGACGTTCATCCGCCAGATTCTGCCAGAAGGTCTCTTGGTGATGTCCGCGGATGACGAGAAGCTCCGCGAACTTCGGTCGGCTGCGCGTTGTCGAGTCGTGACCTACGGATTCGCGGAGGACGCCGACATCACCCCGCGGCACGTGGAACTCGGCGATCGCGCCTCACGGTCCGACGTCTACATCGGCGGGGATTTCGTCGGCACGCTGCAACTCGCGCTGCCCGGCCGGCACAACGTGCTGAACGCGCTTGCCGCCATCGCGGTCTGCATGGAGGTCGGGCTCTCCTTCGAAGCCGCGGCGCAGGCGCTGGCGAAGTTTCACGGTGCGAAGCGCCGGTTTCAAGTGGTGGCAGAGGTGGGCGGCGTGTTGATTGTCGACGACTATGCCCACCATCCGACGGAGATTCGCGCCACCATCGCCGCGGCGAAGTCCACGGGCCGGCGGATTGTGGCGGTGTTTCAGCCACAGCGGTACACGCGCACGTTCTTTTTGTTCGAGGAGTTTGCAAAGGCGTTCGGGGAAGCCGACGAGGTCATTCTCTGCGACATCTACTCGCCGGCCGGTGAGCGCAAAATCGACGGCGTGTCTGCGGCGAGGCTCGCGAGCGAGATCGCGCGCATGAGCAATCCGAACACGCGCTACATTCCGACGCACGAAGACGTGATTGAATACCTGGTGCAAAGTGTGCGGCCGGGCGATCTCGTCTTGGTCATGGGCGCGGGAGACGTGTGGAAAGTCGCCAAGGGGCTGGCGGGCGTCCTGCAGATTCCGGAGCGACAGGCGCTCGTGTGAAGGGACTTCGGCCGAAAGGGCGGCGGGATCGGGTGAGCCGATCGCGCCGCCTTTGTCGATTTTGCCCGAAAATCTCTGCGCCGGCGTCGACATGTTTCCTGTCCATCCGTCATAGCCTTTTCTATAGACTAGAATCAAGCTTTCAGGCTGCCGAGAAAGCGGCGAAGAATGCGCTTACAGAACGTGGTTTGCAATCCCGCCGCGATCTCGTTATACTGTCCGCAGCCCGACCCCCTATCCGTAAGGAAGAAAACGGAAAGAGGTGAGGGAGTGCGTCTACCAAAGTCGAAAGCCGTGGTGGCGGCCGTGACGGCGGCAGCCGTCGGCTTTGGCGGTGCGGGCACAGCGGTGGCCAGCACCTACAAGACCATCACGGTGTCAGACAATGGGCAGCGCAAGGTGTTGCGTGGGTTTTCGACCGGAACCTTGGAAGAATTCTTGGAGCAACACGGAGTCCACATCGACAAGAGGGACCGCGTCAGCCCGGCGCTCGATAGCTCGGTCGTCAATGGCGAGATCGTGACCATCGAAACGCCCAAGGAAGTGACTTTGGACGTCGAAGGGAAGGCGGAAACGGTCTACACGTTTGCCCGGACCGTGGGAGAGCTCTTGAGGGAGGAGCACATTGCGCTCACCCCGCAGGATCGGATGAACGTCAAGGCGACGGACGCCATTTTGCAAGGCGAGACCATCGAGATTCACCGTTACGTGACGGAGACCACCACCGAGACGCAGGAAATACCGTTTCAGACCATACGTCGCACCACGAGCGAACTCCTTCGAGGGCATGTCCAATACGTGACGCACGGTGTGAAAGGGTTGCTGCAAGTTCAGACGACGCGCGTCTATCGGGATGGCAAGTGCATTGCCACGCGGGTGGTCAAACGGGTCGTGCGGGAACCCATCGATGCGGTGGTCGAGGTCGGAACCGCCAAGCCGAAGCCTGTGCAGGCGACGCTCGCCACGAGATCGTCCAATCCAGATCCAGGGCTCATCCGCGAAGCGCTGACGGTTGTCGCCACCGCCTATGTGGCCGGTGGCACCACCGCAACGGGGGTCCCGGCCCAACCGGGTGTGATTGCCGTCGATCCGCGCGTCATCCCGCTCGGATCCCGAGTGTACATTCCGGGGATTGGCGTCTGTGTCGCGGCCGACACCGGTTCGGCTATCGTGGGCGACCGGATCGACATCTGCATGGCCTCCGTGGCGCAGGCGGATGCGTGGGGGGCCCGCACCATCACGGTGTACGTCCTAAGGTAAATCGCAAAACACGGCATAGGGGTAAGGGTGAGATGGGGGCAGCTGCCCCCATCTCTTTTTGCTCGTTTTTGCGAAACGGGCGCTTAGAAGATGACCGTTGGATCAAGACAAAATCTTTTCGCTCCTTTCACGCGAGATTCATGATCTTTCAACAATTCCCGGTTACATTCGCCTCGTGGAACCATAAGGGGAGGGGGTTCAGCCACTGTGAAAGCCAGACGATGGTCTCCTGTTTTGGCTGCGTCTGTGGCCATGCTGACGGCCATGTCGCCGCAAGCGCTCGCCAGCGACGCGGTCTCGTCGACCGCCCCGACGGCGACGCCGATTCATCACCTCGTGGTCATCTTCGACGAAAACGTATCCTTCGACCACTACTTCGGTACATACCCGAACGCCGCCAACCCCGCGGGTGAACCGCCTTTCTACGCGGCGCCGGACACGCCGAGTGTCAACGGCCTTTCGGGCAGTTTGCTCACCAACAACCCGAACGGCTCGAACCCGGAGCGCCTGGACCGGTCGCAGGCCGTCACGCCGGATATGAACCACAACTACACGACTGAGCAGCAGTCGGTCGACGGCGGCCGTATGGACAATTTCATCAACACCGTGGGGCGCGGGAACCCCATCGATCTCGACTATTACGACGGCAACACGGTGACCGCGCTGTGGTACTACGCGCAACATTTCGCCTTGAACGACAATGCGTACTGCACGCAGTACGGGCCGTCCACGCCGGGCGCCATCAACCTCATCTCGGGGGACACCGCCGGAGCCACCGTCTATTCGTCCAACGAGACGACGGGCACGGCCCAAGTGGTACAGCCGGGCAGCAAAAATTTCCCCGCCAACGTGGTGACGCAAAATGGCGTCGATATCGGTGACATCGATCCCTACTACGACAGTGCCTCCAAAGGCATGACCATGGCCATGTCCGGCAAAAACATCGGCGATCTCCTCAATGCGAAGGGCGTCACGTGGGGATGGTTCCAAGGCGGCTTCGCCAATCCCAACGCGAAGGACATGAACATCGCCGGCACGGACGAGACCACCGACTACAGCGCGCACCACGAACCGTTCCAGTACTATGCTTCCACTGCGAATCCCCATCATCTGCCGCCATCCAGCGTGTCGATGATCGGGCGGACGGACCAGGCCAACCATCAGTACGACATCACGGACTTCTTCATGGCGCTCCAGAACGGAAACATGCCAGCGGTCAGTTTTCTCAAGGCGCCAGAATACGAGGACGGCCATGCCGGTTATTCCGATCCGCTGGACGAACAGCGTTGGTTGGTGCAGACCATCAACCAGATTGAGGCGTCGCCGGATTGGTCCTCGACCGCCATCATCATCACCTACGACGATTCGGACGGCTGGTATGATCACGTCATGCCGCCGCTCGTCAACGGTTCGAACGATCCGGCCGTCGACGTCCTTGGCGGCAAGCCGGTGCTGCAAAACGGAACGGACCGCGCGGGCTACGGCCCTCGTGTGCCCTTCCTCGTCATCTCGCCGTACGCCAAACACAATTTCGTGGACAACACCCTGATTGATCAGACCTCGGTACTCAAATTCATCGAGCAAAACTGGCGCCTGGGTTCACTCGGACCGGCGTCCTACGACACGCTGGCCGGATCGCTCATGAACATGTTCGACTGGCACCTGCACAACCCGCCTGTCTTTCTGGACCCCTCGACCGGTGAGCCGGTGACGCCGGATGTCGAGCCGCAGGTGGTGCATGGGATCGCGTATTTGAGTTTGAATCACTACGCGCAGAACCTCGACGTGGTCCTGCGCGAGGCGAACGGAGTGGCCCGATTCTCGTATGAAGGTCACGATGTCGCCATCGACGAGCGCTCCGGCAAGGTCACCGTCGACGGGCAGCCGGTTCACCTGAAGGCGCCCTTGATGCGGTCCGGCGGCGTGTGGATGGTGCCCGTGGACGAGATCGATCCGCTTATCGGAGCCCAGATGCATACCTACACCGCAGGGAATCTCACGTTCTATCTTTTCTCCCCACAGGACACGCCTTGAACTTTTGGCCCCTGGCGCGCGTCTCTCATGCAGAGCGCTCGCGCGCAGGGGCTTTGCCTCTACCGAATCTCTCGAACCTTGCATACGTCTCGCCCCCGGCTCATAGACTAGCCGTGATCACGACGCGAACGGGCCGGGAGGCGGTCAAGTTGAACCCATCGAGCCCAACACCCAACCACGGAAGTCGCCAGTCGCCGTCGCACACGGTTCGCGTCCGCATGGGAACGCAGACGTGGACCGTCTCGAACGGCGGCACCGCCTCGGAGGCGGTCGAACCGGTGCTTCGCATCGAGCGGCGCCATCCACCCATCACCCTCGCCGCGATGCGCGCGCGGATCGAAGAGGCGCGCGCGCCGACCCCTTCGTGTTCGCGCTTGAATCGGGTCTTCGCGGCCGCGCGAGCGTGGGTCCTTCCGCCGAGGGAAGGTCGATTTCAAGCCGGGCTCAAGACAGGATTGGCGAGCGGGATGATGCTCGGCTCCTTGGCACTCGTGGCGTTTCATCAGCTTGCCACACCCGTGGCACGCGCGCCGGCCATGCCAACGGAGGCGCGCGCATGGTCAACCCGCGGCATGGTCGGCCCTTCGACGAGCGTGGCGTATCCCGGGTTGTCCATCGAGGTGGCCGTGCCGACGCGAGCGCCTGGGGGCTCACCGTGGCTCGCGCTGACGGCTGTCGGCATTCGCCACGTGTTGCAAGCGACCCACTCGCAGTCTGGCGACTACGAGATGCGCGCGCTTCGTCTGCAGGCCGGAGCTGTTGCGCTTCCCGGTGCCCTTCCTCCTGGTGTGGTCAGTCAGGACGAAAATGCGCTCGCCTTCGCGGAAAGCGCCTTGTTGGCGGCCGTGTCTTGGGCGGCCGACGGGGGGAGGCAGGCGGATGCCGAGCGAGCGCTGGCGAACGCGCTCGCCATCCCAAAGGAGACCTGGATTCGATGGCCGAATGGTGAGGGCCGCGTTGGGTGGGATCTGTACCAGGCGCTGAAGGCCATGCGGATCTCGGTGAGTGCGGGTGACGTGCAGCGATGCGAATCGCAGGCGGTGCGCGCCTTGAACGACTGGCTCCACCTGTGCGGATGGCCGGGCATCGTCGAGTTGTCGAAAATGGGGCATTGACGAACGGTGTCGAACATGTTCACAATAGTACCGTCGCGGTATGCCCCCGGTGAGAACCGGCGAAGCCTGCCGCGAGCGGTAGCAGGTTTGGCAGCGTTTCTGATCCGTCCGGACGCACCGGACCCTTTTTTTGGGTTTTCAACTGCCGTACCATCATTTTTACCGCAGCCGTTTGTCGCATTCCGCCCGTTTCCGTATGCTCAGGGCATCCATGGGAGACGAGGTGGGATGAACGTGGACTGGGACGTGTGTGTGGCATCGGAGTTGGAGGATGGCCCGCGCGAGCGCCTGATGCGGCTTGGGCCGAGCGCGCTGCGCGTGGACGAGCTCTTGGCCTGCATCATGCAGTCCGGCAACGGCAAGCAAAACGTGTACGAGATCGCGCAGTCGCTCTGCCGATATCTGGGTGATCTCGACCGGCTTGCGGACCTCGAAGTAGCGGAGCTGTTGAGCGTCCCTGGCATTGGGCCGGCGAAAGCCGTTCAAATTGCGGCCGCGGTGGAGCTAGGCCGCCGCGTCGCCCGAAAGCCGCCGGGGGAGAGACAGCAAATCCGCACAGCCGAAGACGCCGCAAAGTATGTGATGGACCGACTGAGGTATCTTAAAAAGGAACATTTTGTAACTCTTCTTTTGGACACGAAGCATCGGGTCCTGGCTGAAGATACGTCGTCCGTGGGCAGCCTGGATGCTTCTATCGTACATCCGCGCGAAATCTTTCGCCGCGCGATCCGCATCAGCGCTTCGAGCATCTTGTGCATACATAATCACCCCAGTGGCGACCCATCTCCAAGCCCTGAAGATATTGCGGTCACGAAGCGTCTCGTCGAGGCGGGACGGGTGCTCGGCATCGAGGTGCTGGACCACATCGTGATTGGCGACGGTCGATTTGTCAGTTTGCGCGCGGAAGGGTACCTGGATTCTACTTCATGAGAGGAGTCGCGTGGAATGTTTTCCGTGAGAGATATGGGTGTTGACTTGGGTACGGCGAACACGCTGGTGTATGTGAAGGGCAAGGGCATTGTCGTCCGCGAGCCTTCGGTCGTCGCCATCCGCACCGACACCGGCAGCATTGAGGCGGTCGGCGCCGAGGCGAAGCAGATGATCGGGCGCACGCCGGGGAACATTGTGGCGGTTCGGCCGATGAAAGACGGCGTGATCGCCGACTTTCAGACCACCTCGGCCATGCTGCGCCATTTCATCCGCCAGGCGATGAAGACGAAGTCGTCGTGGTCCGGCAAGCCGCGCGTGATGATCAGCGTTCCGTCCGGCATCACCGCCGTCGAGCGGCGGGCGGTCGAAGACGCCGCCCTGGAGGCGGGCGCCAAGGACGCCCAGGTGATTGAGGAGCCGATGGCTGCCGCCATCGGCGCGGGGTTGCCAGTCGGTGAGCCGACGGGATCGATGGTGGTGGACATTGGCGGCGGCACGACGGAGGTGGCCATTATCTCGTTGGGCGGCATTGTCACGTCGAAGTCGATTCGCGTGGCAGGCGATGAAATGGACGAGGCCATTATTCAATACGTGAAGAAGACGTACAATTTGATGATCGGCGAGCGGACAGCTGAGGACCTCAAGATTCAGATTGGGGCAGCTGACGATCTCGACGAGGAGCGTTCCATGGAAATCCGCGGCCGAGATCTGTTGACTGGCTTGCCCCGCAACGTGACCATCACGTCGAAGGAGATCAGCGAAGCGCTGTCCGATACCGTGCTCGCCATCGTGGATGCGGTGAAAGTGACACTGGAGAAGTCCCCTCCGGAGTTGGCTGCAGATATCATGGACCGCGGCATCGTCCTGACGGGCGGCGGCGCGCTGCTCCGCAACCTCGACAAGCGGCTGTCTCGGGAAACAGGCATGCCCGTGCTCGTCGCAGAGAACCCGCTCGACTGCGTGGCCATCGGTACGGGGAAGGCGCTGGACAATTACGACGTGTACCGCAAACGCTCGGCCGCCATGCGGCGCGCCCAAGGCCGGGCGTAAGGTGACGGAGAAGAGGGATACCCGTGTCCCGATATTTGACAAGTCGCCGGCTGTTCTTGATCCTCGGCAGCCTCATTGTCCTCATGATCATCGCAGGACTGACGCTGTCGCAGACGGGACGCCGAGCGACCTTTCCAGAGCGTGTGTTGATGGACATCCAGAGCGCTGTATCCGGAATCGTGTATCGGCCGGTGAGCAAGCTGACGGGGTTTTTTGCGGGTCTGTCGAATCTCCGTCAAATGTACGAAGAGAACGCGGCGCTGAAACAGGAGATGGAGAACTACCAAGCTCTGCGCGCCGAACTCGCCGATGCGCAAGCGGAGAATCAGCGCCTGGAGACCATGCTCCACTTCTATCGCCGCACGGTGAGTCAGCTGCATGAGATCCCGGCCAGGGTCGTGGGGCGCGAACCGTCTGAGTGGAACTCGTCGCTCACCATCGACGTGGGTAGCGCGGACGGTGTGCAGCCGAACATGGCCGTCGTTGCACCGGACGGCAGCCTCGTGGGGCGCGTGGACACGGTGAGCGCGCATAGCGCAAGGGTGGTGCTCATCACCGACACCGAACTGGGCGATGGCGTCTCCGCTCTCGTGGAGGCCAGTCACATGCAGCCGTTTGGCGTCATCACGGGGTCCGCGACGAGCCCGGGAGAGCTCAATCTGGACTTCCTCGGCCAGATCATTCAATTGCCCGCCTCGCAACTGGTGGGGGATGAAGTCGTGACCTCGGGGCTTGGCGACGTCTTCCCGCGGGGACTCGTGATCGGAACCATCACCAAGGTGATCTACGGAGCGCACAACACCGCGAAATCGGCGATTGTCCAGCCGGCTGCGCAGATGGACTTTTTACAGGACGTATTCGTCGTGCGAGAACAGGGGAGTTCACCGTGAAGGCCGCGATCGCGTTCCTGACGCTGTGGGTGGGACTCATCCTCCAGGCCACGCTATTCGAGATTCCGCCGATGGACGCCATTCATCCGGACTTCGTGCTGGTGATCCTCGTGCTGTTGGCGCTGTTTCGAGGCGCAAACTTGGCGATGGTGTTTGGAATTGCGATTGGGCTCATCCAGGACGTCTGCTACGGGCCGTTCATCGGACTGAACGCGTTCGCCTACGGCTTGACCGCCTACATGGCGGCCGCGGTTTTCAGTCAGTTCATGCAGAAGAACCTTGCCATTGCCTTTCTAACGACGATGGGCGTCAGCTTTGTACACTCGTGGTTGACCTACGGGTTTATGCGCTTGTTCGAATTGACCAGCGACTCCATTCAGTACGCTATGTCCGCGTCGCTTCAGGCGATGATGGTCAACGGCGTGGTCGCGCTCGCCTTGTATCCGTTGTACAGGGCATGGTTCACCCGCCCTCGACGGCGCGGGTACGACGCCTTGCATTCCGGGGATTCGCCCTGAACTCGCTGATTTCATCGACGGGAAGGAAATCGGCGAATTCAGGGCGAATATTGCCTGTTGGGCGATCGCGCCATCCTGGAGGGAGCAGCCGTTGATTTTAGAAAGTGAGCCGCTGATGGATCATAGGCCGCCGGTGACGGTGAAGGGTACGCGAGAAGGTCTCACGTTTTTGCTCGATGAGCGAGCGGATGTGGATCAAATCTGCGCGTATCTTGAAACCCTCATCACTGGCGAAACCGGCAAGCTGTTCGAAGGCCCCACTGTGGACGTGTACGTGGATTACGGCAAGCGAGCCCTGACCCCCCAGGAGACTTGGCGCATTCTCGACGTGTTCCGGAAGCGAGACAACTTCCTGGTCCGAGCGTGGGGCAGCGCGAAAGAAGTGCGCGATACCTCGCGCCGTCATCGCGACGCGCGCGCGCAGCACATCTATCACGGCTTGGTGCGATCGGGACAACCCCTGTCCTTCGACGGGGATGTGGTGATTATCGGCGACGTGAACCCGAGCGCCGTGGTGGAGGCAACGGGAGACATCTATGTGTTTGGGCGTCTTCTCGGCATCGCGCACGCCGGCGTGGGCGGAGATGAAACAGCCGTCGTCGCGGCCGCGGAGTTTGCGCCGATGCAGATTCGCATCGCGGACGTGGTGAGCCGTGCGCCCCAAATGCGCGCGACGATGGAGTACGCCTATTTGGAAGGCCGAGAGATGCGTGTGGCGGAAATGAAGTACTTTCTCCCGTGGCACAAAATCCGAAAACGTTCCGGTCGAGACGAGCGGAGGTGAAGCGAGTGGGCACCGCAATCGTGATGACATCCGGCAAAGGCGGTGTCGGCAAGACCACGACGACGGCCAACGTGTCAACGGCGCTCGCCCTGCTTGGGAAAAAGGTCTGTATGGTGGATGCCGACATTGGGCTCCGAAACCTGGACGTCGTGATGGGGCTCGAGAATCGGATCATCTATGACATCGTCGATGTGGCCAACGGCGACTGCCGACTCGAACAGGCGCTCATCCGCGACAAGCGGTTCGAAC
Source organism: Alicyclobacillus sendaiensis NBRC 100866 (assembly GCF_001552675.1). Classification (GTDB taxonomy): domain Bacteria; phylum Bacillota; class Bacilli; order Alicyclobacillales; family Alicyclobacillaceae; genus Alicyclobacillus; species Alicyclobacillus sendaiensis. The sequence continues at coordinate 16,168 of NZ_BCRQ01000041.1, forward strand.
ACCTCGTGTTGTTGCCGGCCGCGCAGACCAAGGACAAGCGTGCGCTCTCGGTCGACAAGATGGTGGAGTTGGTGAATGAACTCAAGCAGTCGTTTGATTTCGTCATGATCGACTGTCCTGCGGGCATCGAGGAAGGCTTTCGGGTGGCTGTGGCGCCGGCAGACATGGCCATCGTCGTCACAACTCCGGAACACACGGCGGTGCGGGACGCGGACCGCGTGCTTGGGCTGTTGGAACGGGATAAGGTCGGAGAGCCGAGGCTGGTCGTCAATCGCATACGGCCCGACATGGTGAAGCGCGGAGACATGTTGGATATCGACGAGATTGTCCAGGTCTTGGGTTGCGATTTGCTCGGCGTGATCCCAGATGACGAGCGGGTCATCCGAAACAGCAACCGCGGCGAACCCGTCGTCTTGGACACGTCCGTCCCTGCGGCGACGGCGTATCGCAACATCGCGCGGCGGATCCTCGGCGAGTCCGTCCCGCTCATGCACCTTGAGGAGAAATCGGGACTCTGGGGTCGACTGCGCAAGTGGGTGGGCGGCCGCTGACAAGACTCGTGCATACCTGTCCTCATGGTCGCGTACAGATGAGGTGAGAGGAGGACGGGTATGCCACGAAATCTCGCAGCCTGGCCGTGGAAACGACGAGATCCTTCTCAAGCGGACGATTCAAACGGTTCTGACGATTCTGCTCGTCAGGCCCCCAGCCGATGGACGACTGGCGATCCGAACGGCGACGACTGGCCGGAATCGCCGCTCTCCCCATACGGTGTAGCGGATGACGACGGGGGAATTCGGCAGGTGGAGAGCGCGGCCTGGGTTCGGCCGGTGCGATGGGTCTCCGCAAGATCCGCTCGCGGATTTCAGCCTCATTCCACCGGAAAACAGAAAGCGGCGCGCGCAACGCCTCGGTTGACCTCGCAGCTCTTCGGTGCGCTGGTTCTCGTGGCGGCAGGCTACGCGCTCGAGCACGATCCCAGGGTTCCGTCGGCCGTCGCCGCCCATGCTGTGGGTGCGTTCGATGTGGACTATACGAATCGCGTCCAGCCTACTCTGGACCGCCTGTTAGCCTCGCTCCACGTCCGTCCCCTTTCGCTCGGCGCCGTCGCCGCCATGCGGGCGCCCGTCTTTGGCCGCGTGATCCAGGGTTATGGCCCGAACCATCCGGAAGTTTTCGTGGAGGGGGATGCTGGTGATCCGGTGCAGGCTGCGGCACCTGGCACCGTGGTGGGCGTGTATCCGACGGGTGACACATACCTGGTGAAGATCGACCACGGCGTGGACGGGATCGCGTTGTACGGAGGCTTGGGTTCCGTCACGGTCCACCCGGACGATATCGTCCTCGCCGGGCAGGAGATCGGAACCCTGCCCAAACGCCCGGCTCATCCTGTGTTTCGCTTTGCTTTGGAGAAGAACGGGAAGTTCGAAAATCCGCAGCGGTGGATTGTGTTTTCAGGAGGCCCCGCATGACGTCCGGTAGAGCGGGGAGCGCGCGGCAGAGAGTGCGGGTGAATCTTCACCCGCTCTTTGTGTTGTCGGCCTTGGCCGCGTGTGTCGCCCACCTGGCGCTCCAGGTCGCGATCCTCTTCCTCTGCGTTCTCCTGCACGAACTGGGTCACGCGGCCGTGGCGCGCGCGCTGGGATATCGGGTTGAAGCCATTGAGCTTTTGCCGTTCGGCGGCGTCGTGAAGGTTGCGAACGGCAACCTGGGCTGTGTCCCCCGTCACGAAGCCATGGTCGCCATTGCAGGTCCGTTGGTGAACCTTGGTCTGGGATGGCTAGGTCTCGCACTCGCGGCGAGCGGCGTGTCGTCGTCGGAAGCCTACCGGGCCTGGGTGGCGCTCAATTTGTGGTTGGCGATCTTCAACCTGCTTCCATGTCTACCGCTGGACGGGGGGCGGCTATGGCGGGCGAGCCGAAGTCGCAGCGTGGGGTACGCGCGTGCGACGGAAGGGGCATATCGGATGGGCTTCGTGATCGCAGCGTTGCTCGTACTGCTCGGCATCATGGCGTTTTTGGCTGGGCGGCCGCATATCGGCGCGCTTGTCCTCGGCCTGTTTCTCGCTGTTTCGGCGTGGCAGGGGCTGAGGGAGGTGCGCGTGGATATCGTTCGCTTTTTGGATATGAAACGCAGACAATCCAAACCGGTCGTGCGCGCGCGCTCGCTTGTGGCGCGAGTGAATACGCCCATTCGCCATGTGGTGGGGCAGTTTGCGCCGAATCGCGTGCATCTCGTGTATGTGACGGATGACCAGGGCAGAGTTGTGGGCATCGTCGAGGAGTGGGAGATTGTCGAAGCCGTGTTTTCCGGCAAATGGGAGACGCCCATCGGGGAGCTCTCGGATTCGGGTGTTGTGGGCGCTTCGAAGTTGTGATACACTGCATGGAGTGCATCACTGTAACCGCATGCCGTCGGCTCTTAAAGGTTGCCTGCAGGGCAGCCTGCCGAAGCAGCGAGTCTGAGTGAAGGAGCGTTGTCGGATGTATGCAATTGTAGAAACTGGCGGGAAGCAGTACAAGGTGAGCCAGGGCGATACCCTGATCGTCGAGAAACTGGATGGTGAGGTTGGGGCGGAAGTCGTCTTGGACAAGGTCCTTCTCGTTCAGAACGAAGGCCAGGTTCAGGTGGGCTCGCCGTACGTGCCAGGCGCGAAAGTCGTCGCCAAGGTGGTTGAACACGGCCGAGGCAAAAAGATCGTCGTGTTCAAGTACAAGCCGAAGAAGAACCACCATAAGAAGCAAGGTCATCGTCAGCCGTACACGAAGCTCACGGTGGAGTCCATTCAGCTCGCATGATTGAGCTGGAGGTCCTCTTACGCCATGAGGGGGTCTTGGGCTTTCGCGTTCGTGGGCACGCGGGTTATGCGGATCCCGGAAACGACATCGTCTGCGCCGCCGTCAGCGTGTTAGTGTACAATTTCATTAACTCGGCAGAGCGGTTTGCGGACACCCCGCTCGAGGTTCGGGACCGGGGCGATGAATTGTCCTGTCGCTTTCCCCCATCGCTCAACCCACGCGCGAAGCTGTTGTTCGACAGTATGGTGTTTGGCATTGAACAGGTGGCGGAGCAGTACCCGGATCATGTGCGCATTCGGCACGTTCGTGCGCGCTGACCGGCATCTCCCGTCCGCTCCGCATGCGATAGAAGGACGACGGAAAGGATGATCCATGATGTTGCGACTGAATTTGCAACGCTTTGCGCACAAGAAGGGCGCTTCCTCTACGCGGAACGGCCGCGACAGCATCTCGAAGCGACTGGGTGTCAAAGAGCCGGACGGCAAGGTCGTGCACGCCGGCAGCATCCTCGTTCGGCAGCGGGGCACCAAGATTCACCCGGGCCGCAACGTCGGTATTGGAAAGGACGACACGCTGTTCGCAAAGATCACGGGCCAAGTGCGCTTCGAGCGCTTTGGCAAGGGAAAGAAGCGCGTCAGCGTGTATCCTGTCGCGAGCGAGGCGGAAGTCGTCGGCAAGTGACGAAAGTCTGCGGCGAGGCAGTCTGTGCGCAACAGCGCTCCAGATTGCCTCTTTTCTGTTGAAGGAGGGAAGTCCGTGCCTCAAGGCTTGGAGCACGGCACCGTGCTCGAGGCGTTTCGCCGTCATCGCCATGACGTCCTGAATGAACTGCAGATCATCCGAGCCCTCATTCAAATGAATCGGAGCGAACGCGCGATGGCGGCCATTGATCGGCTCGCCGAATGGCTGCAGTCGCTCGGCCGCGTGCAGCAGGCGGTTTTCTCGAGCGCGGAGCCTCTCGTGTGGGTGTTGGCGGGCTGCCCTCACGTCGTCGTGGCGGATATCGTGGTGGAGCATGCGCCTGAAGGCGATGCGGTAGAGCAATGGATGGCCTTCTTGACTGAACTCGAGGCGCAGCTCGCCACTGAGGGGCGGTCCCTGCGGGTCAAGCTCAGGATTGGCGCAACAACGCTCCGGGTTGAGTGGGACGCTCCCGAGCTGGGGATGGCGGACTGGCGAGATCGTTATCCACAGGTTGACTTTGCAAGGGGGTGACGGCGTGTTCGTCGACCACGCGGTGATTTACGTGAAAGGCGGCAACGGTGGCAACGGCATTGTGTCGTGGCGCCGCGAGAAGTATGTGCCGCGAGGTGGCCCCGCCGGCGGCGACGGTGGCCGCGGTGGCGATGTGGTCCTCGTGGTGGACGAGGGGCTCCGCACGCTCGTCGACTTCCGGTATCAGCGTCACTTCAAGGCCAAATCCGGCGAACCAGGGGGGCCAGCGAAGCGACACGGGGCGGACGGCGAGGATCTCGTGATCAAGGTTCCTCCTGGGACCCTCGTGCGCGATCGGAACACGGGAGAATTTCTGGGAGACCTCGTGCAGCCAGGAGACCGGCTCGTGGTGGCGAGAGGCGGCCGCGGAGGGCGCGGAAATGCGCATTTCGCGAATTCCGTTCGCAAGGCGCCTGAAATCGCCGAGAAGGGGGAGCCCGGAGAGGAGCGCGTGATTGGTCTCGAACTTCGGGTGCTGGCGGACGTCGGCCTCGTGGGCTATCCGTCGGTGGGAAAATCCACCTTGCTTCGCGCCATGACGCGCGCCGAGCCCAAGGTGGGGGCATACCCCTTTACTACGCTGCACCCCGAGCTCGGCGTGGTCGAACTCTCGGACGGGCGTTCGTTCGTCATGGCCGATTTGCCGGGGCTGATCGAGGGCGCTCACGAGGGCCGCGGGCTCGGACACCAGTTTCTGCGTCACATTGAGCGGACCAGGGTGCTGGTTCACGTCATCGATATGGCGGCTGTCGACGGGCGCGATCCCGTCGCAGACTACCGCGTGATCGAAGACGAGCTCGCCCAATACAGTGCCGAACTTGCCAACAGGCCTCGCGTCGTCGCGGCCAACAAAATGGATCTGCCTCAGGCCATGGAGCACCTGGCGCGCTTTCGCTCCGCCTATCCGGAGCTTGAGATCTTTCCCATCTCCGGCGTGACGCACGAAGGGCTTCGGCCGTTTGCTGAGCGGCTCTATGAACTGGTGCAAGCAACCCCGGTGCCTCACTCGGCGAACGTCGCGCCAGCGGACGAATCGGCGCACAGAGTTTATCGCCTGGCGGAAGAGGTTCCCCTCACGATTCGGAAAGAGGATGGCGTCTTTGTGGTCGAGCACTCGGAGATCGAAAAGCTCGTCCAGATGACCAACTTCGATCAGTACGACGCTGTGAAGCGATTCCAGCGCATCATGCAAATGCGCGGCGTGGACGACGCCCTGCGCGCCCATGGCGCGAAGGACGGCGACGTCATCCGCATTGGGGATATGGTGTTCGACTTTGTGGATTGAGGTTCCACCGTCGTTTCCCGAAGAACTGAGGCCGGCTTTGGAGACGCAGGTTTGGCAATCAATGCCTCTCGAATGTGCTGGACTCCTTGTGATCCACGGCGGGCGGACGTGGGCCATGGCGCTGCCCACCACGGCGAGCGCCATGGGATTCGCGGTCCATCCCCGCCTCTGGGTCGAGACGTTGACCATCCTGGAGCATCGGGGTATCGAGATTTGGGCCACCTATCACAGTCATCCGGGAGGGCGATTGCGGCCAAGTCGTCGCGATCACGCCCTTCATTGGACCTCCAAACGTCTCCTTCTGCTTGCGCCGTCCGGCCCACACGTCGCCATTGCCCAGTACGAATGGACGGCGTCTTCCGACAATAGGTCTTGATCATCCCTGCCTGTTTTACAAAATCATCAGAAAGATAACTTCCAGAAAACAGGATATCACGCTCGCTTCGCGAATTCTTGCAGCGAAGGGAGCGTGGTAGGCATGGATCGATTCGCGGCGGTTCAGGTCGTCGACGCGCTGCTCTGCGCAGCGATTCGCGCCGGTGCGAGCGATGTCCACCTGTATTTGGTCAACGGACACTTGGAAGTCTCGTTTCGCGTCGGAGGCAAAATGGTGCCGTTCATGAGTGGCATCGCCTATTCCGAGGAAACGGTTCGGCGCCTTAAGGCGTTGGGACGCATGGATGTCACGGTCCGGCACCTGCCACAGGAAGGCAGCTTTCAGTGGATGGCAGACGGGAAAGTCGCCCATATTCGCGCCTCATCCGTCCCGATCTTTGGCGGCGAGTCTGTCGTCTTGCGCCTGTTTCATGCGGGGGTTTCAGGGCACCCCCTCCAAGATCTTGGCCTCTCTCACGAGTCGCTGTCTCGCGTTTTGGGCTGGTTGCAGCGCGATAGTGGCTTGATCGCGCTGGCGGGGCGCACGGGCGCCGGGAAAACCACGATGGCGTACGCGATGTTGGAGCACTTGCTCAGTCAGAGCCGGACCGTGTTGACGCTCGAGGATCCTGTAGAAGTTCGCGTCCCTGGATGCCGCCAGATAGAAATTCAGGAAAAGCAAGGACTCACGTTTGATGTGGCGCTCCGCGCGATGGTCAGGCAGGACCCCGATGCCATCTTCATCGGCGAGGTGCGAGACGAGGTCTCGGCGGCGGCCGCATGTCGCGCCGCGATGACAGGGAGGCTCGTGATTGCGACGGTTCACGCGCGCAGGCCAATGGGCGTCACGTCGCGCTTTCTCGACTTCGGGGTTCCTGCGTCCGTCTTGGAAGAGGTGCTAAGCGGGGTCGTGTTTGTCGAGTCCGCAGGTCATGGCGGCCGAACCTATCGCGCCTTAGGTGTCGAACGGTTATTCCCCCATGAAGACCGGGCGCACAGAGTCTCCGGGCGACTTACGCGAACGTCGAGGGTGGGGAAGGGCTTTGCGTCGGCGCATTAGGATGATCCGCCGTCGCGTGCTGATGCGCCTGGCTCGCATGCCTCACATCGAGCGCGAGACGGCGTTGTGGTTGATGGCGTTTTCGCGAATGCTGCAGTCGGGCGTCGATGTCCGTTTGGCCGCTGCCACACTGCGTTCGAGTGGCGGGTACGTCGGCGCGGCTCTATGCGAAGCGGTACTCCAACAGGTGGAGCGGGGTCAGCCTTTGGTGGACGCGTTCTCCGATTGGATTCGAGAGATGGACTGGATGAGTCTTGCGGCGGCCGAGCGAGCCGGGGCGTTTGCGGAGGGGATGGAGCGCGTTGCAGCGCGCACCATGGATCGCGTCCGATGGCGCCAGGCGCTCGTGAAGCAGTTGACCTATCCCTTCATCCTGTTGTGCGGCACGTACGGGCTCTTTGGGTTCATGATCATCGCGGTCCTTCCAACGCTTCAGAAACTGGCATCTTTGACGCCGGGAGCTGCACGCCACCAAGGTGTGACGCCCACGACCATCTCGATCGCGTGCTTGGTATTCGTCACCTTGGCGCTTCTATCCGTTCCCTTGGTCCACCTGGTCAAGCGCCGTTTCCCATCCGCTCCCGTTCGTCCGCCGTTCGAGCGGCTCGTTCGCCGAATTCGCACCGAGCGACTCGCAGACCAACTCGCCTCGCAACTTGAGGCCGGAATCGGAGCGTGGGATGCCGTGGCGTGGATGGCTGGCCGCCGTGGCGATTTCGGGCGTCACGTGAGGGAGGTCGACGAGCGACTTCGGCAAGGTACTTCCCTCACGGAAGCGTTCGCGGCCATGGGGCAGATGCTCGATCCTCTCTTTCTCACACTTGTCGAGGTGGGCGAGGTGACGGGCGAGGTGGCGGACCGGCTGCGGGAAGGGCAGCGCATCATGCAGTGGGATATTACACACCGCTTAGAGTCGCTTGCACAGGTGGCCGAGCCCGTCGCGGTGGGCTTGATGGGGCTTGTGGTCGGTGTCTTGGTGTATAGCCTGATGGTTCCTATGTACCAGGCCATTGCGCGCCTGTCGTGATGTCCTTGGAGGTGTGATGAGATGGGTGGCATTCCGGGCGTAGACGTTCGTCGCTCGCGGACAAGCATCACGGGGTTCAGCCTGATCGAGATCATGATCGCCGTCGTGATCATCGGCATTCTAGTGGTGATGATCACGCCACAGCTGTTGCGCGCGTCTGGACGAGCTCAAAACACGGCGTGCGCAGGCAATGTGCGGACCATATCCGCAGCCTTGGCCGAATACCAGCTGATCCACGGGCAATTGCCCACTGGGAATACGGTGCAACAAATTCAGACCCTCGTCTCCGACGGCCTGCTTTCGAACGATGCACTGTCCGGCAATTACGTCATCCAGGATGCGGACGCGAACAACGTCACCGTGACATGCCTGTCTCCCGGAGGGATGTAGGATGGAGCGCGTGTTGGCCCTCCGCTTTTCCAGGGACAATCGCGGCGGGTTCTCGCTGCTTGAGGTCATGATGGTCGTCTCCATTTCCACGATCTCCATCGCAATGCTGACGGGCTGCCTGGTCTCGTTGGAGAGGGGCATGGCGCTGAGAGCAACGGCTTTCACCCTGTTGGCCCAGATGCGGGCCATGCAAAATCTGGCTTCCACGAGCGATACCTTCACCATGGTGTGGCTCGATCCCTACGACACCGGCTATCGCCTCCTCCAAGGGACTCAGACGCTCGAGTCGGACGCGTTTGCGGTCGGCGTCAATTACGTCGACGGGTACCTTCAGCTGCCTGTCCACGTCATCTCGTACGACAATCTCGGCAACGCACAGGTGGCTGGCGTGATTCGGTTGACGGACGGGCAACGCGAAGACGATGTGCGCCTGTACATGGGTACGGGGTGGCAGACGGGAGGGTGGACTGCGTGACACTGTGGGAAAACCTGTTTGCCGTGCTGATGTTGGCGGTGCTGATTCCGGCCATCTGGATGTCCCAGACCCACGCTTACCTCGTTTTGGAGAAATCCATTTCTCTCCAATCCATTGAAGCCGCGGAGATACGCGTCATGGAGGATGTGATGCATGGCGGTTCGGTTCCCCAGACCGTGCAGGAGGGCGGTCGCGTGTACACGGTCCACTGGACACAAGTGCCCGATGCGCAGGCTGCGGCATGTCAGGATCAGACGATCACGCTGGATGCGGGCGGAGATCCCGTTCCTACCCTCGTCATCCCGACGTGCACCCAAGGGATTTTCGCTTCTTGAAACCATGGTATCACTCGCCGTGGCCTCCCTCGTCCTTCTCGCTTGTTCGATGACGGCCATCGCCGTTCTGAGAGGCGCGGACCGGGTCGACCAGGTGGCCGAAGATTGGGCGGTGTTGGACAGTGTGCGCCGGCTCACTTTGGAGGACGTTCACGCGGCCGTAGGCGCGAGTGCTCTGGGTGGAACCCTCATACTCCGAGAGATGAGTGGAACCATTTACACCTATTACCTGAATTCCAACCACCAGCTCGTCCGTGTCAAGGCTGGTGGTGGAACGGCCGTGATTGCGACCGGCGTCCGGGCCTTCTGGGCTTCGCAGAAGTCTACTCCGTCGGGCTGGTTGCTCGCCATATTCGTTCAAACCGAGGACGGGGAGAGCCTGTCGTGGGACGTGGGAAACGCGGGGTGACCATCCACGATGTGCCGTCGCTATGGCTCGAATCAACCTTCCGGGTTCGTGTTGTGGTATGTGTTGGCTTGCACCGCAGGTCTCGTCCTCGTCGCCGCGGCGACGATGCTGACGGGTTCGCTCGCGCTCCGCGCGGAAGCGAGGAACTTGCGTTTTGTCCAGTGTCGGGCGATTGCATCCGCGTTGTCTCGCTCGGGTGAAGCCGTGTTAGCGCGCGGGGGACACTTGCCGGCCCTATGGCAGGCTCGCGTGGCCGGCCACCCCGTGGTGCTGACAAGCTCAACTTCGGGCAGTCAGGTCTTCGTTTCGATCCGAGTGACAGAGGGCACCGTGTCGGATACAATGTCCTTTGTGTATGACACGAGCGCACGCGTCGTGGTATCGTGGCAAGACAATGGCCCTCGGTCATGATGGAGTGATGGAGACCTTGCGTGTGGCATTGGTGGGTTTTATGGGATGCGGCAAATCGACCGTGGGTCCTGTCCTTGCGCGCCGACTTGGGTTTGAATTTGTCGATCTCGACCTCGACATTCAGGAGACAGCTGGAAGAACGATTTCGGAAATCTTTGAGCAGGATGGGGAGTCTGCATTTCGCGCACTCGAGTCGGAGTGCTTGGCGCGATGCGCTCTCCGTTCTCGCTTGGTGGTGGCGCCAGGTGGGGGCGTCGTGATCGCGGAGCGCAACCGCCGACTTCTGCGCAGCCAATTCCACGTCGTCTATCTCCGCGCCAAGCCGACGACCCTCGCCGAGCGCCTTCGAGGGGAAGCCGACCACCGCCCGTTGTTGCGCGGACATTCCCTCGAAGACCGGATCACGCGCCTGCTCCGTGAACGTGGCGCGTTTTACGATGAAATCGCGTCGCAGATTGTGGATGTGGATGGAAAATCCCCTGAAGCGATCGCGGAGGAAATTTCGAGTGGCCTGAAATCGATCT
>NZ_BCRQ01000042.1 GCF_001552675.1 Alicyclobacillus sendaiensis NBRC 100866
CTTGCGCTGCACCCTGTGGCGTCACAAAGCCACGGTCTCCATTTTTCCTTCCGCAACCGAACATATGACCGCCAGCCCTGCGGTGCTCGCCAACTTCCCAGGCGTCGTCCATCAATTGACGCTGCAACAGGATGCGACGGGCGCGTGGAAAGTGGCAGACGACGACTATACCGACGAATTTAAGCAAGACGTTGGTTCCAACGTCGATTGGAACAAGCTTATCGAATCGCTGCCGGGCGAGATCGCGCGCGAAAAGTCACAGCCCGTCACGCAACCGCCCCCACGTTCCGGCCTCCTGAACGCCACAACCTCGCCCGGCGGACCGTCCAACGAGGCCACGAACGCGTCTTCGCGCTGACTCGCGCCGCCGCATCCCTCAATGGCGCAAGACGAAGTCCACCACGGCGGCAATGGCGAGTCCCAAGAGGACGGACGACGCCACGTACGCGATGGCCAAGCTGCGACTCACTCTCCACAGCGCCACGGTTTCCGTCGAAAAGCTCGAGAACGTGGTGAATCCGCCGCAAAAACCCGCGCCGAGAAGGACGAAAAGGTGCGGGTCTTCGTGCACGAGGCGCGCCGTGAAAAGCGCCAGACACAGCGTGCCAACCATATTGATGATCCACGTTCCCCATGGAAACGGCGTTTTGTTCACCTTGCCGATGAACTGACCCACGAGATATCGAAGCACCGCCCCGATGGCGGATCCGCCCGTGGTCAGCCAGAGCACGGCGTCGTTCACAGCGACACCTCCTCTTCCGCTTCCCATTCCTCTTCGGGCGTCGCCTGGGCCGGGATCGCCTTCGTTCCTAACCATGCGCACAGGGGCCCGAGAACGGCGGTCAACACCACGTACCACACGCCCTGCCACGGTGCGAGCCGCAGCGCCTCCCACGCGCCGACGGCAAACGTGGAAAACGTCGTGTATCCGCCCATGACGCCCGGACCGAGGCCTGCCACCAGCCAGTGCGGGAGCGCGTGCCGCACGGCCAGTTGCTGAATGAGGCCGAGCAAGAAGGCACCCGTCAGATTGATGACAAAGATGCCAAGCGGAAACAGGTGCACCTGGCCCACGGCGACGTCGACGAGATCGCGCAGTCCCCCGCCCAGCGCGCCGCCGACCAGCACAGCGGCGATTTTCTTCGCTTCGTCCAAACCCTTCTCCCCCTTCACTCGCATGAAAAATGGCCCCTGCCATGCGCGGACCTGTCCACGACCGTCCACACATCGCAGGAGCCATCAGCCCGTCGCGGGCGGTTCCGGTGAGCTCCATCACCCCGTCGATTCTACCGTCATCTTAGCCGACCGAGCTGCGAAAGACAAATCCATTACTGCGCCACGTATCCCCCGTCGATCACGACGGCCTGGCCCGTGACGGAGGCGGCGAGATCGGACGCCAGGAACACCGCGTAGTGCGCGACCTCCTCGGGCGCGAGCAACCGCTTCTGCGGCACAAGCGGATAAATCACGTCCTCCAGCACCTGTTCCACCGGGACGTTGCGGGTGCGAGCGAGATCGGCCAGTTGGTTCCGGACGAGCGGCGTGTCGACGTAGCCAGGGCAGAGCGCGTTCACGGTCACGCCGTGCTCGGCCGCCTCGAGCGCCGCCACCTTCGTCAGGCCAATGAGCCCGTGTTTGGCCGCGTTGTACGCCGCCTTGCCCGCAAATCCGATGAGCCCGTTGACCGAGGCCATGTTGATGATCCGTCCGAACCCGCGCGCCTTCATCCCCGGCAGCGCTCGCTTGATGCTCAAAAACGGCCCCGTGAGCATGAGATCCACCATCTTGCGAAACACATCCGCCGGAAACTCCTCGATGGGCGCCACGTGCTGCATGCCGGCGTTGTTGACCACGATGTCCACGCCGCCGTACCGCGCCTCCGCGCGCGCGAACAGCCGGTCGATCTCGCCCTCGTCCGAGGCGTCCGCAGCAACGGCCGTCACCTCCAGCCCGCGCCGCGAGAGCGCCTGAGCCTGCGCCTCCGCCGCATCCTGCCGCAGATCCGACAACACCACGCGCGCCCCCGCTTCGGCCATGGCCGTGGCGACGGCGAGTCCAATCCCGCTCGCGGCACCGGTGACCACCGCGACGCGCCCTTCTAGAGAAATCTGCATGTTCATCACGCCTCCAAATTGGTGTCTGCGTAGAGTTCCGCGCCCCCTGCGAGGACGTCAACCGCGCGGTACAGGCCGCTTGGCGGCGGCTCCTCGCCGCGCTCCACCCAGCGCTCGAGGCGCGTAAAGGCCGCCTCAAAATACGGAAGGACCGGCTGTTCATCGCCGCGATCGAGCCGCAACAGCCCGTCCACGTGATTGCCTCGGTCGATCTCGTACAGCCGGTGCAGGTGCGCGCAGCCGGCCGCGGCGACCTTGGCGGTATACGCCGCCTGATGATGGGCAAAGGGCAAGAGGCAGTCCCAGTTGCCCGCCACCGTGATGAGTGGCGCGCCAATCCGGCCGGTGTTGGCGATGGGGCGGATGCGGGACGCGACGCAGGAAGCCCGCTCGTCGGCGGGATAAGACGCGAGATCGGCCGGATCCTGCAGCCAGTCGTTCGACCAAGGGAGCGCGAAGGTTGGCCAGTCGGGATCCAGATTGCGGCCGTAGAGCCAGAGCGTGACGAGCCAGTACATCTGGTGATAGATGGCCCAGTGGCGCTCGGCACCGGGCGGGAGACCGAGTTCCACAAGGCGCTCCCGCAGCCGACTTCGCTCGGCACCCTGGGCTCGGGCGTACGCGGCGAACCCGGCCACCCATTCCGGAAGCGTTTTCAGCAGGTGCTCACCTTCCGAGTCCCAGTGCACGCCCTCCCAATCCACGGCGCCGTCGATCTCGTCCGCATGCCGCTCGGCCAGGATGCGCGCCACGTAGCCGCCGTTCGACACGCCGAGCGCGAAGGTGCGGTGTGGCAATTGCGCAAAGCGGAGGCCGAGCGCGCGCTTCGTCACCTCAAGGAGTTGGACGTACGAATGCTCCCACTCGGCCATGGAACGGGCGGGATCGCGCAAAGCCAGGCCTGGGGTCGCCTTGTCGCAGGCGGCGTAGGCGTAGCCCCTCCTTGTCTTTCCGCAGCGATTCACGTAATGGATTCGCGCTTTCGCCGTCCGATCCTGCCGCGCGCACAGACCGTGATTGGAAGACCGGCTCTAGGCAAGCAGCTGGAAATTTCATAAGATGCGAGCGCGAGCATACGTTGACTTTTGAGGCCGTTGCAGCCGCCGGAAGGGGGTGATGGGGTGCTGGTCCTCGTGTATCTCATTTACATCGCACTTTATATTCTCACGTCCATGGCCTTTTACCGACTCGCCAAGAAAGCGGAGCTCGCGAACATCGCGTGGTTCGCCTGGGTACCTGTGCTGAACATGGTGCTGCAGCTCAAGATGATTCAGAAGAGCGCCTGGTGGATCTTGATTCTCCTTGTGCCCATTGTCAATGTGATCTTCTTCATCATCTGGCAGGTGAAGTTGTGCCGCGCGTTTGGGCACAGCGGCTGGAACGTGTGGTGGATGCTCGTCCCCTTCGTGTACAACATCATCTGGATTGTGTGGGGATTCGAAAAGGAGACTCAGTACGTGGGGTTCTGGGCCTGATGGCTCCACAGCCCGCCTTGGCGCGCGTGAGCCAGGCGGGCTTTTGCCATCGCTGGCCCGAATCGACGGCGTCAAGAGGCCACTTCGGAGGATGGGGCGCCATTTCGCCCAGCCTAGCTAGGGCGCATCCGAGCGCCCCGCCGCCACCTCCTGCAGGGCCGACGCGCTGGCTGGCCGCCCGTACCGAAACCCCTGCAGGCGGTTGACGCCTATCGCCCGCAGGAGCGCCTCCTGCTCCTCGGTCTCCACACCTTCGGCCGTGACCTCGAGCCCCAGTTCCCCCGCGAGTGCCATGACGGCGCGTATGAGCCGCTCGTAATAGTCATTTGTGAACAGGCGCGCCACGTAACTCCGGTCAATTTTGATCCGGGTCACCTGAAACCGCCGCAAGTACGCCAGCGACGCGTACCCGGTGCCAAAGTCGTCGAGCGCGATTCGAAAGCCTCGTTCGCACAGCTCCCGCACCAGATCCTCCGCCGCGTGCTCCATCAGCGACTGCTCCGTCAGCTCGATCTCGACGTCTTCCGGCTTCAAGCCATACTCTGCCACTGCACGGGAGAGGTCGTCGACGAGATCGCCGTACAGTTGGCAGTCCTGGGCGGAGATGTTCAAGGAGAGGGTGAGCGACAACCCGCTCTGGCGCCACTTCGCGAGGCTCGAGATGGCCTCCTCCACCACCCGCCGCGTGATGGCCGGCATGAGCCGCGCTTCCTCCGCGATGGGCAGAAATTCGCCGGGGCCGAGCTCGCCCCACTCCTTGTGCCGCCAACGCACGAGCGCCTCAACGGACACCCACGACAGGGTGGATGCATCCACGATGGGCTGATACACGACGTAAATCTCTCCTCGCGCGATGGCTCGAGGCAACTCGTTTCTCAGGCGATCCGCCCGCGACATCGCATCCGACAAAGACTCCCGGTAGAAACAGACCTGATGCCGCCCGCGCCGCTTGGCGCGCTGGGCGGCGAGTTCCGCTTTGCGCAAAAGCAGGTCTGGCGTATTTCCGTCTTCCGGAAAGAAGGCAATGCCGACGCAGACGCCGAGATCGAACCGGCTCGATACGGTTTCGGCCTGCCGACAAGCGGCCATGAGGCGGTGGGCCATGGCGAGGGCGTCGATTTCCCGTCCCACGTGGGTCATGAGGACGGCAAACTCATCGCCCGCGAGGCGGGCCAGAATGTCCGAGCTGCGCTTCTCCTCCTGCCAGCGCCGCGTGACATCGCGCAGAACTTCATCGCCGACCCGATAGCCGAACGCCGCGTTGAGCGCTTCGAATCGGTCGAAATCGAGGTACAGGAGGGCCAATCGATCGGCATCCCGCTCCGCGGCGCGCACCGCGTATTCGAAGTAGTCCATGAAATACGCGCGGTTGAGGAGACCCGTGAGGGCGTCGTGGCTGGATTCGTGGGCAAGGCGCTTGCGCAGTTCCCGCTTGCGGCGAAGATCGAGGAACAACTCTCGATACACGAACATGGAAAACGCAAGGACGAGCACCGCGCCGATGCTCGAAATCCACAGCGTGATGACGAGCGGCCGCGCCGCAAGCTTGCGCAGAATGGGGAGCCCGTCGTGCTGCAGCACCTCCTCCCAGTGCGCCAGCGCGCTCACGCCACTCGCCGCATCCAGGGCGATGGCCGCAACCATCACGAAGACAATCACCTGCATGACCACCATATACGTCAGCAGGCGATACTCGGTCGCGAGCGGCCGAAGAAGAAGCCATTTCAACCACGCCCGCATCGTCCCGCCTCCTATGCGGTGTCTACACGTGTACTTCGCGCCGCGAGATCGGAAATCCTGCATGCGCAAGACATGGAAAGAGCCCTCGGCTTCCCAAGAAGCGAGGGCCCGTCCCGAAACGAGGGCGTGCGAGTCGCTCAGGACTCCGCGATGCCCGAGTCCATCAACGCGCGCTGGCCGTGGAGGATGCGCTCCGTCGGATACACGCGCCGGACGCGCGCGATGATGATGGCCGCAATCACGCTCTTGACGAAGTCGCCCGGCAGGAAGGGCCACATGCCGCCCGCGAGCGCAGATCCCCAAGGCCTGAGCGAAGGCACCACGTGGCGAAGCCACAGCACCCCCGGAATGTAACAGACGAGATCGCCCAGCACAAACAGGATGGCGATGAGCTTGACGATCTCGCCGCGCGATCCGGGCCGCACGCGCGCAATGGCGAGGCCGGCGAAGAGCGCGCAGAACGGCCAACCCCAGATGTAGCCTGCCGTCGGGCCGAGCATGAGGCTTGGGCCCGCGTGCCCGCCGATGAGCGGAAGTCCGATGAGATCCAGTACAATGAGCAGAACAAACGTGAGCGCGCCGTACCAAGGTCCGAGCAACCCTGCGCAGACCTGGACGACGAGCGTCTCCAACGTGATGGGTACAGAACCGACGGGGATCTGCACCAAGCTCAGCACGGCAAAGATGGCGATGAAGAGGGCGCAGAAGATGAGACCGCGAACTTTGGCCATGAAACTTGACCACTCCTCCGATAATATGTGATATTGTTAACTTACGATTGGATTATAGTTGACAATAGCCGCAAAAGACAACCACGGGATGAGCGGAGGCCGTTCGATGCCGCAAAACACGCAGTCCAATGTCACGGAGTTGAGGAACGAGTCCAACGCGCAGCCGCCCGCCCTGGCGTGGAAGGACCTCCGCGTCGCCCCGCCCGGCGCTTCACGACCTGTGCTGCGCGACGTGTCGGGCGAGATCGGCCATGGCCAATGGGTCACCTTCGTCGGCCCGAATGGCGCGGGGAAGACGACGTTCTTTCGGGCGCTCGTCGGACTTGCACCCTTTCAAGGGGAGGTATGGGTGCACGGCGAGCCTTGGCAGACGGCGAGGTGGCGCGTGCAGATGGCCTTTCAGCCTCCGGCGGCGAGCTTTGTCGGCCAGACGGTTCTGGAGGAACTGGCCATCTCCATCGCTGCGCGGGCGGCGCATCTTGGCGATCCGCCGCCCGATGGGGCGTCGCTCGATGCCGAAGTTCGGCGGTGGATGCATCTGGTGGGGCTCTCAACCGCGCTTCAGCGTCCGGTCGATCAACTGTCCGGCGGGGAAATGGCGAAACTCGCAGTGGCCGGCGCGCTCGCATCCGGCGCCGACGTGCTCCTGTTGGACGAGACGCAGGCGGAGCTCGATCCCGACGCCCGCGCCGCCATGCGCGAGGTGTTGCGAGGGCTCGCGCGGGCGGGCCGAACGGTGCTCCTTGTCACCCACGACATGGACGACGTCCTCGCGTCGGACGCCGTGGTCGTGGTAAAGGACGGGCACATGAGCGCGCCCATGTCGCCGCGCGCGTTCTTTTACGCCGACAGCGGCTTGCCGCCGTGCGACCACCTCGGCTTTGAGCCCCCCTACCTCGTTCAGGTGGCGCGCCGCGTGCAGCGCGCCCTCGCCATCGAATTTTCGCCGCTCTCGGAACAGGAGTTTGTGGAGGGATGGCAGCGTGTTGCTGCAAGTCAAATCCTTGACGCTCGCGCGCAACGGGGCAACCCTTCTATCGAATCTTTCGTTTGAGGCAGCGCCCGGCGCATGGATTGTACTCGTGGGCCGAAACGGGGCCGGGAAGTCGACGTTGCTCGACGCACTCGCTGGCTTGGCGTCGCCGAGCGAGGGCGAAGTGACCTACCACCCTCCAGCCGGACGGACGGAGGTCCGGCGAACCTACGTCCCCCAGTCCCCTGAGCGGCTCTTGTTCGCCACCCAAGCGGCGGAAGAATTCGCGGCCAGCCTTCGCCTGTCCCGTTCGGACGTCCGCCAGCGGTGGGAAGAGCAAGTGAAGCCACGGCTTGAGCCCCTGGGCCTCGGCCATCTCCAGCCGGACGATCTCCCGTCCCGCCTCTCGACCGGCATGCAACGCAAGTTCGTCTACGCGATGGCGCTCGCGCGACCCGGCGAAGTGCTGTTGTGCGATGAGCCGACCAGCGGGCTCGACGCCGCCTCGCGCGCGGAGATCATCGCCGAGATCGCCCGGTACGTGCAGCAAGGCGGACTCGCCATCACGGCGCTGCACGATCTCGACGACGCCCTCTTTGCCGCCACGCGGGTGCTGGCCCTGGGCGATGGGCGCCTGGTGTTCGACGGGCCACCGCAGGCGTTCGCGGCGTCGGCCGGGGAACTGGAACGACAAGGTGTCCCCATCCCGCCCTCCGCCCGGCTCGCAAGGGCGTTGGCCCGAGCGGGCGGGCCGAAGCCGGGCCTCTATGCGCCGGATGAGCTCGCTGCCCTGCTCCTCGCGCCGCCTGTCTCGCGCGAAGATGGAGCGCCCGTCGCCGAGCCGCTGGGCGAAACCGGTCGGACGTCCGCGGACCGAGGCGCGGCCCACGCGTCCGCCGCCCCGTCCGCTGGCGAAGCTGGGCCCCCAAGCGCCGAGCGCGAGCGAAGCGCATCTCACCCGGCCCTGCGCTGGCTCTCAATCACGGCCATGGCCATCGCCATTGCGCTCGTGCACCGGCCGGCGGGCGATCTCGTCGCCGTGCTGGCCTCCGTCGCGCTCCTGGTGGCGCTTTCCGCGCCCCTGAGAACGACGCTGCGCCTCACGTGGACCTGGGCGAGCTTTGCCATCCTGGCATGCGCCGTGAGTGGCCTGCAACTCGGCCCGCCCTTTCACGCCCAGTGGGCCTTTCATTTCAGCGCGGCGAAGCGCACGTGGTTCGAAGTCGTGCCTTATTGGTGTTACCTGCAGCTCGGCCAGCTGGCGCTCGCGCGGTTTTCGTCGCTGCAATTGGCCGCGCTCACCGACCGGGCGCTCCGCCGCGCCGTGCCACGCCGTCAGCGCCTCGTGGCGAGTTGGTTCGGCGCGCTGGCCACCCGGTTCATCCCGGCGGTCGAGGTGATGTACCGAGAACAGTGGTATGCATACCGCGTGCGCCTGCAGAACGCGGGCCGCGCGCTCAACACCTGGCGGGCGCTCGTGGACGTGGCGAACGTCATCGCCCCATTTGTCATCCGCATGCTCCGCTTCGGCGAGACGACCGCGGACGCGATGGAGGCGCGCCGCTTGTTTGAGATCACGCCCCCATCCGCCATCCTGCCGCCGTGGAGAGTGAGCGGGCGCGACGTCACCGCGACGGCCATGGCGCTCGTCAGCATCGCACTCCTCATCTGGACGCGCTGAAGCCCGGCGAAATCCATCGCCGGGCTTCCGTTTGAGGTGTCGTGGCGATATCCTGGTGCGCGGCTCACATCGAGGTCATGATGTTGAGCGTCGAGCCGCCCCACGTGTACTTCAGGCCGAGATCGTTCAGAATCTTGGCGACATCCGACATCGCCATGAACGTGGTGGGCTTGTGCGAGGATGGATCCACGAGGACCGTGCCATTCGCCATCCCGACCACCTGGCCGTTGATGTCGAGCGCAGGTCCAGGGACCGCTGACCGGCCGGATCGTCCTTGACCGTAGCCACGACGTAGTTGACGAAGTCCTGGGTGGACGCGTTCCACATCGACTTGAACTCCTGCGTGCCGAGCGGTGACTCAGTGGTGAACGCAATGCGTAGGCACGCGAGAGCAGAGCACACGCGCGGACTGCAAGCGCACACGACAACCGTCATCGTTCGGCGCAACTGCGCCCGCGAGGGAGATGCACCCCGCGGGCGCTTCGGAAGCCGTCGCGGCCATCGGCCGCATGTCAGCCTTGCACCAACCTCAGCACGTCGGCCTCGGTATCCGCCTCGAGCGCCCGAGCCGCCAGCGCCTTCGCGTCCTCATAGCGCGTGTTGCGCACGACGTCGCGCACCTTGAGGATGGAGCCAGCGCTCATGCTGAACTCGTCCAGCCCTAGGCCTAGGAGAATCGCGGTCGCGCGCGGATCGCCCGCCAGTTCGCCGCACATGCCAACCCACTTGCCCGCGGCGTGCGCCCCGTCAATCACCATCTTCACCAGCCGCAACACGCTCGGGTTGAGCGGCTGATACAAATGGGAAATCCGCTCGTTCAGCCGATCGCACGCGAGCGCGTACTGGACGAGATCGTTCGTGCCGATGGAGAAGAAGTCGACCTCTTCCGCCAGGCGATCCGCCATGACGGCCGCCGCGGGAATTTCGATCATGATGCCCACTTCCATCTCCTCGTCGAACGGCACGCCCTCTGCGCGCAGCGCCTGCTTCGCCGCTTCCAGTTCGCGCTTGGCCGCCCGCACCTCCTCCACCGTCGCGATCATCGGGAACATCACCCGCAGCTTCCCGTAGTGCGACGCGCGCAGGATGGCGCGAAGCTGCGCCGCAAACAGTTCCTTCTGATCCAGGCAGACGCGGATGGCACGATACCCGAGGAACGGGTTGTCCTCTCGCGGCAGGCCCAAGTACGGGATGCCCTTGTCGCCGCCGACGTCAAGCGTGCGCACAATGACCGGGCGGCCCTGCATCGCCTCCGCCACTTCCTTGTAGGCCGCGAACTGCTCCTCCTCCGTCGGCGCCGTGTCGCGATTCATGTACAGGAATTCGGAGCGGAAAAGCCCGATGCCTTCCCCGCCCTGGGCCAACACCTGCGCCACTTCGGCGGGCGTGCCGATGTTCCCGGCGATCTCGACCCTGCGCCCGTCCGGCGTGACGGATTCGGCGTCGCGCAGCGCGGCCAGCCTGGCGCGCTCCCCCTGCTGCTTCTCCACCTGCGCCGAGAAGCGCCGAAGCTCATCCTCGTCCGGCTGCACCACGACGACGCCTTCGGTGCCGTCCACGGCCAGGACCTGTCCGGACTCCACGCGCGCCGTGATGTCGCCGAGCCCCACCACCGCCGGGATGCCGAGCGATCTCGCCATGATGGCCGTGTGCGAGGTGCGCCCGCCGATGTCGGTGACAAACGCCCGCACGAGCGCCGGATTGAGTTGGACCGTGTCGGACGGGGCGAGATCGCGCGCCACCAGGACGACGGGCTCCGCGAGCTCCGCCAGGCTCGTCCCGGCACTGCCTTGAAGGTGGCGGAGCAGGCGGCTGCCCACGTCGCGGACGTCCGCCGCGCGCTGGCGCATGTACTCGTCGTCGAGCGCGTCGAAGAGGCCCACCAGCGTGTCGATCACGCTCTTCACCGCCCACTCGGCGTTGACGCGCTCCGCCTCAATCACTTGGCGAATCTGTCCCGTGAGTTCCGGGTCTTCGAGCATCTGCGCGTGCGCGACAAAAAGCTGTGCCTCAGATTCGCCCAACTTGTCAAGCGCCGTCCGGCGCAGCGCTTCGAGCTCCTCCTTCGCGGCGGCGATGGCGCCTTCGACGCGCGCCCACTCCGCCTCGGGGTCCGCCACTTCCACGCGCTCGACGGACGGCTCGCTCGCGTCGAGCACAAAGGCTTTGGCCACCGCCACGCCGTCCGACGCAGCTACGCCGCGGTACACGGTGCTCATGCTGGTCACCTCACTCGCCGAACCCGGAGGCGACGAGATCGCACAACGCCGCGACAGCCTGTTCCGCGTCGTCGCCCTCGGCTTCAATCTTGATGACGGTGCCTTGCCCGATGGCAAGCGACAACAGCCCGAGAATGCTCTTGGCGTTGATCCGCTTGCCCTTGGCTTCCAGGAAAATTTCCGATTGGAACTTATTCGCCTCCGCCACAAACAGCGAAGCCGGACGGGCGTGTAGCCCGGAAGGGTTCTTGAGTTCGATTTCCCGCTGTGCCATTGCCATCTCCATGACCTCCTGTGAACTTCTCTCGTTTTACGCCGTGAGGGATTTCAGCGTTTCGTACGCGGCCACGACGCCGTGAAGCAGCTTCCCCTCGAGGCCGCAAACGTCGCGAACCACCTGCTCCACGCCTTCCGCCGCGATGCGCCGCTGCAAGTCAACCGACGATTCGTCGCCCTCGTCCAGGTAGCACAGCGCGCACGCGACGGCTCGCTCAATGGCCGACGTTTCGCTGCCCGCCTCGGCTGCCGCCATGAGCGGGCCCACCAGGCGCTCGCCCGGGGCCAGCTTGCGCAGCGGATCGCGCGCGACGCGCGCCACCTGATCGATCACGTAAGGGTTGGCGAAGCGGGCGCGGACCTTCGCGGCATATTGGGCGAGATCGGCCAGCGCGAATGCGGGGTGGCGGTGCACCAGCCCGCGCGCCGCTTCGTCCTGGAAACGGGCCGCGTGCTGCTCGATGTCCGGGTGCTTAAGCGCCTCGCCAATGGTCGCAATCCCGCGCAGATGGGCGAGGTACGCGATCGCGGCGTGCGCGCCGTTCACCAGGTACAGCTTGCGCTCGAGGTACGGATTCAGGTCGGAGACCCACGAAATGCCCTGCGGCGCGCCGGGCACGGGACTCGACTCCACCACCCACTCGTAGTACGACTCCACCACGGCGTCGAGTGCGTCCTCGGCGTGTCCCTCGCGGTTCGGCGCGATGCGATCCACCGCGGCGTCGAGGAAGCGCACGTGCGCACCCAGGAACTCGCGCAGCGCCTCGTCTGCCAGCCGCTCGACGTGCTGGCGGAGTTGGGACGTCGCGCGCACCGCGTTTTCGCACGCGATGACCGTGACATCCCCCGTTTCGCCCGCGCGCATCCGGCGGCGAAATCCCTCTACCAACACCGCGGCCACGCCTTCGAGATGCCGAACCCCGACCGCCGTTGTGATCCAGTCGCTCGTCGCCGCAAGCTCGACGCACCGCTCCGAGCCGAGCAGGACCGCGTCGACGCCTTCCACCCTCACCACGCGCTTCTCCTCGCCGAGCAGAACGACGCGGTAGCTTCGCTTGGCCGCGAGCTCCTCCACGAGCCCCGGCACGACATCCGCAAACGTCACCTGAAATCCGGCTTCGGCGAGCAACCAGCCGATGAACCCGCGGCCGATGTTGCCCGCGCCAAAGTGCAGCGCCCGCCTCATGATACGCGCTCCAAAATCTGCACGATCTCGTCCACCGACGACGCCTGGACCAGCCTCTCGACGTTTGACTCGTCCATGCAAACAGTGGCGATCTGCGAAAGCAACTCCATGTGCTCCTCGCCCTTGCCCGCAATGCCGATGACGAGCCGCGCCTTCTCCCCGCCGAAATCGACGCCGTCAGGGTATTGCGCCACGACAACGCCGGACGTCCGAATGTACTGCACGGAATCCGGCATGCCGTGCGGAATCGCGATCCCGTTGCCGATATACGTGGTGGTCGAGGCCTCGCGCTCGAGCATGCTGTCCACGTACGGCGCATCCACATGGCCGAGATCCACGAGCATTTGGCCCACCCTGCGAATGGCATCTTCTTTCGGCTCAGAACCCAAGTTCAGCGCCACGTGGCGAGCGTCCAACTTCACCATGTTCCGTCACTCCCCTACCATCGCCTCATACAGCCGCCGTCGAACTTCCTCTTCGTCGGCGCATTTCAGCGCCTCCACCAATGCCTCCGACTCCACCAAAGCAGCCGAGATGCGGCCGAGGCCCTCGATGGCGCTCGCATCCTCTTGCACGCGCGCCAGGAGGACCAAGACGACCGACACCGGCTCGTCCCCTCCCACGCCCCGCGTCCACATGGGCCGCGACAAGCGGTAGACGCCGACAAACGGGCCGTTCACCGCATCGGTCCTCGCGTGCAACACCGCGAGCTGGCGCCCCGGCAACACCACGCTCCCCAACCGCTCCCTGCGCTCAATGGCGGCCACAATCGGCTTGGCATCCGAGGCGCGACCGAGCCGGACGAGATCCAGCCCCACGAGCTGCATGACGTCGTCCATGGTCTGCGCGACAAGCGTCGACGTCCTGACCGACGAAGCGAGCCGCATGGCCCACGTGGCTGCGCCTGGCAGCGATTCGCCAGGATTCGCCGCGGCCAGCGTGGGCCGCTCGAGCTTCGCCAGGGCCGCCCGAACCGCGCGGAGATCGTGTTCCGTGAGAAAGGGCGACACGACCACCACGGGAACGTCCGACTCCGGCAGCGGAACCGTGGACAGGACGAGATCGGCATCGCAGTGCGCGGCGGACGCCGCGGACGCCACCTCTTGCACAGCGATCTCGGGCAACTCCTTGCGAACGCGGCTCGCGAGCAGCCTCGCGGAACTGAGCCCGTGTGGGCAGACTATGACCGCTCGCCACTTCTCCTCCGCCAATTGGCGTTCCCGGGAAGCGCCGAGGTGCATCGTGAGAAAGCCGATTTCCTCGTCCGGCAGCCGCAGCCCATATGCGGCAAAGACTTCGTCAGCCGCCGACGTCGCCGCGGCAAAAAGATCTGGGTATCTCGCTTTGACCATCTCCAGCAGCGGATTTCGGATAGGCAGGCGAGCCTGGACGCGATCCAGCGCAGGCGCGAGATGCTGGGCCAGCCCGCTCATCAGCAGATGATCCGACGCGAACGGCAACTGCGTGATCTCCTCGACCGCGCGCACAAACCGATGGGCGAGATCGAGCGCCGTCACATTGGACGGCAGGAGCCGGAAGTCGTCATCCAGGCGCACGCGCAGGCCGGCGAGGTGCCTGGCCATGTACCGGATCTCTGATTCCACCGCGAGGCGCGGGAGGCCCGCCGCCTGCGCCACGCTCGTCAACAGGTCCTTCGCGAGCGCAACGTCGCCCGGCCTTGCCCCCTCGCCGAGATCCGCGCCTTGCACCAGCCCTCCCCTGGCGACCCGCAGGCACTGGATCACCGCGTACAGCCAGACCTCCGCGCGATCTGCCTCCTCGACCGGCGGCTCCACGGCGCCCAACACGGCCTCGACCGCATCGGCGATGGCCCGGAGCATCGGCTCATGGACACATTGGACAAGCCAGCGCGCGACGGGATGGCTGAGATCGCCTTCTCGCGTGATCATGCACGCGAGTTGATACGGAGACAGTTGCTCATAGACGATGTCAGCCATGACTTCGCGCCTGGCCACCTCGCTGCCCTCGACCAACACGCCGAAGCCCTGCCTGCGCACGAGCGTCATGCGGCGGGCGCGCAGCCAAGGCGCGAGATCGTTCAAATCGCCGCTCAAGCTCGCGGGCGCGGCGTCGAGAACTTTGCCCAGATAGGCGAGTTTGAGCGGACCCTGCTCCGCGAGGAGCCACAGGGCGAGAAGGGCTGCGCGCTGGCGAGGCGTGAACGCCACAGTGCGCGCGTTCACCGACCCAAGCGCCGCCTCGATGCGCGCCAATTCCTGCGGGGAAGCCACGAGGCACAGCCTCCCGCCCTGGCTCTCGATCCGCCCCCGAAACGAGCGCAGCCAGCCCGCCACGGCGCGCAGGTCGCGCTGCAGCGTGCGGCGGCTGACGTCCAAACGGCGCGCAGCCTCGGAAGGATCCACGCCTTCCGAGCGCCGCATCATTTCGAAGAGCAGGAGCTTTTGGCGATCCGTCAACTCGTTCGCCATGTCTCATCCCTTCAGCCGCTCGAGATCCTCAATCAACTGGTCGTAGGTCGCCTTGTTCAAGAAGTTTTGCACCAAGTAGATCTTCGCCTTCGGCGCGACTTGCTGTGCGCGCGTTTCGAAGCTCGCCTGCGTGAAGACCACCTCTGCGGTGGGCGGCAGCTGATTCACCGGCACGTGGTGCACGGGGATGTCATACCCCGCCTCCTGCAGCCGCTTCTTGAGGATGGAGGCTCCCATCGCGCTCGATCCCATGCCGGCCTCACACGCGAAGTACACGGCCGACGGCACGCGCACGAGCGTTTGGGCTTCGAAGCCCGCTTGATCCGCAGGGGTCGGTGCCGCGGCCTGCCCGGACGGGGCGAACTTCGACTGCGACTTCATGTCCTGTACCACCGCCTGCGCAAACGCGAGGGCACCCTCGTCCATCTCGTCGCGGGCGCGGCGGATGAAGAACGAAGCCACGAGGAACGAAACCAGCGCGCCCACGAAGATGCCCGACAGCACCGGGACGTAGCCGCCTTTGGGCGTCATGGCGATCTCGGCGAAGATGCTTCCCGGCGACGGCGTCGCCACGAGCCCGGCGTGCAGCAGCATGAACGTCGTGTCCGCCGCCATGCCGCCCAGGATCACCGCCAGCACGAGGATGGGGCGCATCAGAACGTAGGGGAAGTACACCTCGTGAATGCCGCCGAAGAACTGAATCAAAATCGCACCCGGCGCCGACTGGCGAATGGCGCCCTTCGCGAACGCCCAGTAGGCCAAGAGCAGGCCGAGGCCCGGTCCCGGATCGGTTTCGAGCAAGAAGAAGATGGATTTCCCTGTCTCCTTCGCCTGCTCCACCCCAATGGGTTCAAGGATACCGTGGTTGATGGCGTTATTCAAAAACAGGACCTTCCCTGGCTCGATGAAGATGGCGATGAGCGGCAGCAGATGCGCGTTGGTCACCCACACGGCCGCCGCGCCCAGCCAGGCCGACACGCGATCCATCACGGGCTGCACGGCCAGAAATCCGAGGATGGCCAGCACCGCGCCGAGGATGCCCGCGGAAAACGTGTTCACCAACATCTCAAACCCGGCGCGGATGCGACCTTCGACCGCGCGGTCGAACTGCTTGATGAGGTAGCCGCCGAGCGGCCCCATGACCATGGCGCCGATGAACATCGGCTGAGAAGCGCCAATGGCCACGCCCGCCGTCGCGATGGCGCCGACGACGCCCCCGCGGATGCCGTACACGAGGCGTCCGCCGGTGAAACCAATGAGAACGGGAATCAGAAATGAGACCATGGGCGAGACCAGTTGGTCGAGTTTTGCATTCGGGGTCCAGCCCGTGGGAATAAAGAACGCGGTGATGAGACCCCACGCGATAAACGCCGGGATGTTCGGCATGACCATGCCGGCCAGAAAGCCGCCGAACTTTTGCATCGCCGCCCGAGCCCGGCCGCTCGACGCAATCGGTTGTGCTGCAGCCTGGGTCGCCACGTTGCGCCCTCCTTCGACAGGTGTAATCGCTTTCTGTCGAACACGATACATGCCCTTCGCACCCGCATCAACGCAAACAAATTCAGGCCTGACACGAAGCATCGCGTCAGGCCCGAAGAGCGCCGGCAGGGTGAGGCACCGTGCGTCAGTCCGTCACCCTCAGGACAATTTTTCCGATGTTCTGATTCGCCTCCATCCGCTCGTGCGCGGCGCGGACATCGCGCCAGTCGTACACCCTATCAAGCACCGGCGCGATCTCGCCCTTCGCCAGCGCGTCATACGCGAACGCCACAAACGCCCCCGTGAGCTCAATCTTCGCCTCCAGGCTGCGGGAGCGCAGCGTTGTCCCAATGATCTGCTGCCGCTTTGCGAGGATGTGGCCGAGATCGAACCCGTCGACCTTGGTGCCGCCCATGGTGCCGATGACGATGAGCCGCCCGTCCACCGCCAGCGCGCGCAGGTTGTCGTGAAAGTAGGGCGCCCCGACGAAGTCGAAAATGATGTCAGCGCCGCGTCCGTCGGTCTCCCGGCGGACGAAGTCGACGAACGATCCGTCGTGATAGTTCCATCCCGCCTTCGCGCCGAGCTCCAGGCACTTGGCGATTTTTTCGGCGCTACCGGCCGTGACAATGCTCCGCGCGCCGGCTAGCCGGATGAGCTGAATGGCCGACGTGCCGACGCCGCTCGCCCCCGCGTGCACGAGCACCGTCTCCCCTGGACTCAGGCGGCCGAGCACGAACAGGTTCAGATAAGCGGTGAGAAAGGTCTCTGGAATCGCCGCGCCCTGCTCGTACGAAAGGTTGTCCGGCAATCGAATCAGCATGCCGGCCGGCACCACCGCGTACTGCGCATACCCGCCGCCGGGCAAAAGCGCCGCGACGCGATCGCCCACCTGGACCGATGTCACGCCCGGCCCGAGCGCCTCCACGTCTCCGGCCATTTCAAGGCCCAGGATCTCCGACGCTCCCGGCGGAGGCGGGTACAGGCCGCGCCGCTGCAAGAGATCCGCCCGATTCAGAGCCGTCGCGCGAACGCGCACCAAGACCTCGCCGGGGCCCGGCGCGGGCGTCTCCACCTCGCCGATTTCGAGCACGTCCGGGCCGCCGAACTGCTTCATGATGACCGCCAGCATCTCGTCGCCTCCCCTTCGCTCTCCATCGTATCACACGGTCGCGGCCGCTCCAAAAGCATCCAGATCGATCTCGCCCCGCTGAATCTTCTGCAGCACCTGCAAATACAGCGGCCCTTCCACCTCGAGGACGCGCGCTCGCAGGCGCTCAGGCGTGTCGCCCGGGAGGACGGGCACCTCGACCTGCGCCAGCACCGGGCCGTGATCGTACTCGTCATCCACGAGATGCACCGTCGCGCCGGTGACGGATTCGCCGCTTTCGATCACGGCCTCGTGCACGCGCATGCCGTACATGCCGGACCCTCCGAACTTGGGCAGTAGGCTCGGATGAATATTGAGGATGCGGTTTCGGTAGGCGGAGAGCGTCGTCGGCCCGATGCGCTTCATGTAGCCGGAGAGAACCACACATTCCGCGCCGACCTGACGCAAGGCTTCGCACAGCGCGCGATCCGCCTCCGCCGAACCGCCGCAGCGCTTCTCATTGATGACCATGGTCCGGATGCCCCGCTCTTGCGCGTGCGCGAGCGCCGGACTGCCTGGGTTGTTGCTCACCACGAGCACGGGGTCAAAGTCAATCTCGTGGCGCGCCCGGGCCTCGAGCAGATAGCGCATGCCGGATCCGTTGTGGGAGGCGAGGAACGCGATTTTTCGCATCGGTGACTATTCCACCCCTTTGAATGCGTGTATCCTGATAGAGAACTCCCCATTGACGAGCGAGGACGATAGCATGACACCATCGGAGCGACTCAACCAACTGCCGGACGGCGTGTTCCAAGACCTGGCCATCGCGGCTCACGAGCGGCGCAAAAAGGGGCTCGACGTGATCGACCTGAGCGTCGGTTCGCCCGATCTCCCTCCGCCGCCGCACGCCATCGAAGCCCTGATTCGCGCCGCGCAGGACCCGCGCGAATACCGGTACGCCATCACCGCGCTGCCGGAGTTCCACGAGGCGGTGGCGCAGTTCTACGAGCGATACGGCGTGACCCTCGACCCCGAGCGGGAGGTGCTCCAGCTCGCCGGATCGCAGGACGGGCTGAGCCACTTGGCGCTCACCTTTCTGAATCCGGGCGATCTCGCCCTGATTCCCGACCCGGGATACCCCATCTACGACGCAGGGGTTCGCCTGGCAGGCGCGCGCGTGGAGCCCATCCCCGTGGACGCTGAGACGCTTCAGCCCCGCTTCGACGCCATCCCGCCGGCGGTGTGGCAACAGGCGAAGCTCATGATCCTCAACTTCCCATCCAACCCGACCGCCGCGATTGCCACGAGAGACACGCTCGAGCGCGCGGTGGCGCTGGCGAAGCAGCACGATCTCCTGCTCGTGCACGACTTCGCCTACTCGGAACTCGTGTTCGACGGCGTAAAGCCTGTGAGCATGTTGTCCATACCGGGCGCCAAAGAGGTGGCCATCGAGTTCAACTCGCTCTCGAAGACGTACAACCTCGCCGGCGCGCGCATCGCGTACGCCGTCGGGCGCCCGGACGCCCTCGCCGCCCTGCGCAAACTGAAGTCGCACATCGACTTTGGCGTATTTTTGCCTGTGCAGCGCGCGGCCATCGCGGCCCTCACCGCGCCGTGGGACGGCTACGAACGGCAGCGGGCCGTGTACACCGAGCGGCGCGATGCGCTCTGTGAAGCGCTCGCCGAAGCCGGTTGGCCTGTGCGCAAACCGGCAGCCACCATGTTCTTGTGGGCAGAGACGCCGGGCGGCCAACCCTCGTACCCGTTCGCGCTCGCGCTGCTCAAAGAGACCGGCGTCGCCGTGACGCCGGGCATCGCATTTGGGCCGCGCGGCGAGGGGCATGTCCGCATGGCGTTTGTGCACGACATCCCTACGCTCGTGGAGGCGGCGCGGCGCATCGGCGCGTGGCTCCGCGAATCCCGCGGATAACCGTCCTCACGCCAGCGCGCCGACTTGCGGGCGGCGCCCCGCCTCATGCGCGCCGCCCGCTCTGTTGCGCTCGCGACGTCACCACATGGCCGCGAGCCCGCCGTCGATGTTCAGGGCGACGCCCGTCACATATGAAGCCGCGTCGGACGCCAGGAACGCGATCACGCGCGCGGCCTCGTCGGTGTCCCCGATTCGCCCCAGCGGGATGTTGTGCTCGGGCAGGCGAGCAAACTGCTCCCACGTGAGATCCGGCCGCTGTGCCTTCCACATCTTCTCGATTTGATCGCTCCGAATCTGGCCGATGCAGACCGCATTGACCCGAATCCCGTGCTTGCCGAGATCCTTGCTCATGGCCTTGGTCAGCGCGATGCCCGCCGCCCGCGACACGGAAGACGGCATGGAAGATGGCCCTGGGGTCTTGCCGCCGATGGCCGTGACATTGACGATGGCGCCACCGCCCTGCCGCTGCATGTACGGAACCGCCCGGCGCGAACAGCGAATGGCGGCGAACAACTTCAGGTCGAGATCGCCCTGCCAGTCCTCGTCGCTCACGGAGAGAAAGTCCCGCGCGTTGGCGGTCCCCGCGTTGTTCACCAGAATGTCGATCCGTCCGAACGTCTCCGCCACCGCGTCGATGAACGATTCGCACGCCTGCGCCTCGCGGACATCGATGGGCATGGCAAAGACGCGCCGCCCTGAAGCCTGTTTGATGGCGCGCCTGGCCTCGTCCAGGGCCGCCTCCGTGCGCGCGCAGATGGCCACATCGGCGCCCTCCATCGCGAGCAATGCTGCGGTCCTGAGGCCAATGCCCTTGGAGGCCCCAGTGATCACGGCGATTTTGCCTTTGAGTCCAAGATCCATGTGCCTCGCTCCCCTCGTGGCATGTCACCCGTCCCCTTCAGTGTAGCGGATGCGGGCCGAGAAACGCGAATGAACGACCAGGCACGCCACAAGCCAAAACCTATGGCCGCGCCCACGCAGTTGAACAGAATGTCGTCGACCTCGAACAACCGATAGGGAATGCCGATGCGAGCCGAGATGATGAGTCCGGCCACCTGAAGGAAGGAACCAGCAAAAAACGACACCATGAGAAGGAGTGACAGTCGGCGCATCGAGGCGTACAGCGCGGGAAGGGCCGCGCCGAGCGGAACAAACTGAAGGATGGACCGAGCGAACAGCTGCCACACGCCGGTCCGCACGTTCAGTGCGCTCTTCAACGTCTCCCAGGGCGACAGATCGATCTCCGGCCACGACGGCACCCCGTGCATGGGGATGGGAAAGAGCGCGACGCGCACCATCCACAGCGCGTAGAGGAACAACGCTTGGTGCGCACACATGGCCCGCCACTCGAAACGCCACCGCTTCACCGCGGCGCGCACCACCCAACAGGCCATGTACACCCCCCAGAGCACGAGGCCAAAGGGGAGAAACGTGATCATGCCTTTCCTCCAGGGCTTGGCGGCCGGAGGGCGATACGGCGCCGCCCTCCGGTCCCAGCATGTCAACCAGCACAAATCGTAGCGCAGCAAGCCGCGGCCGTCATGAGTCCTGAGACCCGTTTTTGAAGGGTGAGGAAACCCATTTCACAGGCCTTGCAGCAGGTTCTGGCTCGCGGACCACAAGCGCAACACCCCCGAGGATGAGCAGGGCGCCGACCCAAAACGAGGCCGTGACGGTTTCACCGAGCACAAGCCATCCGAGGGCGGTCCCCACGAGCGGCTGCAGAAAGAAGTACACGCCGCCCGACCCCGCGGGCATACGCCGCAACCCCTCATTCCAGAGGAGAAACGCACCCGCCGTGGACAGCACGCCGAGATACAAAATCCCTAACCACACCCACGTGTGGCCCAGGATGGTCCCGAGGCGCGGCATGTGCGACCACCCGACAGGCGTCATCGCGGCCAGCGCGACGAGCATCGCGTACGCCGTGACGACGACAGAGGAATATTCAGAGGGAATGCACTTCACGAGCACGGACTGAAGCCCCCAGGTGACGGCCGC
Source organism: Alicyclobacillus sendaiensis NBRC 100866 (assembly GCF_001552675.1). Taxonomy (GTDB): domain Bacteria; phylum Bacillota; class Bacilli; order Alicyclobacillales; family Alicyclobacillaceae; genus Alicyclobacillus; species Alicyclobacillus sendaiensis. The sequence continues at coordinate 21,346 of NZ_BCRQ01000042.1, forward strand.
AAGGAGCAAAACCAGCCCGCCCCAAAGCACCCGGTGATTCGCCTGATGCCCGACGCCAATCATGACCACCACGCCGAGCGTCGCGAGAACGACCGACGCAGCCCGCCTCCACGTGATAGGCTCGCCGAGGAGCAAGCGCGCGAAGATGACCATAAACGCCGGCGTGCCCGACGTGATGACCGCGCCGATTTGCGCCGTCGACCATTCCGTTCCGACGAATTGCGCCCAGATCGAGAGCGCGTAGCCCACCAGGCCGACGGCGACGACGATAGCGAAATGGCGGGGCGCCATCCGCCACTTCGCTCGCCGCAAGAAGCCCATTCCACCAAGCGCGATCACGCCCAGCGCGTACCGCAGCCAGATGAGGGCTGACGGATCCACCCAGTCCATCACCGCTTTACTGACCACATACGTCCCGCCCCAAAGGGAAGCCGCAAGCGCGAGACACAAGCCGCCGATCCACGAAGAAGTTTTCATGCTCCTATCCCTCCGCCCGATGTACGTGGAATTCTGGCGAAGGGCTGTCCCCTCGCCTTCAGCGGAGGGCGCGGGGCACGTCGAGTTCAAAGTGCGCTGGCAACGTCGCCACCTCCCATTCGCCTCCATCGTACCCCGGTCGACCCAACCTGTCGATAACCCGTAGAAAAGAAAAGCACCGCTCTGTAAGAGCGGCGCAGGGCGATCCGTCAAGCGCGAGCAAGCGATCCGCCCTTCCCATCGACGGGAAGAAACGCGGAGAGGATGGCGCCGACGATAGGGAGCGCCATCAGAATGTAGAGGACACTCGTGAGTCCGACGTGATCGGCCAAAACGCCGAAGAACGTCGCACCAATGCCGCCAGCGCCCACCCCGAAACCGATGGTGAGCCCAGACGCAAGCGAGACGTTGCGCGGCAACAACATCTGCATGTAGATGACCGTGACCGCGAACGACGAGAGGATGAAGAATCCAAACGGCAACAGTGCCACCGCAGCCCAGGCGCCGTGCAGGAATGGGAGCCCGAACGCGAACGGAATGGACAACAGCATCGACAGAAGAAGGATCCGCTGTTTCGGCATGCGATCCGCCAGGGCGCCCCCGATGAACGTCCCGAGTGCGCCTGCACCTAAAAACATGAACATCAGGGCATCGGATAACTGATACGACATCCCGAATTTGTGGGCGTAATAAAACGGCATGAACTGCGCAATGCCAATTTGGCACCACGAGCGAAGCACTATCACGACCACGAGCAGCACGACGGCCCCAATGCGGTTCTCGCCCTCGATGGTCCTGCGCACCTTCGCATAGTCGCGAAGGGCCTCCTTGTACCACGGATACAGGCGCAACGTGAGCACCAGCCCCAGGGCCACGCCGACGAACATCCAAAGGATGCTGTGCATGCCCGCCGAAAGAATGACCAGCGACACGATGAGCGGTCCAATCGCCTGCCCGCCGTTTCCGCCGACCTGAAAAATGGCCTGCGCGAGGCCCTTCGCCCGCCCCGCCGCCAGATGCGCCACGCGCGAGGCCTCCGGGTGAAACGCCCCGGACCCCAGGCCGCTGATGGCCACCATCAGGAGCAACACGCCGTAGCTCGGCGCAATCCCCGTCAGCGTGATGCCGAGCGTGGACAAAAAGAGCCCCAAGGGCAGCATCCAGGCTTTCGGACTGCGATCCGCCCAAGCGCCGAACAAAGGCTGAGCCACGGAAGATGTGATATACGACACAAGCACAATCAAGCTGATCTCGGTGTAGTTGAGATGAAACACGGACTTGTACAGCTGGGTCAGCGCCGGCACGAGCCCAGTTGTTGACAAATCGTTGAGAAAGTGGGAACCACTGATGCTCCACACAGCGTCGCGGTTGATCCGCCCTTTTTCGCGAACGGCTTGCACAGCCACGCGTCATCACCCCTGCAGAATCTCTCTGATCCCTGCGGCAGCGCCGGGCGCCTCTATTTCGCATCACGAATCAAACGAGGAAAAAGCGGGCGAGCTGTCGGCTCACCCGCTCGCGCATCGCAGCGATCCCCGAAAGTCAAAACTGAATGTGCAGCGCCGCCAGAATGGCAACAACCACGCCCACTACAATACAATACCATCCGAACGGACGCAAGGCGCGCACCTCGGTGGTCTCGAAGTACCGCATGAGGAAGGCCGTGCTGAGCAGTGCCAGCACGCCCGCGCACAGCCCACCGATGAGGCCATCGTGAAACATGACATGATTGTGCTGATGCAACATCTTCGGCACTTCGAGAATGCCTGCCCCGAGAATCACGGGAGTCGCAAGGAGAAAGCTGAATCTCGCCGCATCCTCGTATTCCAGCCCACTCGCCAGGCCGGCCGCCATGGTAATTCCGCTCCGTGAAAAACCGGGGATGAGCGCGAACGATTGAACGATGCCGATGAGAAAGCTGCGCCCATAGGACAAATTCTCGATGTGAGCCGTCGGTCGTCTCCGCTTGCGCCGCATACCATCAGCCCAGAACAGCACAAAGCCGTTCAGGATGAGGAAAATGGAAGCGGACAACGCGGAAGGAAACAGTTCCTGAAGCTTGTGCTCGAAGATTTTGCCCAAGACCGCGGCAGGAATGGTCGCAACGATGATGAGGACCAGGATGCGCCGTTCAACTTTCCTTCGCCGATCAAAAATTGAGGCGATCAGGTGGAGCCACTCCGGCAAAAAGTAAATGAGCAACGCGAGGCCTGTCCCCAGGTGGAGCATGACGACAAACGGAAGGAATTGATTCGACTCGGAAAACTCCGTCCACCGCAGCAGATACGGCAAGATGACTGCATGTCCGACGCTCGAGATGGGGAAGAGTTCCGTGATCCCCTGGACGATACCATAAATGATGACCTGCAGTAGGTGCATACAGCGCCTGCCTTTCTTTCTTGAGATAACGTCTCGGTCTCATTGTACAAGAAGTTGCACGCTCGCTCACCTAATTTCGACTTTTGTGCTCGGCGAGATCGTGCTAAGCTCGAAGCGAAGTAAGAAAGGGGAGCGATGTCTCGTGAGTAGAGCTCAGTCCGTGCTTGCACATTGGCACTCGCACAGGGATGTCCTCGCGCCGCTCGTGGACTCGGTGCCCGAGGACAAGCTTGACTTCAAGCCATGGGATGAGGCCATGTCGTTTCGCGATCTCGTCTGGCACATTCTGTCCACCGGTGCGCTGTTCGCGGCCGCGTCCAGGGCTGGACGACTGACGGAACGACCTGAAAAGCCGGATCTCAGCACGAAGCAGGCGCTGGTGCAGGCGATTGCGTCCTTCACCGAGCGGACGCATGCGGACGTCGCGTCCATCACCGATGAGCAGTTCGAACAACTCGTCGAGACCAAAGCCGTCTTTGGAACGGACTTGCCGGCCAAAGTGCTGCTTGGCAGCATGATCGATCACGAAGTGCATCACAAGGGCCAGCTGTTCGTGTACGCGCGAATGATGGGGGCGAAGAAACTCCCCTTTTTCATTCACCGCGGATCCTGACGCACACGCAGAGGCCCTGCGGACGTTGCTCCGCAGGGCCTCGCTCCTTGGATGGCACAAGGATGGAAGCACCTTGCTACCGGTCTTTTCGACCAGATTTCGCCTGCCGCAGGCGACCTTCTCGCCGGAGCCGCCGGGATCGCCTGGGGCGACGAACTCCGGAAGGGGTGGATGGCAGCGACGCGTACGTGTGAAGCCGCGACCTGCGCGCCGTCCTCAGGGCATACAGGGATAAGCCGATGGAGACGAGCATGATGGCGGTGTTCAGCAGGGTGACCGCGGTGTTGACCTCGGTGACGCGCGTGTTGATGTTGTTGGTGATGGTGTTTTCCTGAAGAGGATTCAACGGACGCACACCGCATCTCCCCTTGACGTCAGCTTACGCGACCAACATCCCGGGGGTGTGGGGCTCTTGTGCACGTCGGGGGAGCGTACGAGCAGACGCTGCTTGGCCCGCACTCGACGAGACCCGTCGCATGGTGAGGAAT
>NZ_BCRQ01000043.1 GCF_001552675.1 Alicyclobacillus sendaiensis NBRC 100866
TTTTCCAAAAGACCAATGGTGGAATCGGGTTGGCATTCCGTACGCACCGAACGTGTACAGCACGTCTGCAGGGCAGACCTCAAACCGCATCGGATAAAAGTCAAGCCCGAACGCGCGAGCCAGATCCATCATCCGCTCGATGGCGCGCTCGAGCTCTGCCAACTCGCGCTCTGTCATGCGCTCTTCACCCCTTGCTGCTGGGAGAAAAAGTGGCGAAGCGCACCGTAGATCTCGGATTTGTCTCGGATCACGTACGTGCGAAACCGAGGAATCTGGAGCTTTCCGTACGCGCTCATCAACGTCGACGAACGCGAGTACTGGTTGACCTCCGCATAGCCAAACATGCGCGAGACGCTGGAAAGCTCCTTCACCAACTGTACGCATTTCTCATTGTCCGACGTCAGGTTGTCGCCGTCTGAAAAGTGAATCGGATAGATGTTGTACCGCTCGGGCGGATACTCCCGGTGCACCATGTCGAGCGCGTACTGATACGCGGACGAACAGAGGGTACCCCCGCTCTCACCCTTGGTGAAAAAGTACTCCTCGTCGACCTCGTGCGCCTCGGTGTGGTGAGCGATGTACCGAATCTGCACGTGGGCGTACTTCGTGCGCAGAAAGCGCGTCATCCAAAAGAAGAACGTCCGCGCGCAGTACTTCTCGAAGAGACCCATGGAGCCCGACAGGTCCATCATCGCGAGGATGACCGCGTTCGAGTCCGGCTTCACGATGGTCTCCCACGTCTTGTAGCGCAGGTCCTCGGGCGTGATGACGACGCGGTGGTCCTTTTTCGCATGGCGGAGGGCCTGGAGCAGCGTCCGCTTCTTGTCGATGTTGGCCGTGATGCCTTTCTTGCGCACGTCTCGAAACTCGATGGCCTCGGTCACCATGTCGGCCTCGTCCTTTTCCGCGAGATCGGGCAATTCGAGTTCGCGGAACAGCTCCTGCTGGATGTCCTCCAGCGTGACCTCGGCCTCGGCGTAGTCGACGCCTGGCTCCGCCCCGGCCCCCTCACCTTGCCCCGGACCGGGCTGCCCGTCCGCGTCGGGCCTGCCGCGGGCGACGAGATCGCCCACGGCCGTGTCACCGGATCCCGTGCCGACGTGCTTGCCCTTTTGAAAGTTGTACCGAATGCGGTACTCCTCGAGCGAGCGAATCGGGATTTTCACAATCTGCTTGCCATTTGACATGATCAGGCTTTCGTCGCTGACGAGATCGGCGAGATGCTCGCGAATGGCTTCACGCACCTTTTCGCGATGGCGCTCTTGATCGATGTGGCCTTTGCGATGGAGTGACCAGTCTTCGCGTTGCAGTGTGAAGTCGATCACGGCCTCTCCCTCCTGTCAGCGGTTGAGAAGACTTCCGGTGTAGCGGAGGAGCTCGTTGGCACACACGGGGCAATACCCGTGTTCGTCGATGAGGCGGCGCGTCACCTCGTTAATTTTCTTGAGCTGCTGCTCGTCGGGCGTCTTGGTCGACGTCGTGATTTTGACGACGTCCTTGAGATCCGCAAACAGCTTCTTCTCGATGGCTTCCTTCAGGCGCTCGTGCGAGTGATAGTCGAACTTCTTGCCGCGGCGCGCGTAGGTGGAAATCCGGATGAGGATCTCCTCGCGGAACGCCCGCTTGGCATTCTCCGAGATGCCGATCTGCTCTTCGATGGACCGCATGAGCTTTTCGTCGGGGTCCATCTCCTCACCCGTGAGTGGGTCTTTGATCTTTTGCCAGTTGCAGTACGCCTCGACGTTGTCCAGGTAATTCTCAAGCAGCGTCTTCGCCGATTCCTCGAACGAGTAGACGAACGCCTTCTGCACCTCGGTCTTCGCCATTTCGTCGTATTCGCGCCGCGCCATGGCCACGAAATTCAGCAAACGCTCGCGGTCTTCGGGCGTGATCGACGGATGCTGATCCAGCCCGTCCTTGATGGCCCTGAGCACGTCGAGTGCATTGATGCACTGCGTGTCGCGGCGGATGAGCGCCGTGGAAATTCGGTTGATGATGTAGCGCGGGTCGAGCCCGCTCATGCCCTCGTCGGGATACTCCGCTTTGAGTTCCTTCACGTCCGCCTCCTTGAGCCCCTCGACGGCCTGCCCGTTGTACAGGTACAGCTTTTTCATCAGATCGACGCCCTGCTTCTTCGATTCCTTCAGGCGCGTGAGGATGGAGAAGATGGCCGCCGTGCGCAGGGCGTGGGGCGCGATGTGGACGTTTTTGAGATCGCTCTGCTGTACCAGTTTCTCGTATATTTTGACTTCATCGTCGACGCGCAGGTTGTACGGAATGGGCATGACAATCATGCGAGACTGCAGTGCCTCGTTCTTCTTGTTGGCGATGAAGGCCCGATACTCGGCTTCGTTGGTGTGCGCAATGATCATCTCGTCGGCGGAGATGAGCGCAAACCGGCCGGCCTTAAAGTTGCCCTCTTGCGTGAGGCTCAGGAGATGCCAGAGAAACTTTTCATCGCACTTCAGCATCTCCTGGAACTCCATCAGGCCGCGGTTGGCCTTGTTGAGCTCCCCGTCAAACCGATACGCCCGCGGATCCGACTCCGAGCCGTATTCGGTGATAGTGGAAAAGTCGACGCTCCCGGTGAGATCTGCGATGTCCTGCGATTTGGGATCCGAAGGGCTGAAGGTGCCGATGCCGACGCGGCGCTCCTCCGACAAGACGACGCGCTCGACGGGCACGTCTTCGATCCGGCCGCCGAACTCCTCATCCACCCGCAGGCGGCAGCTCGGACACAGGTTGCCTTCAATTTTGACGCCGAACTCCGCCTCGAACTCGGGACGGAGCTCGTTTGGGATGAGGTGAAGCGGCTCCTCGTGCATTGGGCATCCCGCAATCGCATATAGCGCCCCTTCGGGCGTGCGGGAGTATTGTTCCAGGCCCCGTTTGAGAAGCGTCACGATGGTCGACTTTCCGCCGGACACAGGGCCCATGAGGAGCAGGATGCGCTTGCGGACGTCGAGCCTGCGCGCGGCCGCGTGGAAGTACTCCTCGACGAGCCGCTCAATGGTGTCCGAAAGGCCAAAAATCTCTTTTTCAAAGAACTTGTAATGCGGCTTGCCGTCCGCGTCCATCTCCACACCAGCGGCGACAATCATATCGTAAATGCGAGCGTGAGCCGTTCTCGCGATGTTGGGATTCTGACGCACGAGTTCCAGATAGTCTGTGAATGTGCCCCGCCAACGAAGTGCTTCCTCCTCCGCGCGATACGAGCTCAGGCGTTCCAGGAAACCCATGATCCCATCCTCCTTGCGATACGGATGCACGCCTTCGCGTCTGAAGCGGTGAGTGACAGGAGGCTTTTTCTCATCCTATGAGCGAGCAGCTTTTCCACATACCCGCGGCGTCCCATTTGGGCGCGCTGCATCGTGAATTCCGCCATCGCCCATGTGGAGCACCAACAGCAAAGGCCGGTGGATGTGCCACCGGCCTCGTGGTGTGATGCCCCCTCGCCGCGCGCTACGGCGTCACATGGACAGGGTTGAAATGTCCGACCAGAGTTCGCGCTCGGCGCGGTCGGGATCGTCCTCGACGCGAGAGACGTCGTCGAAAATCAGCGTGGAGCGGCGCTTGGGATCATAGGTCGGCCACTCTGGGAGGTGCGGCGCCTGCGGGCTCCCGTGGCGTACGAACGCCACCCAGGCCGCGTGCATGGCCTCGGACACGGCGGCGTGCGACGGCCGATCTCCGACCAGCGCGCGCGCCGACGGATGAGCATATGTGCCGAACACGAACGGGAGTTCGAGCGCATGGGCCGCGCCAAGGGCGCTCGGCCTGTAATCAAACCGGTAGAGATAAACCGGGGCGTATTCACTCTGGATCTCGGCCGCGCGGATGGTCGGATACGTGAAACTGCGCATGGCCGCGAATCGGATGAGCCACGTTTCGAGCTCGTCACCCGTGCGCCCATCCACGTAGTAGTCCCGGGCGCGATCGCCAAGAGGCCCCCACATGCGGTCCACGTGCGCGATGCGTTCTTCGTCGGAGAGCGAGCGCCACGCCGGATCGCGAGCCATCCAAAGCATCAACTCCTCCCGGTTCGATCCGGCAAGCGTAGGCACATGCGCAGCCTGGCCCTCGCGCAGCGCATCCCAGAACGACGTCGTGAGCGTCACGCCGTCCAGGACCGGGCGCAGATTCAGTCCGTCCCGCGCGGGAATGCGAGTGGCGGCTGCGACGAGGCGATGGGCCGGAACATCGAAGAGGCGCTGCCAGGAGCTCTGGCTGATGCCGAGCGCGTCGAGAAGCTGGGACGTCCACCAGGCCGCGGATTCGGGCGTGCGGTACGCGAACGGGATGCCGCTCTGCAGGATGGCCTGCTGGAACAGCCCGCGCGCCGATTCCATGACCAAGAGCGTGCCGACGCTCCAAGCGCCGGCCGACTCGCCCGCCACGGTCACGCGGCCGGGATCGCCCCCAAACGCCTCAATGGTGTCCCGCACAAACGCGAGCGCCGCCACCTGGTCCAAAATGCCCGCGTTGCCTGAGCTGGCATACGCCTCGCCGCCGAGATGCGCAAGGTGCAGGAAGCCGAGCGGTCCGAGGCGGTAGTTAATGGTCACGAGCACCACGCCGTCCCGCGCAAACGCCCGCCCGTCGTACCACGGCGATTGTCCCGATCCGAACACGAACGCGCCGCCGTGGATGAAGACCATCACGGGATGGCCCGTTCCCTCGGCCGGCGCGTAGATGTTCAGGCGAAGGCAGTCCTCGGATTGCACGAACGCATCCACGGGATTCAGCGGATTGGCAACCTGGGGGCAGATGGGCCCATACGCGCGAGCGTCCAACACGCCAGCCCAGGGCTCCACGGGCTCCGGCGGCAGAAATCTCCGGTTCCCCTCCGGCGCCTTGGCGTACGGAACGCCCAAAAACACGCGCACGCCATCCTCTTCTCGCCCCATCACCTTGCCGTATTTTGTCTCGACGATCACGTCCATCTGGTTCGCCCCCTACCCCGTTGCTTTTCGCCTCCACCGTACCGCAGATCGAACAGCCGGCCAAGGGCAGAGGAAGCTTTTCCGTTGGTCAGACCTGGACAATTTCCGAGAGCGCGGCCACCAGATGGCGTTGCCACACGCCCCAGATGTGATTTCCGGGGCCCGTGTGATACGAAACCTCGGCGCCGCGATCGAGCAGGATGTCTCGCATCGCCTCGTTGTAACTCCAAAAGTCAAAGACACCGCTCGGCGTTTGGGCCTGCCGCTCGTCTTCACCAATGAACATGTACGCGTACAGGCGCGACAGATCGATGGCCTCCGCCACTCGGCGCTGATACGGCGGGAAGAAGGCGCCGGAAAACAGCATGACCCGATGAAACCACTGCGGATATTCGAGCACGAAACTCATCGTCGCGACGGCGCCGAGCGAGATGCCGGCCATGTAGCGGCGTCGGTCGTCCATGGGATACCGCTCGTCCAGAAACGGAATGCATTCGTCCGCCACAAACTGGAGATACTCGCGATGGCGCGCGCCGTCAAACGCGTAGTCGTCGCGCCGCCGGTCCAAATTCACGGCGATCCCGACGATGTAACACGGCGCGAGCCTCCCAGCGAGAATGGCCTCGTGCGCCTGCGTCGCGACGCGACCGTGCGTGAAGAACTCGATCCCGTCGTGACAATACACCACCGGCAGCGGCTCACGGCCAGCGCCGGGCGGGACAAACACTTTCAACACGCGCTCTTCGCCGAGCGATTGACTGTACAGCGTGTGCGTCTCCACTTTCCTGGTGGAACCCTGCAAGGTGAAACACCTCCAGCGAAATGGCGGCGAGTCCGCGAAGAAAACCCGCGAATGAAAGCGCTACATCGGTCTGTTCTAGGACGGACAACACGTTATTCTATAACAGAACTTCATTGGAACACTCCTGTTTCTTTCGCAGTCTCTGCCCGGGTGTATTATAATGTGTAGCGACCTGTATTACTAACGCGAAGATGAGGTGACCATGTTGAGCCAGGTGGTTGCTCGTTTTGAGATCCCGTACGTCCAAATCGTGGACGAGAACGGGAACGTCGTGAACCCTGACCTGGTCCCGGAGTTGTCGGACGACGACCTGCGCGAGCTCATGAAGCGCATGGTCTTCACGCGCATCTGGGATCAACGCGCAATTCGCCTGTCCCGGCAGGGACGCCTGGGATTTTACGCGCCGGTGTCCGGCCAGGAAGCGTCCATGATCGGCAGCGAGTTTGCCACAAAGAAAGAGGACTTCCTGCTCCCAGGCTATCGAGACATTCCGCAACTGTACTTCCACGGGTATCCGCTGCATCAGCTCTTCCTTTACTCCCGCGGACACCAGCTGGGCGGCAAAGTGCCGGAAGGCGTCAACTGTATGGTGCCGCAGATCATCATCGGCGCGCAAATCGTCCAGGCGGCGGGCGTCGGCCTCGCGTTCAAGCTGCGCGGTGAGAAGCGCGTGGCCGTGACGTACACGGGCGACGGCGGCACGAGCCAAGGTGACTTTTACGAAGGCATGAACTTCGCGGGCGCCATGAATTTGCCCGTGGTGTTCTTTGTGCAGAACAACCAGTACGCCATTTCCGTGCCCCGCGAGCTTCAGACGCGCGCGCAGACGCTCGCTCAGAAGGCCATCGCCGCAGGCATCCCGGGCATTCAGGTCGACGGCATGGACGTGCTGGCCGTGTACCGCGTGATGCACGAAGCCCTGGAGCGAGCGCGCAACGGCGAAGGCCCCACTATGATTGAGGCCGTGACCTTCCGCTACGGCCCCCACACGATGTCGGGCGACGATCCGACCCGTTATCGCACGAAGGACGTGCAGGAGGAGTGGGAGAAGAAGGATCCGCTCATTCGCTTCCGCAAGTACCTCGAGAACAAGGGCCTGTGGTCTCAGGAAGAGGAAGAGGCGTACATCGAAGAGGCCAAGGAGACGGTCAACAACGCCCTGAAAGAGGCGGATGCGGCCGAGAAGATGACCATTCCGGGCCTCATCGACTCGATGTTCGAAGAGCTCACCCCCACGCTCAAGCGCCAACGGGCGGAATTTGCCGGCGAGGAGGCGAACTGACATGGCGCAGATGACGATGATTCAGGCGATCACGCACGCCCTCGATCTCGAACTGGCCCGCGACGAGCGCGTGCTCGTCTTCGGCGAGGACGTCGGCAAAAACGGCGGCGTCTTCCGGGCGACCGAAGGCTTGCAGCAGAAATACGGCCCCAACCGCGTGTTCGACACGCCCCTCGCGGAGAGCGGGATCATCGGCTTGGCCAATGGCCTTGCGATTCAAGGCTTTCGCCCCGTGCCGGAGATTCAGTTTTTCGGCTTTGTCTTCGAGGCGTTTGACCAGATTGCGGGGCAGCTGGCGCGCACGCGATACCGCACGGGCGGGCGATACACCGCGCCGGTGACCATCCGTTCGCCATTCGGCGGCGGCGTGCACACGCCCGAGATGCACGCGGATTCCCTGGAGGGCCTGTTCGTTCAGACGCCGGGCATCAAAGTGGTCATTCCGAGCACACCCTACGACGCCAAAGGACTGTTACTGTCCGCGATTCGCGATCCCGACCCTGTCATCTTCCTAGAGCACATGAAGCTGTACCGCTCGTTCCGCCAGGAGGTTCCGGAGGACGATTACACCATCCCGCTCGGCGTCGCGAACGTGGTCCGGGAAGGCAAGCACGCCACAGTGATCGCGTACGGAGCCATGGTGCACGTGGCCCTCAAGGCCGCCGAACAGTGGTCGAAAGAAAAGGGTCTCGAGGCCGAGGTCATCGATCTCCGCACCGTCAACCCGATTGACATCGAGACCATCGTGGCCTCCATCAAGAAGACGAATCGCGCCGTCGTCGTGCAGGAGGCTCAACGCTCGGCGGGCGCTGCGGCCGAGATCGTCGCGCAGATCAACGAGAACGCGATTTACCACTTGGAAGCCCCCGTGCTGCGCGCGACGCCGCCTGACACGGTGTATCCGTTTGGTATGATTGAAGACGAATGGCTGCCGACACCCGAGTACGTCCTGAAGACGCTCGATCGCGTCATGAGCCTATAATCCCGGAGGTGACACCATGGCCGTCGTTGAATTTCGCCTTCCAGAGCTTGGCGAAGGCTTGCATGAGGGCCGGATCAGCAAGTGGCTCGTCCAACCTGGCGACACGGTGCAGGAGGACGATCCCATTGCGGAAGTGGAAAACGACAAATCGCTTGTGGAACTCCCCTCGCCGGTGAGCGGAAAGGTGAAGGAGATCAAGGTGCCGGAAGGCACGACCTGCGTGGTCGGCGATGTGCTGTTGACGTTTGAGGTGGAGGGAGCCGCACCCGCCGAGGCCCAGTCGGACGAACAACCGACCGACAAGAGCGCGCAGAAGGCCGAATCGGACGCACATAAAAACGCGAAGGCGGATGAGGCGCCCGCGGCCAAATCCGCACCTGAGGAAGCGAAGGCCGATGCGCAGGAGTCCGCGGCGCGCGAGGTGCTCGCCACGCCCGCGGTCCGCAAGTACGCCCGCGAACAAGGCGTGGACATCCGCACTGTCAAGGGCACCGGCAACCACGGCAAGGTGACCAAGGAGGACATCGATCGCGCCAAGTCCGGCGCAGAAGCGCCTCAGCCTGAATCCGCGGCGGACAAGGAGCAGCGGGCTGCGCAACCGCAAAAGGCGTCGGCGGCCTATGGCGAGGAATACGAAGAGCGCGTACCCATGCCGATGATCCGCCAGGCCATTGCCCGCGCCATGGTGAAGTCGAAGTATACGGCGCCGCACGTCACGCTCATGGACGAGGTGGACGTCACCGAACTCGTCAAACTGCGCAACGAGGTCAAGCCCATCGCGCAGGAGCGCGGCATCAAGATCACGTATCTGCCCTTTATCGTGAAGGCGCTCATCGCGGCGCTCCGCACGAAGCCGCAGTTGAATGCGTCCTACGACGAGGAGAAGCAGGAGCTCGTCATCAAGCACTACTACCACATCGGCATCGCGACGGACACCGAGCGCGGCTTGCTGGTGCCCGTGGTGCGCCACGCGGACCGGAAGAACATCTGGACGATTGCCCAGGAGATCGGCGATCTCGCCGCGCGCGGGCGCGCAGGGAAGCTCAAGCCCGAGGAGATGAAGGGCAGCACCATCTCCATTACGAACATCGGATCGGCGGGTGGCTTGTTCTTCACCCCCATTATCAATTACCCTGAAGTTGCGATTTTGGGCGTCGGCCGGATCACGGAGAAGCCAATCATCAAGAACGGCGAATTCGCCGTGGGCCAAATGATGTCCCTGTCGCTGAGCTTCGACCACCGCGTGATCGATGGCGCGCTCGGTCAGCAGTTCATCAACGACATCAAGCGCTTGCTAGAAAACCCGCGCTTGTTGCTCCTGGAGGTGTGACGGATGGTAGTCGGAGATATTGTGGAAGAGGTTGAAGTCTTAGTCATCGGCGCAGGCCCTGGCGGTTACGTGGCAGCCATCCGGGCAGCGCAGCTCGGCAAGTCGGTCACCATTGTGGACAAGGCCGAATTGGGCGGCGTGTGCCTGAACCGCGGTTGCATTCCTTCCAAAGCGCTCATCTCGGCCGCCCATCACTACGAGGCGGCCAAGGAATCGCCGTTCCCGGGCATTGAGACGACCGCGACCTTCGACTTCAAAAAGGTGCAGGAGTGGAAGCAGTCGGTCGTCAACAAAATGACGAGCGGTGTCCAGCAGCTCCTCAAGGGCAATAAGGTCAACGTCATCCAAGGGGAAGCCTTCTTCACCAAGCCGAACGAAGTCCGTGTCATGCAGGAGAACGGCAGCCAGCGGCTACAATTTCAACACTGCATCTTGGCGACCGGCTCGCGGCCCATTGAGCTGAAGAACCTGCCCCTCGGCAAGCGCGTCATTGACTCGACAGGCGCACTGTCCCTCGATCACGTCCCGAAACGGCTCGTGGTGGTGGGCGGCGGATACATCGGCATCGAGCTCGGCCAGACGTTCGCCAAGTTCGGAAGCCAAGTGACCATCATCGAGGGCTTGGACAGCATCCTCGCGCTGTTCGACAAACAGATGGTCCGCCTCGTGGAAAAGAACCTGAAGAAGTACAACGTGCAGATTGAGACCAACGCGCTCGCGCAGGGCGTGGAGGAGACCGAGGACGGCGTCAAGCTCACCTACAAGGACAAGGACGGAAACGAGAAGACCATCGAGGCCGATTACGTGCTTGTCACGGTGGGTCGCCGCCCGAACACCGACGACATCGGCCTGCAGGACGCGGGCATCGAACTGACGGACAAGGGCCTCGTCAAGGTGGATCAGCAGTGCCGCACCACCAACCCGAACGTCTTCGCCATCGGGGACATCGTGCCGGGCCCGGCGCTCGCCCACAAGGCGTCGTACGAGGGCAAGGTGGCCGCAGAAGTCATCGCGGGCAAGCCGTCCATCGTCGACTACCGCTGCATCCCGTCCGTGGTGTTCTCGGATCCGGAGATGGCGTCGGTCGGTCTGACGGAAGAAGAGGCGAAGAAGGAGTACGGCCAGGTCGCGGTCGGCCGCTTCCCGTACGCCGCCAACGGCCGCGCAACGGCGCTCAACGCGACCGACGGCTTCATCAAGCTCGTTGCGAACAAGGAAAACGGCGTCCTCGTCGGCGCGCAGGTGGTCGGCGTCGAGGCGTCGAACATCATCGCGGAGCTCGGGCTCGCGATTGAGATGAGCGCGACGCTCGAAGACATCGCGCTCACGATTCACGCGCATCCCACGCTGGGAGAAATGGTCATGGAAGCCGCTGAAGTGGGTCTCGGCGAGCCCATTCACATCATCAAAGGATGAGACATCCGAAAAGCCGCTCGGGCGAATGCCCGAGCGGCTTTTCGACATATTTCCCGCGCAATGAACGGCGTTCGTCAAACCATGCCAGGAAACCCGTTTTGTCGGAGCGCTTCAAACACGACCACGGCTACCGCGTTCGACAAGTTGAGGCTGCGCGCGGCCGCGTGGTCGATCATGGGAATGCGGATGACGTGATCGGCGTGGGCTTCAATGACGTCCTTCGGCAGCCCCTTGGTCTCTTTGCCGAACACGAGGAAGTCGTTCGGCCCGTATGCGACCTCCGTGTACCACCGCCCACCTTCGGTTTCCACATAATGAAACACGCCATCCGGATACAGCGCCCAAAGGTCCTCGAGTGAGTCATGATAGCGGATGTCGAGCAGATGCCAGTAGTCGAGCCCCGCCCGCTTCAGTTGACGATCGTCTGTGGAAAACCCCAACTTGCCGACGAGATGAAGGGTCGAACCTGTCACGGCGCAGGTGCGGGCCACGTTGCCCGTGTTGGCTGGGATCTCAGGCTCGAAGAGCACGATGTGCATGCCCCAACCTCCTCGCGGAATGTCCGCCCCCCAGTCTATCACGGCCCTTCCGCTCGGCCAACGGGCTAGGAGCAATGCAGCACGACTCGATCGGGCAAATGGACCCAGGCGTACGCCGTCTTCGGCGTCCAGGCAGGGCTGTCGGTGTAAAGCCACGGCCTGTGGTAGCTGTCGATGGTGTGCGCGTTGACGAGCGGTTCGCCCATGGCGTCGAAGTCGGTCACGATGGTGCTGTGATGGTAAGTCCCTTCGCCCTGCCAGTCGTAGAAGATGACGTCGCCCACGCGCAGCTCTGCCGGATCGGACACGACCCGCGCGCCAAACGCGGTCGTCAACGCGAGGTACAGCGCATGGGCGGTGCTCCAGCTATAGCTCCAAACAGGAGGCTGACCAAACTGAAACCACCAGCCTGCCGCGCGATCCGGCTCGCCCCACATCGGCAGCCCCCCTGCGTACAGGCATTGCGAGACGAAGTTGGTGCAGTCGTCCGAAAACCGGGGGAATCGAGGGTTGGTGCCGTCCCACCATGCGTCCGCGTAGCGGGCCGCCCGGACGCGATCGTAGAGGCCGCTCTGCCAGTCGGGATCGCGCGGAAACCTGGGCAGCACGTGCGCTTCGGTCGTCCCTCGAACTCCAGGAAGTTCACTGCCCAACGCCGATTCGCGCCCGCGCACGAGCTCCCATCCTTCGGGCGTTCGGGCCCAGTGCATCTCATGTCGAATCTGGCAGCATTCCACGCAGGGCACGCCGCCCTCATAATACGTGTAACAGATGCGCTCCGTCGCCCACACAACCGCGGTCGACCCGTCGCGGCTCTCCTCCAATTTCTCTACCCGCACTTGCGTGTGCACGCGTGCGAGCCGCTTGCCGAGCTTCTCATACGTAAGTTTCTTCTGTTTCGCCAGATGAACCAGGCGATCGAGGCCCGCGAAGCGGCCTGTCCGCGCCGTTTGGTCTATCGAGGTGTGAAGCCACGCGCGGGCTCTGGCGTCGAAATAACTTTGCAGAGCGTCCAAGCACGAAGACATTCTTCGTCACCTCACTCACCGCATGGTATGACAGACGCCCATGTCTGGTGACGGTTCGAATGGCCCCTGTTGACGCGGACTGTGGTATACTTCTCGGCGGGGCTCGTTTTGCACGCTGAAACGGAAAGGACGTCCTACACATGCCGCATACGCCAAGTGGGCAGACCACGGTTCGGGCCGTCGAGCGGGCCCTCGACATTCTGTTGCTGTTCACCCATTCTCCTCAGTCGTGGAGCTTGAGCGAGATCGCGCGAGCCACGGGCCTCCACAAGAGCACGGTCCATCGCCTGCTCTTGGCTCTGCAGCAGAAGGGGTTTGTTCGCCGTGAGTCGGAGTCGGATCGCTACGTGCTCGGCTGGAGCCTGTATGGCCTGGGCGCGAACGCAGCGCTGCACGACCGCTGGTCCGACGCCGCGAAGCCCATTTTGCGCCGCCTGCGCGACGAGACAAACGAGACGGTCAGTCTCTACGTGCGCAACGGCCTCGAGCGAATTCGGATCCTGGCCGTCGAAAGCCTGCAGCCGATTCGGAACGTGGCCACCGTCGGCGAGCGATACCCCCTCACCATCGGCGC
This sequence comes from Alicyclobacillus sendaiensis NBRC 100866, assembly GCF_001552675.1. Lineage (GTDB taxonomy): Bacteria > Bacillota > Bacilli > Alicyclobacillales > Alicyclobacillaceae > Alicyclobacillus > Alicyclobacillus sendaiensis. The sequence goes on from NZ_BCRQ01000043.1 coordinate 12,897, forward strand.
GTCGGGCAAGGTGCTCCTCGCCTTCTCGAACTCGGCCGTGATCGAGGCGGCATGCCATCCTGACCGGCTGCCGAAGGGCGTCCGGCAAGTGGACCTCCGTCAACAGCTCGAGGCGATTCGCCGCGATGGCTACGCGCTCTCGAAGCAGGAGCGCGACGCGGGCGCGGCGGCCGTCGCTGTTCCCGTTTTGAACAAGGACGGATCGTGCCTGTACGCGATTGCGGTGTCGGGACCCGTCGAACGCATGGCGGAGGACAAGATGCGGGACATGGTTGCACCGATGAAGCGGGCCGCCGAAGAGTTGTCCGAGCGGCTGGCCGAATGAGCCGCTGCGGCGGGACGAAGCCAACAGATTTGAGGTGACGAACATGGGGAAACCGACCATCATCGTGATGGAGGGGGATCAGACCGGACAGGAGCTGCTGGAGGAAGCGCTCCGCGTGCTGTCGCCCGACGTCACAGGCTATGAGATTGAGGTTCGCAAGTTTGATCTGAGCCTTGAAAATCGCCGCCGCACGCAAAACGCGGTGGTGCACGAGGCTGCAGAGGCCATGCGAGAGACGGGCCTCGGCCTCAAGGCTGCGACCATCACGCCGGAAGAAAAGGGCGATGTAGGCAGCCCCAACGCCATTTTGCGCAAGGAGATCAACGGCACGGTGATTGTCCGCACGGGGCGGCGAATCCCGGGAATTGCGCCTCCGGTGGGCGTCTACTCGCCCATTTCAGTCATCCGCATGGCGGTGGACGACGCGTACGGTGCGAAGGAGTGGCGCGAGCAGCTGGACAACGGCGACGAGGTGGCGTACCGCACGGAGAAAATTTCGCGATCCGTCTGCCGGGGCGTGGCGAAGTACGCCTTTCAGCACGCGCGCCGCATGCACGCGAAGGTATTTGGCGGCCCCAAATACACCGTGAGTCCCGTCTACGAAGGCATGCTGAAGGAAGAGATGGACGCCGCGGCCAAGGAGTATCCCGATGTGCGCTACGAACCTCAGCTCATCGACGCCACGTACGCGCTGCTCTTGGCGCGCGCGGGTGAAGCGCTCGTCATCCCGGCGCTCAACCGCGACGGCGACTGCTTGTCCGATCTCGTCCTGCAGATGTTCGGCACCATCGCCGGATCGGAATCACTGCTTCTGTCGCTCGACGAGTCGTTCCAGCCCAAGGTCGTGATGGCCGAAGCGCCGCACGGCACGGCGCCCAACCTGTACCGCAAAAACATGGCCAACCCGATGGCCATGATCTTGGCGGGCGCCGCCCTGTTGAACTACGTCCCAGATAAAGACGCGCACACGGTTTCGCGCGCGATTTACGAGGCCACGCTCGAGTCGATTGTCGATGGCATTCGCACGGCCGATCTCGGCGGCCAGGCGACGACCACCGAGTTCACCGACGAAGTGATCCGCAGGGTTCGGACGAAACTTGAGGTCTGGAGCACGTTTGGCGACGCCGTGTGACCCCCAGCTCAGAAAGCAGGCGCCGCCGCTTCAACCTCTCGGCCTTTGCGCCGAGGCAAGTCGAAGCGGCGGCGGTTCCTCGTCGGTACCCTCCCACGCGACCTCGCTTTTCGGCGCAACTGGGCCATCGCCCGCCCGAATCTTCGCCTCGAGGCATAGGCTTTGGCGGAGGGGGACCGCCGATGAAAAGCCAGAAGTCCAGCATGCCTGAGTGGCTCCAGCATCTGCTCGCGGAACTGCTTTCTCCCCCCGCGTTTTTATTTGCACAACCGTCGCCGGTCGCGCCACCAGCTGACGGCGAGGAGCCTCGAGCGCCTCGCGAGGCTTCGCCGGCCATCCCGGCGGTCGAACGGGCTCCAGGAGACGGGAAGGAGACGCGGGCGGCTGACCGACGCGCCATAGATGCGGCCACCGATGCAGCCGCGCTGCATTCGCAAAGCCAGACGCCGCTCATCCCACAGGCTGTCGTCGCCAAGTACGATCTCGCCATTCAACACCGTCACCCCGAAGGATCTGTCGAAGTGTGGACCGACGCCAAGGGTCGGCGCTACGCCGCGAAACGCTCCACCATCGCCCCCCAGCACTGCCGCGCGATGGTGGCGTGCCTCCGCCACGCCCAAGCCCAGGGCTTCACCAAATTCGCTCGCATCGTGACGACGTCGTCCAACGCTCCTTACGTGCGCCACGGGGACTTCACCTATTACGTGACCGAGTGGGTGTCTGGGCAACCCGCCAACTTCGCGCTGCCCGAGCACGTGGCTCAAACCGCGTACACCCTGGCCCAGTTTCACGAGGCCACGCGAAACTTTCGCACGGACTGGCAGCCAGACGAGGCTGTGGACGACGTGTTTGGCCTGTTTCAGGCCCGCTGGCGGGATCTGCGCCAGATGTGGCTTCGAGCGGACCGGAAAAGGGAGAAGGACGCCTTTGATCAACTGCTGCTCTCCATGCGCGACGAACTCCATCGCGATGGGGCCGAAAGCCTGGCGCTGTTTGAGGATCGCGACGTGATCGCGTACCTGGAAGCAGAGCGCTCGTCCGGCGGCTGGTGCCACCTCGATGTCATCCCGCCCAATTGCCTTTACACGGCGCAACACCAGGTGATCCTGATTGACTTCGAGCTCGCGCGCCCGGCGCCACGAGCCCTCGATATGGCGCACCTGCTGCGCCGCAGCCTGGAACGCGGCCATTGGGACGGGCACTTGGCGTATGCATGCTTTTTGCACTTCGACGTGGTCCGGAAGATTTCGAAGGCGGAATACCGCACCGTCGAGGCCATCCTGCGCTTTCCCTACCTGCCATGGCGGATCGCACACGCTCGGTACCACTTTGGGGCCGACCCGAGTCAGCTCGAGGCACTTCAGCAGTACGCGCTGCAGGCGGAAAAACGCCAGGCGTTCCTCGCAAGCCTGCGACAGCAGGTGGAACACCTCGGTGAGTGACAATCACGAGAGTGTCTGCGCCCGAAGTACGCGGGATTCGTGATCGAGAAGCCATGCCTTGAGATCCAACGCATCCCCCGCATACCCCACGAGGCGCCCATCGGCGCCCACCACTCGATGGCAGGGGATGAAGACAGGCAGCGGATTCGCGCGGTTGGCCTGCCCCACGGCGCGCACCGCCCGCGGACGTCCCACCGCGCCCGCGATATCCCGGTACGAAACCCGCGCGCCGAAGGGGATGTCGCAAAGCGACGCCCAGACCGCCAACTGAAACGCAGTCCCTCGGGGCGCGAGCGGCACGGTGAACGCCCGCAATCGCCCCGCGAAGTACAGCATCAGTTCCTCCGCGGCGCGCTCGGCCAGGGCCAGCGCTTCAGGGCTTGCACAGGCTCGCGCTCCATCCCGCCTAAGCGGCGGCACGAGTCTGGTCCATCCAGCCTCGACGACGCCTTCCGGTTCAGCTACCAGCCACATCTCCCCAATCGGCGTGCTCACCGCGGCGATGGCCGCTTCCCTCTTCGTCACGTCGAACGCCCCCACGGCGGATGCTCGCGGACACATTTGCGATGGCCTCCTCCATCTCCTGTCGCACATCAGGGTCCTGCTCCGAACCAAGCGCGGCCTGAAGCTCGCGCAGCGCATCCTCTCCGCCGATCTCGCCCAGCGCCCACGCGGCGCTTGCGCGCAACTCCGGGCGATCCGACGCCAAAAACCGCGCCACCACCGGCACAGCCTCTGGGCGGCGGAGATTGCCAAGCGCCACAAGCGCGTTGCGCTGCAGTGTTCGGACCCCGCGCCAGGCCATGGCGGATCGGCCGTAGGCGCGCAGAAACTGACGATTGGACATCTCCAGCAGCCGGACGAGATCCGGATACGCGGCTTCGGCGTCCGGCGAAAAGGACGGATCGCAGGCCGGGGCTCGATGGCGATTGTGCGGACAGACCTGTTGGCACACGTCGCATCCCCACACCCGTCGGCCGAGCGGCTTGCGGTACGGGCGAGGAATCGTTCCCTTCATCTGCGTCACGTACGACAGGCACGCGGTGGCCCTCAATTCGCCCGGCGCCACGAAGGCCTGGGTCGGACAGGCGCGCATGCAGAGATCGCAGTCGCCACAGAATTTGCCGACATCGGGAGGAAGATGCTTGGCATCCTCAATCTCAATATCCAGGAGGAGCGCGCCGAGAAACACGTACGATCCATAGCGAGGGCTGAACAACATCCCGTTTTTGCCAATCCATCCGAGCCCGCTTCGCTCGGCGACGCGGCGGTCGACCAGAGGCGACGTATCCACCGCCACGCGGTGCCGGATTTCGCGGCCCACGAGCTTCTCCAGCCGCTTCGCCAACTCCGTCAACCGCTCGGACAGCACGCGGTGGTAGTCCTCGCCGTACACGTAACACGACGTTTGCCCGCGCAGTTCCGATCGGGGATGATGGCGCATCTGCCTCGCGCCTTCCTCCGTCAGGTAGGGAAGCGCCGCCGTCACGATGGACTTCGCCTCGGGCAGCCAAAAGCGCGGATCCATCCGCTCCGATGCGTTGTCCCACTCGAACCCCGTGCGCCCACGCGCCGCATAGGCCTCCAGGGGAGTGGCGAGATCGTCAAAGGGAGAGGCGTCCGTCGCCGCAATCTCCGGGAGCCCGACCTCCTCGGCCAAGGGACGGATCTCGGCGAGCGCGATTTTGTCGCGGGGCGTCACCGCGGGATGGCGCTCCGAGCCAATTCGTCGCATCGCTCGTTCCACTTCACGCCGGCGTGCCCCTTGACCTTTTCAAACCGCACGCGGTGGCCGTTGATGGCGTCGAGCAATTCCTCCCAGAGATCGCGGTTTTGGACCGGCTCTCCCTTGCTGTTCACCCACCCATTCCTGCGCCAATTCACGTGCCAACCCTGCTGGAAGCAATTGACCACGTAGGCCGAATCCGAATGGACGATCACGTCACACGGCCGTTTGAGCGCCTTGAGCCCCTCAATGACGGCCTTCAGTTCCATGCGTTGGTTGGTAGTATTCGGCTCGCCGCCGGACAGCTCCTTCACATGCCCCTTCCACTGAAGGATGGCCGCCCAACCGCCGGGCCCGGGATTGCCCGAGCACGCACCGTCCGTGTACAGAATCACCGCTTCGTCGCTCATCACGGTCCTCCTTCGCCCCAAACGGGCTCTCGCAAGGACCAGCATAGTCGAGGAGGACATGGGGCGCAATGGCCTGCCGATGTTCCAGGTCAGCACGGCGATATGCAATCAAGCTTCGAGTTCTTCGACAGTAGGGAGTGCCGCCGCGAAAGGATCGGGCATTAAAATTCGCTGAGCCTCGGCATCTGAGACGCCCGCGTATAGATGCGCCGTACCATCGGGATACCGCACCAGTCCGCCGCTGAAGACGACGTCCTGCAGTTCAGGGCGCTTCGAATCTCCGGGCAGAAAATCGTTCCGTTCGGCGATGACTCGCACGGGTGTGACGAGCTCCTCCTTTAGATGCAACGTGAACGTCATGGACTTGTAATGCAACTTCCCGTCTGCCGTTCGATATGCGATGTGACCAACGACGCCAATCGTATTCGCATCAAGGAGATGAGCTTCATTGACCCCTCCCCACTCCCCTGGGCTAAATCGATCGGGTAGCAACTCGGCCTTTAATATGGACTCCGGTGACAGATCCTCGAGGCTCGACAGGACGGTCCACCCAATTTGCGCCTGGCCTCCGTAGAACTTACCGTTCGGCCTCGTGAACACTCCAATTTTGCCGTCGGGAAGTTCCACCAGCCTGATATCCTTCATCCATTGGGGGCCGACCGCAAACAGCCTGAGATCTCGGAGATGCTTGCCTCGATAAAACACCGTTCGATATTCAAGCGCATAATGATGAAAGGGATTTGTCCAGACCTCGACCCCACCAAACACGAGTTCAGATCCAATTCTAGTATAAAAAGGATCCTGCAGACCGCGAAAGGTGCGCACATCCTCAAGCGGTCTCCAAACCCCATCTCCTGGGTCGCTAAAAAAGATAACCTCGGAGAGTTCGCTGTGCCTGGGCTCCACACGCGCTGCGATCGCAACGCGTCCTTCATCGGCAAAGGGCGCGGCTACATTGTAGACGTCACGACCTTCTACACCCAGAAAACGCAGTTTTTCGGCGTGATAGATGACACGCGTGTGCCGGTACTCCAGAGCTAATCGCTCGCACGACTTGGCGCTCACCAGAGATTTCAAAGCTGGCACTCCATTCTTGGTGTGATCATTTGTGGCTTGGAAGCCTGACGTCTATTTTCTAACTGCGACTCCAATTCTCGAGTCAGCCATTCCGTAATACAGAAGTTCCTGGCCATTAAAGGTAATGTACCCCTCAATAAACACCACGTTATCCACTTGACCGCGACGCTCCATTTCGGTGTCGGGCTCTAGAAAAGGGACTTCCGACCGGTACACCAAGCGACTCGGATCATCGAGCGAATAAACCGCTACGCCCGCGGCGTACCGCCGCCGAGGCGGATGACCGGGAGCAAGTTCCACTGCGCCGTTGTAGAGCAAGACGATCCCGTCTTCGGTTACAATGGGAGACGGACCTGGCTCAACCAGGTCGGCGTCAAAATACCCTCTCCCTCGCGGCGTAAGCACCGGCTCCGGCAACACGCTCCACGTGACAAGATCCTCCGAAAACGCAAGATACACGTATCCTTCCCCAAAATACATCCAATACCTATTTTGTACTTTTTGAGGAAGGATGGCACCTGCTTTCGACCACTCGGCATCCTTCTCGCCTCGAAAACCTGGTAACATGCATCCATACTTCTGCCAATGAATGAGATCGTCTGACGAAGCCAAGCATAACCTGGCGGTGACACCGTCAAAGGCGGTGTAGGTCATGTAGTAGCGCCCATCGATTTTTGTGATCCTTGGATCTTCGCAGCCCCCCGGGAGTTCATACGGCTCTGAAGGCTCGAGAATTGGGTGGTCAAGTTTATGGAACCTAAATCCATCCTCACTGATTGCGAGGCCGATTCGCGAAGTTCCATTCCAAATTCCCATCCCCTGAAAGTCCTCAGCTCGATAAAACATGTAGACTTTTCCTTCGTGAACAACGGCCGTCGGGTTAAACACGTCCTTTTGTTCCCAATCCCGCGGGCCAGGTTCAAGAACCGGATTGCCTTCGTACTTTGAAAACCGAAAGTCCAAGATGTTCTTCGCAATTGCTTGCTCCACCACAATCGACTCCTCCGAAAACGATGTGTACGGGTCTAGGCCGCTCATCAACCCTTCGTCCCCGTCATCGTGATGCCCTGGACGAAATATTTCTGAGCCACAAAGAAGATGATGGCCATTGGCAGCATCACGACGACCGAAGCTGCCATAATCAGATTCCAATCTGTATGGAAAGAGCCCTGGAACTGAGCCAGTCCCAGCTGCAAGGTGAACTTCGATGGATCCGACAGATAGATCAGCGGAGTCAGGAAGTCATTCCACGCTCCTTGGAACGAGAAAATGGCTACGGCCGTCAATGCCGGTCTGATTAGAGGGAGCACCACGGAGAAAAAGATTCGCAGTGGCCCAGCACCGTCAATACGGGCAGCTTCCTCCAGTTCGACAGGTATGGTCATAAAGAACTGCCGTAACAAAAAGACGTAAAACGCAGAACCAAAAAAAGAAGGCACCGTTAACGGAAGAAACGTGTTAATCCATCCAAGGTCATGAAACAGGATAAACTGCGGTACCAGCAGGACCTGAGATGGCACCATCATAGTCGCCAGCAGCAGCATGAACAGCACCCTGCGCCCCGGAAATCGAAACCGCGCGAATCCGTACGCCACGAAGGAGTTTGAAACCAAATTGCCCACGACATTGACCAGTGCGATGAATAACGAGTTCAACGCATAACGCCCAAACGGTTGGGAAGTCAGGGCCTGAGCATAGTTGTTCCATTCAACCGGATTCGGCCACCACGTGGGCGGAAACACAAAAATTTGATCATTAGGCTTTAACGAACTGATCACAAGCCAAGCGAACGGAATGAGAAAGCATATGCTCGTGCCCGTCAAGAGCAGATAGGTGATAAGTCGCCGAACTCGCGTCGACCACCGAGCCCGAGCGGACGCATCGCGCGAAATGACTGACACCTGCGTGTACGTCAATCGCGCTCACCTCCGTAGTAGACCCAAAGGGCGGACCCCTTGAAAATGAGCAAAGTCAGTATCAAAACGATGAAAAACAGAACCCAGGCTAGCGCCGAGGCATACCCCATATGCAGCTCAGCGAATCCCTGAATGTAGAGATACAAAGCGTAGAACAGTCCAGCATTGTCGACACCTGCGTTTGAGCCGCCAACGCCGTTTCCCATGATATAGGCTTGTGTGAAATAGCCGAAAGTTCCAATGACGCCCTGAACCAGGTTAAAAAGCAGTACAGGCGAGATCATGGGCAGCGTGATGTTCCAGAACGACCTCCACACCGACGCTCCGTCTATGGCCGCCGCCTCGTACAGACTCTGTGGGACGTCCTGGAGGCCGGCAAGAAAAATCACCATCCATGTGCCCACACCCCAAACACTCATCACGATATACGCCGGAACCGTCCACTGCGGTGTGACCAACCATTGCGGTTGCGGAAGGCCCAAAGCGTGTAGGAAGGCATTCAGTATCCCGTAGTCGGGATTGAGGATCCAGTTCCATAAAACCGAAGTGGCAACGGGCGGCAGAATAGCCGGCAGGTAGAATATCGTGCGAAACAACGGCATGTACCGAACTCGCTGGTTCAGTAGAATTGCGAGCGCCAACGCAACGGCCAGATCGAGAGGTATGGCAAAAATGGCGTAGTAAAACGTCACAGAAAGGGCCTGCCAGAAATCCGGATCACGAACCATCTGGAAATAGTTTTGTGCACCAATGAACTGAGGAGGTTGCAAGAGGTTATAGTTCGTAAAGCTCAGATACAGTGATCCAACCAGCGGCCCAAGCGTGAACACGATGAATCCGATGAGCCACGGGCTAATAAACAAGTAACCCGTCAGCCATTCACGCACCGCGAGAGAAGATCGCTTCATCGAAGTCCCTCCCTGCCGGAGGCCACGAAGACCTCCGGCGAGTGGTGAAATCACTTCAGATTCGCGTTCAAATCCTGTTCGGCCTTCGCAGCAGCTTGCTGAGGTGTCATCTGGCCGAGCAACAGAGGCTGGTAAATGTCGTTCGACATGATGTTCCAGTAGTTCGCCATATTCTTGACCACCGGAATCACCTTTCCATATTTCAACGATTCGAGAATCGGTTGAATCCGGTCGCTCGGTGTATGATTGCCCGGTGCCCCCGGAACAACAATGTCCTGGAGATTCGCTGCATACTGTTTGACGGGCGGGACGATCTTCCAATGATCAATTCCCTCTAACAATGCCGTGTAAGCCAGATACAGGTCTTCTTTCGGCACTTTGGAATGCGCGTTAATGGCGAGATCTGCGATGTACAAATCGGTGGCGTGCGTTGTCCCCATGGGCATCTGCTGGATCTTTGCTGTGAATCCGTTCGTGTCATAGTTGCCGTCCGCTGCACCCCCGGCGAACATCGCTACTCTTCCTTGTCTGAACAGATCCTCAATGTCCACGTTTGCCAGCTTGGCCAGTGGAGGTACAACACCTTCTTTCACCATGTCGGCCATAAGCGTCAGGCCTTTAATGTCGGCCGGAGTGTTGAGCAGCGCCTTGGTCTTAGATGCATTGTAAATATCCCCACCATAAGACCAAATGTACATTTCGACCGGCGGCCAGCCATTAGACTGAAGATACCCATAAACCCCTTTAGATGGATTGGTAAGTTTTTTGGCGTCTCGCATGAAGTCTTGCCATGTCCAATTCGGAGAAGGCATAGGCAGATGAGCCTGTTGGAATAATTTAGGATTATAGTACATCACAACGGGCTGTGCAATCCATGGCAGTGCATAGTAGTGGCCATTGTATCGTACATCGACCAGCGTGTTGGAATAGTAATTCGACGGATTGGCGACTAACGACTTCGATTTGAACTCGTTGATGTATTGTGTGAGATCTAACAAAACTCCCTCGCTCGCATACGTCTGCGCGAGGCTGTCATCCACATAAAAGATGTCCGGCGCCGTGCCAGCCGCGAACTCCGTATTCAGTTTCTGGTCGTAGTTGCCCCCTGGTACGTTGTAATCTTTGATGACAAACTTACCCTTGTACTTTTTATTAATCTTGTTGATGATTTGCAGCAGCTGCTGGTTTTCTTGAGCACCACCCCAAGTGCCGAGCGTAATCGTCACTGGGCCAGCCGTGCTGGCCGAACCGGCCGCCTTCGACGGCGTCGTGGCAGTGGATCGATGGAACGCCGTGGGAACCGCGATCCCAAGCGCAACGAGTACTGCAGCCCCGGCAATTGCGGAACCGATCTTCGCTGACCGTTTCATTTTTTCTTCTCCCCCTCGTATACAATTCTCACGCAGGATGACCAGAGTGTCTGCACGCGTTTACAAGGCATTCATGTATACACTTTCTTTTTCACCTAACGAAGTTCTCATCACCTCCTCGAGGCCGTCCGTGCATGTCATGTGCCGACAAGCTGTGTGTGGTCGTACACAGTCTGTAGAACAAGACTGGCAGCACCCATGGCGACAGCATCCAGCCCAAAGCGCGCACATGTGACACGCTTTCGTTCGGGCCAAAGGCAGTCGTGCACATATCCTCGCAATTTCTCGTAGGCGACCCGTGATGTCATGACCATGCGCCCCCCCAACACCACCACCTCTGGATCGAAGGCGCGCACAAGATTTGCGATACCAGCCGCCAGATATCGAAAGGCCTTGTCGATCACACTTGCGTCCGGCTCGATTCCCGCACTGGCTCGATGAACTACATGCTCAATGGTTTCGTTGACATGTACCTCGCGAAGGGCTTTCAAGCGAGCGAATATGGCTTTTGCCGAGGCCTGACTCTCGATACATCCGGTATGGCCATCCTCGCATTTTATATCCGATTCAAGATTGACAATGGTATGGCTGAATTCTCCCGCCTTCCGCGCAGAACCTTCATAAATGGAACCCGACACAGCTAGCCCAGCGCCGAGTCCCACGTCCGCCAGCACGAAGGCTACGTGTTGCGCGCTTTGGGCTGCGCCAAACCATGTCTCCGCGAGCACCGCGGCGTTCGCATCGTTTGCGAAGTAAACGGGAACGCCAAACTCATCCCGCAGATATTGTGCGCCCTGCGGTTCGGACCACCCCGCGCCTAGATCGGGAGCTGGGACAATCATCTCTCGGTTCGGGAAAGAGGCTCCGGGAGCTGCCACACCAATCCCGATGAGCCGTTCCCCTGTGAGGCGTTCTTCGGCAAGAAAAGCTCGAACCATCTGAGCCAGGTCTTTTGCCCCCTCAGCGGTGCGCCAGATAATCCGCGACGAGCGAAGTTCAGCCAGCATATTGGTATAGACGATCCGCGTCATCCCTCGGCCCAACTCAATCCCTAGAGCTCCGAAGCCCTCCGGATTGATGTCCAATAGAATGGGCTTGCGCCCAGCCGTTTGGCTTTCCCCTGGGTACAGCTCACGGATCCATCCATCATGCAATAGCTTGTCCACAATGCGCGAAATGGTCGGAGCTGAAAGATTCAGCTGCCGTTCAAGGTCGGCACGGGATAAGCGCTTGTGCTCGCGAAGCGCGTTCATAATACGCCGCTCATTCAGCCTGCGCACAAGCGGTGGAGACGCTTTCATGGGCACTCGCACGTATCCCCTTTCGCTTGAACGAATTGCGACCAGACCGCAAGGCACATTCATTTCTTTCAGTATGAAATCAATTCTAATCCGACTGTAGATCAATGCAGGAAATGTTGCAAGCGCATTTTCACGTTGGTCCGTGTC
>NZ_BCRQ01000044.1 GCF_001552675.1 Alicyclobacillus sendaiensis NBRC 100866
CCAAGAAGTTCGATACGTCCGGGATCGATCAGGATGACCTGATTTCCATCGGCACGGTTGGCTTGATCAAAGCTGTAGACACCTATCAACCGTCGAAAGGAACCAAGTTTGCCACCTACGCCGCGCGCTGCATCCAGAACGAGATTCTGATGCAGCTGCGCGCCCAGCGCAAGTCGCGCAAGGACGTGTCGCTGTACAGCCCCATCGGAACGGATAAGGAGGGAAACGAGATCACCATCGGCGACATCCTGTTTTCCGAGAGCGATTCCACGGAGGACGAGGTGTCGCGCCGAATGGAACTCAACACCATGCGCCAATTGCTCGACGTCCTGGACGAGCGCGAGCGCAAGGTCATCGAGCTGAGATTCGGCCTCGCCGACGGGCGAGAATGGACCCAGAACGAAGTGGCCGACTCGCTCGACATCTCCCGCTCCTATGTGTCCCGGCTGGAAAAGCGGGCGCTGCTCAAGATGTTTCACCAGTCGCACGCCGCCAAGGAGCGCAAGCAGGCCGTCCGCAACGCTCGCCTGCAGCCGTGACTCCAGTCCAAAGGACGGGCCGCGTGGCCGTTCGGTTCACGGATTGTGCCCGGACGGCCACGTCCCGAGCGTGACGCGAACGTTAAGCGTCCTCCCGCCGCGCAGCACCGTGAGAACCACGGTCTGACCAGGTTCGTCCTGGTTGATGTACTGCGTCAGCTGCTCGATGCTCGCCACAGGCTTGCCGTCGATCCCGACGATGATATCGCCGTTCCCCTTGAGCGCCGTGTACGGATTGGCCGACTCGCTCAGGCTGTTCAGTTTCGCCGCGTTGGAATCCCCGCGCAGTCCGGCCTTCGCCGCGGGACCGCCCCGGGTCACCTGCGTCACGTAGACCCCCGACGACACGGGCAGGTGCAGCGCCGCCTGCATCAGGCTGTCGATGTCCATGCCTTCGATGCCAAGCCACGCGTGCGCCACGGGCTTGCCCGCGAGCAATTCCGGCTCCAATTGGATGAAACGATCAATCGGAATGGCAAACCCGATGCCGATGGATCCCTCGATGGGGCTCTCAATCAGGGTGTTGATCCCGACCACCTGTCCGGCCGCGTTCAGCAGCGGCCCGCCCGAATTACCCGGGTTGAGCGGCGCGTCGGTCTGGATCATCCCGTTCATCACGTGGCCGTTCGACTCCGACATGGAACGGTTCAGCCCGCTCACGATGCCCGAACTCACGCTGGAGGTCAGCTCGAACGGATTGCCAATGGCGATCACGAGGCTGCCGGGCTGGAGAGATTTGACCGACCCAAGCGGCAGCGGCTGCAGCGACTTCGGCGCAGGGATGCGCACGATGGCGAGATCGTCCAGTTGATCCGCGTTGATCACGCGCCCCACGAACTGCCGGTTGTCTCCAGACACCTGCACCGTGGTGGCGGAGCCCACGACGTGCGCGTTGGTCAAGAGATCCCCGTTGTGATCGATCAGGAAGCCGGTGCCGATATCCTCCTCCGCGTCGCTCGACGTGGGTTTTCCTCCGGACACCGCGGTGATGGTAAAGATACTGTTTTTGACGCGATTGTAGATCTGCGTCACGATGGTCGTATTGTCGACGCCAGGAATGGGGGTAAGCGCCCCGGATGTGCTCGTGGTGTTGCCCGTCTGAGGAGGAATGTACTCCACGGTGGTCTGCGAATGACCGCGCGTGAGCGCAGCGCCCGTCCAGATGCCGAGGATGTAACTGATTGCGACAAGCGCGGTACCGCCTGCGAGCCACACGCTCCATCGCCGGTTCCCGCTCGGCCAGTCCTCGTATTCCCAACGTCGACGCCGCATGCACAATCTCCCCTTTGGCAGGCCTTCTCGCTACACCATTCTAACCATCCGCCACGCGGGCGACAAACCGAATGTTCAAACGTCGGCCCCTGCGGCGGACCGGAGCGACGCGAGGACGGCCGCGAGCCGATCCCGTTCCGCCGGATCCACCGGTTGGTCCAGGGCGGCGGCCAAAGCGTCGAGGGACGTGGCGAGATCGGCGTAAAACGCGCGCAGCGACTCCGTCAGGGCGGCTTCGGCGCGCTTGGCCACGCGACCTCCGCTCTCTTCCAGCTTCCTTTTCACCTGATCCATCACGGCAGGCATGGCCGCGTCCATCATCGCCGTCTGTCCGCCCTCCTCGAAAAACTGCTTCGGCGAGCGGAAGTGACGGAAGTGCGGCGCAAGCACACCCTCGTCAAACGAGATGACTTCGTCGGCCGTCGCAAGGTCGAGGGCGACGTCCGGCTCCCGCACGGGAACGGCGTGGACAGGCCAGCCCTCCGCGAGCCGGGCGGCCTCTTGGCCCGCCGCCTTGGCTGCCAGTTGCTCCGCGCGAAGGGCGAACGTCCGAAGCTCAATCTCGAGCCGACGGCCTAGAGCCTCGGCAAATTCGCGCGCGGCTTCGCGGAGCTTGTCCTGCGGATTCCCAAGGCGGAACCGGCCAGGGTGAAACGCCTCCCGGAACATGTCGCGATACGCGAACCGCACGCGTTCCCCCGCGTGAAAGAGCAGTTCCTCGAGCTCCCTTGCGAGCGGAGGCAAAGCCCGCGCCTCAACGGAGGACGCTGCCTCTTCGACCAGCCCGCGAGCGCGCGCGATTTGCGCCCGCTCCGCGTCGCGCGCCGCTTGATCGGCGGTGAGCGCGATGGTCAGCTTCTCGAGGAGAGCTTCGACGTCGCGCACCAGAGCCTGGCGCGTGCGCTCGACGAGGTCCAGAGCAAGTCTGTCCGCCTCACGCGCGCAAAAGTCCGTCAAATCCGCCTCGAGCGCGGCCAGGCCCGCGCGGCGCTCGAGGTCCATCACGGCATCTCGGGTCGGCTCAAAATCGGGGCGCCCAAGGCGAGCGCGCGCCATCTCCAGCGCCGGCTCGTCATGCGGATTGGCCGCGAGCACTCGAGCTGCCAGGGCAAGCTGCGCCGAAACGGGGTACACCCTCGGCTCGCGGACGCCGAGCCTGCGCTCGTCCTGGCTGACCCGCTCGAGCACGGCCGCAAGCTCCTCCTCGCTCTCGGCGAGATCGACCGCGTTCACGACGGAAAAGAGCTTGTTGGTCCCCGCGACGTCCTGCACCCCTGACAGCTGCAGCAGAAACTCCCGATCCGCCTGACTGAACGCGTGCGTGTAGTACATGACGAAGACAATCGCGTCCGCCTCGCGCATGTATTGGAACGCCACGTTCGTGTGGCGGCGGTGGATGGAGTCCACGCCGGGCGTGTCCACGAAGATGAAGCCGCGCTCGCCGAGGCGGGAGTCCGCCCAGACGTCCACCTGGCTGACGTACGCCGCCCGCTTCTCGTCGGCGGAAAAGTCGCGGAGTTCCTCCAACGAAACCTCCCACTGCTCGCCCATGCGAGGCCCCATCTCCGGGTAGCCCTCGGCGAGCGCCTTCAAGAAGCGGACGTGTCGCCGCAGGTGAATCGGAAACTTGGCGGGCGAGAGGCTCGACGCGAGCCGAACGGCGTCGTCGAGATCGGACGCCCGCTGACCTAGCGCGTCCAACAGGGCTCTCACGTCCTGCCACAGTTCGTCGCGGGACTTCGCCGTAATCCGCACGGAGGCCCGGCCGCCGTCCGCGGGGCGAACGCTCGTGATGGCCGCTGTCGTGGGCTGCGGGGACACGGCGAGAAGCGGCCGGCCGAGAAGCGCGTTCAAAAGGGACGACTTTCCGGCGGAAAACGCGCCGAACACGGCGATGGTGATGGACTTTTGTTCCAGCCGCTCGATGGCGCGAAGGAGCGGCCGCAGGTCCACCCCCTCGATGCCCGCCACGAGGGAGCGCATTTCGCGAAGGCGCTCAAGCGCGCGATCCCGTTCACTCACCGCGCGGCACCTCCCCTTGCGTCACCGCCGCGAGCGCGCTCTCGTACTGCTCGCCGAACTCGACATAGCCGCGCAGAAGCTGACACCGGCGTTCGGCGGCATCCCGCTCAGGCGCTCGCTCCTCTTCTTCCAACCGAATCCGCTCCTCCATCGCTCGCACAAGCGCCTCCCCAATCTCCTGCACCTTCGCACGCACCTCGCGGCGCACCCTGTCTTGCACGTCCCGCACAAACTGGTGCCCGTACTCCGCGGAGACGAGCGATCCCGGCTTGACGCACGCTTGAACGTAAGCCGCATCGACGCGCACGCCAAGCGCCTGGCATCGCTCGATGAGCCGCTCTTCATGAGCCGCCTGCAGTCCCACCTCGCGGATCTGCTGAGCCATCTGGGCGGCGAGCGGCCGCGTGAGGAAGTTCTCCACTTTCTCGGCGAGATCGTCCACAAACGCCTTCAGCCTCGCGTCTCGCTCCGCCTCCGTTTTCTTCGCCGATCGAAACATGCCGACTTTGAACTCTGGGCGCAGGCTGTCGATGTACCTCCGTCCCTTTTCCGCTGTCTCATACGGCGCGATTTGGGCGAGATCGACCGCTCGGAGCCAGCCGTCGCAGAGCGAGGTGACGTGCGCCATCAGGCGCTGTCTCTGCTCCGCTTCTTCCTGTTTCGCGGCGTCCGCGCGGCGCCTCGCGTCCCACAGCCACTCGCGAGCCTCATCGAGGGTTTGCGGCGCCCGGCCCATGACCTCCTCGACGGCCCGCGCTCGATCGCGCCAGCCAGACTCGTAACAGGCAGTCACGCCTTCCCGAGCGACCTCGACCAGCCGGCGAATCATGGGCTCGCCGTCTGTCTGGAGGGCCTCTTCGGCAGTGGCGACGAGGAACGCGCGAAGCTCATCCAGTTGGCTGTGCGCCGAGGGCTTCACAGCCGTGAAAAAGACGCGCGACACATCCACGCCGTAGTCCGAAGCCAGCTCGCGCACGCTCTCGGCAAATTCTTCAAACGGCATCTCGACTTCGAGGTGCTTGTCGACCTGGTGCACGATGAACAGACGGGGCTTGTCGCTGTCGGCAAACATCTGCAGCAGCTCGAGGTTCGCGTCCGCCTCGACGTGCTGGTAGTCCGTCACGATGGCGACGAGGTCCGCCTGGTACAGCGCATTCATCGTGGCTTCTCGGTGCCGCTCGTCCGTGGAATCGATGCCTGGGGTGTCGAGCAGCCGCAACGTGCCGCCTTCGACTTGCACCTCAATGGCCTCTACCTCGGCTGTGGTCGGATTGGCGCCGGTCCTCAGGCGCTTGCCGGCCAGCGCACCGACGAGGCTCGACTTGCCCGCGGAAAACAGGCCGCAGAAGGCCGCCGTGTACGTGGTGACGGCCCCACGATCGGCCAAGATGCTGCGGATGCGATCCGCATATCGAGAAGCGCCCGCTTCCTCGAGCCAATCGGCGACCTCGAGAAACCGCTGCGCGAACCGGGGCGCGACGGTACTCACACTCGACATCGCGGTTCTCCTCTCTCGCTGAAGTTCTCCACCCATGATACGTGAAATCCGCGGGTTCTGCACGACGGCCCACGTCTGCCGCGCTTCTTCCCACTCGACACCCGGTAAACGCCGCGATGACGCGACCTGCCTGCCGAATACGATCGGGGTGACGGCGGGAGGTGGTCGACGTGAAACTCGATTCCTTCATCAAGTTCGGCGGGCTCGCGTTCAACATCGCTCAGGATGAGAAGGTGCGCACGCTGTTCACCATGCTCCATCACGGCATGAAACGCAGAGGTCTTCTTCCGCCTGCAGCCCCGCCCCCGATGCACGTGCCGCTTCACCCCTACCATCCCGCGCATTGGCCGGTACATCACCACGCCATTCCGTTTTCACCGTACGCGCCGAGCCCTTCGCAGCAAACCGCATCGCCGCCGCAAGAGGCTCCCAACCCAGCGCCCCAGAACGGCGCGAGCGTAAAATCTGCGCCTTCGGGTAGTCTAGGGAGCGGAGGAGGCGCAGGATGGTTCCAGCAGCTCCTGGAACTGTTGGACCGCAGGTGAAGCGCCTTGGAACGGAGGATGAAGGATGCCCCAGGGCTCCAAACTCAGCCAGAGCCAGTTTTTGTACCGGCTGTTTCGACGCGTGATGCCGCTCGTGCGCGCCGAGCTCGCTCAATGGCGCGTGCGAGCGGAGTCCATCCCCGATGAACTCCTGCGCGAACAGGCGCTCGCAAGCCTGCGAGACAAGCAGTTCCACGCCGACGGCGGGGCCGTCTACGCGGCCGCGAAGCCGAACCACATGCCCCACCTCGTGCAGGCCATCGTGTCGCTCCAGACCATCAGCGACTATCTCGACAACCTGTGCGATCGCGCCGGCGTCTGCGATCCAAAGGCGTTTCAAACGCTTCACCAGAGCCTTCAGGATGCGGTCCATCCCGGCACGCCCCCGTCGGATTACTATCGGCATTACGGCCACCGGGAGGACGGCGGGTATCTCGAGTCACTCGTCCGATCCTGCCAACGCGCGCTGGAGCAACTCCCGCATTACCGAGCGGTGGAATCGCAGGTCGACTGGTACGCGCGCCGATACAGCGAACTTCAGGAGCACAAACACGCCCCGGTCGGCGAACGCGAATCCAGGCTTCTCAACTGGTCTCGCCAGCACCTCGCCGCGTACCCAGGAGTCGCGTGGCACGAGTGGGCAGCCGCCACCGGCTCAACCTTGGGGATGTTCGCGCTGTTTCTCGCCGCCACCGAACCCATCGCGCAAGCGGACGTCCACCGCCTCCATCAGATGTACTTTCCGTACCTCTGCGGCTTGCACATCCTGCTCGATTACTGGATCGACGCCATCGAAGACGCAGCACACGGGGACTTCAATTTCGTCGCCTGCTATCGCGATCCGGCCAGCGCCTGGGCGCGAATCGAGCAGTTCGCCGCGGAGAGCGTCGAGCGAACCGCCGACCTCCCGGGCGGGGCCATTCACCGCTACGTCGTGCACGGCCTGATGGGCATGTACCTTTCGGATCCCAAGACGAGATCGGCCGCGCACCTTGTCGCCTCGCGCCGGCGGATCTACCGCTTCGGTGTGACGCCAATTCTCTTCTATTGCGCGACGCAACTGTATCGCCGCCTGGCATAGCTTCAGCGGGCGCGGCGCACCACCACGCGCACGGTCTCCATGGGACCCGGCACCGGCGCCCCGGGCTTTTCCACAGCAACCTCGACCGCGCCGACCAGGGCAAAGGTGGAGAGCACCTTGCTCGCAATGCGCTGGGCCAGCGCCTCGATGAGCTGAACAGGTTCCCCCTCGACGGCCGCGCGGACCACGTCGTAGACCGCGGCGTAGTTCACGGCGTGGTCGAGATCGTCCGTCTCGCCGGCGCGGCGAAAGTCGCCGTGCATGCGGACGTCGACGGTGAACCGCTGGCCGAGTTTTCGCTCCTCTGGATACACGCCGTGATAGGCGTAGAAGACCATGCCGACGAGGCTCAGTTCGTCGGGAAACGCGCCTTCAAACGCGCGGATCACGGCTCACCACCTCCTGCTTCTCCCCCGAACTGCTCGAGCAACCACGCGATCTCGGCGCCCAACAGCAGAATGATGAGCGCGATGTACATCCAAAAGACGAGCAGGATCACGACCGTCAGCCCGCCGTACACGGCGTGATACGTCACGGCGTGAGCCGCGTACACCACAAACAGCAACCTGGCGAGATCGAGCAATACGGTGGCCGCCAAAGCGCCCAGGATGGTACAGTTCAGGTTGACCCGCCTCGACGGGAGATACCGGTACACGACGAAGCAGGTGACAAAGAGCGACAAGGGATAGAGCATGCGCGTGACGCCTGAAAAGCGCGTGAACGCCGTCACGAGCCGGGTGCCGACCGGAAGATGATGCGCGACCCACGGGTAGAGCGCCATGGCGAGCGCGGACACCACGGCCAGGATGACCAGCGCCACGAGAAAGAGCGCCGCGATGGCCCGGCGGGCGAGAAACGAACGCGGCGCGCCCACCTCGAAGATGCGATCGAGCGCCTGCTGCACCGCAATCAGCGCGCTCGTCGCGGACCACGCCAGGGAAACGAAGGTCACTACGCCCGCGCGGCCGCCGATGTCGCTCAGCTTGTTGAGGCTTGCCTCCAACATCTGCGTCGCGTTTTGCAGGTCGGGATAGTAGGGCCTCAGCGCGCCGAGCACCATCTCCACCATGATGCGATGGGGAACCACGAGGCTCGCCCCATACATCACGAGAATGAGCAGAGGCAGAAGCGAGAACATCGCGTAGAACGCGATTTGGGCCGCGAGCGACGTGATATCGTGCGCCAAGCAGTTCGCGCCGAGTTTGCGCATGAACGCGTAGGCCTGTTGCAAGCGAGGTGGCACAACGTCACTCCCCTTGGAGACAGCCGAGCGATAGGCCCACGTCGGCGGCGAGCTTCTCCCATGCGAGCGGCAGGGGCGCCCGCACCTCCACGTCCTCTGCCGAATACGGGTGGCGAAATTGGAGCCGGGCGGCGTGCAGCGCGATTTGTCCGGGCGCAAGCCCCGGATGCGAGGCCCCGCCGTAGAGCACATCCCCCACCACGGGCGCCCCCATCGCCGACAGATGCACGCGGATTTGATGTCTGCGCCCCGTCTCCAGGCGAAGCCGGACGAGCGTCCATCGCCGTCCGCCGCGGTCCGCCTCGTCCAGCACGTCGACAAGCGTGCGCGCGGCCTTCCCCGTCCGCGACACCCTGAAGCGGCCCGCCACGTGGCGATCCCGCCCAATGGGCGCCAAAATCTCCCCCGGCCGAATGCGGCGCCCGCACGCGATGGCGAAATACGTGCGGTGGACCTGCCCGGCGGCGAGCGCCGCGTCCATCGCGCGAAGCGCGAGCCCATGCTTCGCGTACAACACGCAACCTGTCGTGCCGAGGTCCAGCCGGTGGACGTGGTACGCGCGCCCCACCCCTTCTTCGTTCAGAAAGTGTTGCACGCGCGCGTCGAGGGTCGGTGCGTCACGCCCGTCGCTGTGAACAAGCAGGTTCTCGGGCTTGTCCACCACCAACAGACTCGGATCGTTGTACAGCACCCGCACCGGCGCGAGCGAGGTCGACGCCACATCCGCAGGCCGGAGATCCTCGTCGATCCAAACCTGGATGGGACGGCTCCAGATCTCGCCCGGATCCGGCGCGCGCCCCCGCACGCGAACGGCCCCGCGCCGAAACAGATGCCGAACGTGCGCCTGCGGAACGTGCAGCGCCTCGGCGAGCCACTCCGCACAGGGCATGGGCCCGGGCGGTTGCGGCAGCGAGACCGCCACTCCCCCCGGTGTCACGCGCACGTCCATGCTGCACCTCCATCCATTGTATCCCATCTGCCTGTGGTACAAAAAAACCGCCCTCGCGAGGGCGGCGCCCGTTCGGGCCATGCGCGATCTCAGACGGCTTCGACGTATTCCACGTCGGGTGCTACCTTCTTGACCGCGCGCTCAATCCCCATCTTCAACGTCATGACGCTCGCCGGGCAGCCCACGCAAGCGCCCTGCAGCGAGACGTAGACGGTCTTCGACAAGTCGTCGTACGAGACAAATTCCACATCGCCGCCATCCTGCTGAATGGCTTCGCGAATGGACTCAATCGCCTCGCGAATGCGCGCTTCTGTGGAGGTCACATCGCTCGTCATGTTCCATCCCTCCAATACGCTTTTAGCATACGCGCACAGGCGACGGCGATGCAACCCACCTGTCCAAACGAGGCTCGACCTCGCGGATCAAAACGGCCCGAGCATGGGCGAACGAACGGGCCCCGACGAGACGACCTTCCACAGCACCAGCGTTCCCGGTTCCACGCGCGCCACCTCGCGGAAGCCCAACTGCTTGGCAAACGCGAGGCTCCTCGGGTTCACCTCTTGGATGAAAATCTCGAGCGTGTGCGCCCCCATGCGCCGGACTTCCGCCTCGAGGTGTTCCATCGCCCTGCGGCCAATGCCCTTGCGTTGGAACTTCGAGTCAATCACCAGCGCGCTCACGTGGACCTTCCCCTCGGCGCTCGGCAGGTAGGAATAGAATCCCACGGGCCGGCCGTTTCGCTCGATCACGACCGTGGGCATCCCAGTCTGAAGGTACTGGCGAAGTTCCGCCTCGGGAAATGGCTCGCCAAACACCTGCTCGTGCACGCCGCCTAGTTCTCGGCGAGCGAGTTGCACAATCCAGTCGTCGTCTTCGGGGCGGCGGGGGCGATAGCTGACCTCTTCCGCCACAGGCGCGCGCGCAGCCGGCTGCCGCGCCTTGGTGGGCTTCGCATGAGCCCGCGCGCGCGGGCGCCTGGGACCCGCGCGGCGGGGACGGTTTCCATCGGGCATGGTGATGTCGACCTCCCTCGCAGATGTCGACATCACACTATGCAAGTGCCCGCCCAATTGCGCGGCTCATTCCGGTTTGCGCCGGGCGAACGAGAAGCGCCGAATGCCCTTCGCCCGACTCGCCGTCTCTCCCTGCCGCTTCTTCTCCAGCTCGCGGCGGCGCTTGTTGGTGACCTCGGCGACGACGTTGCCGATGAAGTCACCGGCAATGTCCATGCGGTACTTGCGGTTCACCTCAATTTTGTCGTACTCCTCTTTGGTCGTGCGAAACGTGACGTTCGCCGTGCGGTGCACGTACAGGCCCTTCATGGTCTGCCCAAGCGTGACCCGCCCGACCACCTGGTACGTCGTGAGCGGCACAAAGCGCGCGATGCCCTGCTTGCCGCGCTCACGGACGCGCCGCTTCGAAAGGACGAAGACCTCAAGGCGCTGCTTGTGCGCCAGAAACTGCTCGTCAAACTGGCGCTGGCGCTTCCGCGCCCAGAAATAAAAGGCGGTGTACGCTGCGATCAACGCTGCGAGCACGCTGAAGACGATGATCCAGTACGTCAAAGCGGTAGCCCCCTGTGATGGCAAATCCAGCGGCGCAGATGCGCTCGTCTCATTGTACCACGACGGCCCCGTCCGTCCGTAATCCCTTCTTCGACACCCATTTCATCCCTATGGATGGATGAAACATCACTTGCACGCGTTCCTCTTCCGCGCGGGCATCGACCGCCACCACGATGCCCTGCCCATGCTGGGGATGTACCACCCTATCCCCAGGGCGCAGGACCGCCGGTTCAAGCGCCTCGGCGAGATCGACGCGCGCGACGAGGTCTTCGCGGATCTCGGCCAAGAAGCGGGAAGGTTCGCGAGCCACGGTCTGACCGTACAGCGTGCGCCAGGCGGCGTGTGTGAGCACGAGCCTGTCCATCGCGCGGGTGAGACCGACGTAGCAGAGGTTGCGCTCCTCCTCGATGCGCAGCGGATCGTCCACCGAGCGCGCGTGAGGAAACAAGCCTTCCTCCATGCCCACGAGGAACACCACGGGGAACTCGAGCCCTTTGCTCGCGTGCAGCGTCATCAGCCTGACGGACCCCTTGCCGCGATCGCGCTCCTTGTCGATGTCCGAGAGCAGGCTCACCTCCGCAAGGAACTCCGCCACACTCCCTCCCCGCCGCTCGTCGAACGATCGCGTCACGCTGAACAGCTCGTCGATATTCTCCACGCGAGCGAGGTCCTCCTTCTTGCCCGACTCAAGATACATCTCGCGGTAGCGCGTGGCGTGTAAGACCTCCGCCAAAAACTCTGAAACGGCCATGCCTTCCATCCAGAGCACGAGTTCGTCGAGCGTGGCGTGAAGCTGGCGCGCGGCCTCCGCCGCCCGCTCGGACAGCCCCGCCTCTTCCCCGCGCGCAAGCGCCTCGTACAAACAGATGCCCTCGGCGTGGGCAAATTCGAGCAACCTGTCCACCGCTGTGTCGCCCAACCCGCGCTTCGGCCGGTTGATGATCCGAAGGAGCGAGATCTCGTCCTGCGGATTGACGAGGACGCGCAAATACGCGAGGACATCCTTGACCTCGCGCCGGTCGTAGAAGGTCATGCCGCCCACGACCGTGTAGGGAATGGCGCGCTCGAGCAACTTTTCTTCGATAGCGCGCGACTGCGCATTGGCCCGGTACAGCACGGCGCAGTCCTCGTACCGTCCTCCATTTTGCACGTGCTCGTCGATCATTTCGGCGACGTACCGTGCCTCAGCCGCGCCATCGGGCAGCCGCACCACCAGCGGCTTATCGCCGTGCCCGCGCGTGGAACGAAGCTCTTTGGGGCGCCGCCTTGGGTTGTGGGCGATCACGCTGTTGGCCGCATCCAAGATTTCCTGCGTCGAACGGTAGTTGCGCGTCAGCAACACGATTTTCGCATCCGGAAAATCGCGTTCAAACCGCAACATGTGCTCGCTGTCCGCCCCGCGCCACGCGTAGATGGCCTGGTCCGCGTCTCCGACGGCGCACAGGTTGCGGTGTTTGGCACACAGCAGACGAAGCAGGCGGAACTGGATGCCGTTCGTATCCTGATACTCGTCCACGAGCACGTGCCGGAACTTCTCCTGGTACCGCTGACGCACGTCTTCGTGCGCCTCGAAGAGCCGGACCGTGTTCCCGATGAGATCGTCGAAGTCCATCGCGTTGGCGGCGAAGAGGCGCTTGGTGTAGAGCTCCATTACCCGATCCGCGATGAGATCCGACGGGTTGGACTCCTGGACGACGCGTTCACCGCCCTCGTTCTTCCACTGGGAAATGCGGTGTTTGATAGAGCGCGCGTCGTGCGCCTTGACATCGTAGCCGAGATCGAGCAGGCACTGCTGGATGAGGGCCTCCTGATCCTCCGAGTCGAGAATCGTGAAATTCGGCTGATACCCGAGCCGATCCGCCTCGCGCCTCAGAATGCGGACACAGACGCTGTGAAACGTCCCCATCCACAGGTCGTCCGCCCGCGGGCCGATGAGATCGCGAATGCGCGTCTTCATTTCACGCGCCGCCTTGTTCGTGAACGTGATGGCGAGGATCTCGTGTACCGCGACGCCGGCGTGCGCAATGAGATACGCGATGCGCCGCGTGAGCACGCTCGTCTTGCCGCTGCCCGCCCCGGCAACCACGAGGAGCGGGCCACTCGTGGTGGTGACGGCGTCTCGCTGCTCGGGATTCAGTCCGCGGAGAATGTCGGTCACATCAAGCACAACGGCCGTCCCTCCCCCACCTGGCGTCCGCAAGATCAGAGACTACCACGTCGCTTGCCGTCGAGGAACCCCGATGGGGATGTGCGATCCCGTCCATTCTGTTACGATACGATTGACTCCCATCGAACGAGAGGACAAGCCCCGCCATGAGATCTGTATTGGTCGGCCTGCCGGGGTCTCGCCTTGCCGACGTGGCCCCTGTCCTTGAAGGTCTTCGGCGATTGCACCGCCGGGCACGCGTCATCACGCTCGAAGGGCGGTGGTGGCATACGGCGGAGGGGCTCGTCATCCAGGCGGACGGCGGCGTGGAAGAGCCGGTTCCGCCCGATGCGGGACTGTGCATCATCCCCGGCGGACTGTACGAAGCCGATATCTGGAGCGATCTTCGGCTGCACCGTTACCTGCGCCGCTTCTCGACGACGGGCGGCTTTTTCGCCGCTTCGGAAGAAGGGCTTCTTTGCCTGGCTTCCGCCGGGATCTTGGGGGGCCTTCGATTCACGGCGCCGCCAGCCCTCGTGGAGGCGCACAAGCCCCTGTTTCACTTCGCCATTTTCGAATCGCGCCCCGTCGTGATCGACGCCAATCTCATTTCATCGGATGGCTCCGACCCGCGCGCGTTTCACCGCGCCGTGTTTGAGCGGTTGAACCTTCGCCCTTGAGCCGCGCCGGGGTCAGCGGTGGACGGTATGAGCATGGAAAAGAGGGAGCTTGTGATATCATGACCGAGGGTCCAAGCTCATGGAGGAGGCAGAGGCATGAAACGTCGCACCTTGCTCATGGCTACCTCGCTCGCAGCCATCCTCACGCTCGCTGGCTGTGGAACGTCCGGCGAAACCGCTTCGCCCGACCAGGGGACGAACGCGCTGGACGAGAACGCCGTGAACCAGGCGTCGAATGGCACCGGACAGACGCTCGATACCGCCAATCCGCCGTATCTTCACACCACGACCGAGCGATGGTCGAGCATGCCCAAGATGATGATCAACCCGAACAAGACGTACGACGCCATCGTTCACACCAACTACGGCACCTTCACCATCGAGCTGTTCGCCAAAGAGGCGCCCATCACGGTCAACAACTTTGTGTTCCTCGCGGAACACAACTTCTATCACGACTGCACGTTTTTCCGCATCGTCAA
This sequence comes from Alicyclobacillus sendaiensis NBRC 100866, assembly GCF_001552675.1. Taxonomy (GTDB): domain Bacteria; phylum Bacillota; class Bacilli; order Alicyclobacillales; family Alicyclobacillaceae; genus Alicyclobacillus; species Alicyclobacillus sendaiensis. The sequence goes on from NZ_BCRQ01000044.1 coordinate 14,020, forward strand.
AAATTTTGTGATTCAGACGGGCGATCCGCTCAACAACGGCACGGGCGGGCCGGGCTACACCATCCCGGACGAACTGAGCCACCAGGTGCCGTTCACCAAAGGCATCGTGGCGATGGCGAACACGGGTCAGCCGCACACGGGCGGCAGTCAATTCTTCATCTGCACGGCGAACGACACCCAGGTATTCCAGCCGCCCAACAACCGGTATACGGAATTTGGACGCGTGATTTCTGGAATGGACGTGATCGACAAGATCGCCGCCATACCGGTGACCACGAATCCGATGACGCAGGAGGACAGCTATCCGCTCAAAACCGCGTACATTGAATCGATTCAAATCCAAGAATCGTAAAGAAGGTGCGAGACGTTGCGCGACGCCCGCTTTCGCCAGTACTTCTGGATCTTTATCGTGGTGCTCGCCGTCCTTTTGGTGAAGATCCGCATCGGCGGCAGCGTGCCGTACCCGCCGAGCTACGACAAGCTCCCGGCCGGAGGCATTCGCATCCACGTCAACGCGAAGCCCGTGCCGACCGATTCGATAGGCGAGGCATGGAATTTGGAGAAGCACGTCCAAAACGGACAGGTGATCTACACGGCCAACCTGTACATGAGTGGTCGCGAGCAGCTCCTCTTTCCAGGGATCGGCGTGAAGCAGAGGACGCCGCAGGGCGTCCTCTACGATGCGAGCGGGAAGATCCGATTCGACGGCCAAGACTACGAGGCCGTGGACCTGTTTGTCGACCGCAGCGGGACCGCGGGTTACATCGACTTCGCCAAAGTGAAGACGTCGTGACCCGCGCGCAGCATGCGGAGTTCAGTGCTTCTCTTCTTTCGCCGTTCGACGCGCGAGCGCGGCTTTCGCCAGGTTGCGGTAGACCACGTCGTCCATGGGCGGATTGTGCAGCCCGGCCCGGACGTCCCGATAGTATCGCTCGAGCGGCAGCGCGCGCGACAGGCTGCGGCCGCCGACCACCCGCATGGCGAGATCCACCACCTGGTTCGCGGCGTTCGTCGCGAGCGTCTTCACCGCGCCGAACTGGGGTTGCAACTGGGCGCGCTCTTCCGGCGAAGCGGCATCGAAACGGCGGGCGAGATCGTACAGGAGCGTGCGCGCGGCGAGCAGCTTGAGCTCCATCTCGCCGAGCTTCTGCTCGACGTGCGGGACCTCCGCGATGGGGTGCGGCAAGCTGTTGGGCCGGTAGGTCGCGGCATATTCGAGCGCAAAGTCGCGCGCGGCGAGCGCGATGCCGAGGTAACACGCTGGGATGTGGAGGAGCCATCCGCTTCCATCCGGCCGGCGCTCCGCCTTGACGCCCGGGCGCTGGATGACGATAACTCGCTCGTCTGGCACAAACACGTCCCTCAGCACAATGTCGTGACTGCCCGTCGCTCGCATGCCGAGCGTGTCCCACGTCTCGACAATTTCCACATCCTCCTGCCGGACGAGAAACTGCCCTACCACGTTCTCGTCCGCCACCGTGGCGGTGACCATGATCCAGGTGAGCGCCGGCGAGAGCGTGCCGAACGTCTTGCGGCCCGTGATGCGGTACCCGCCCGGCACCTTCACGGCGGTGGTCTCCGGCTTGCCGCCCCGGCTCGGGCTGCCCGTGGCGGGCTCCGTGGCGCAGCTGTTGATGAGCGCGCCCTCCTTCACCACGGACTCGCACACCATGCGAAACAGCTCATCCGGAAACGCCCCCGTCTCGCGCAGGTGAAGCAGAATGCCGACGTGCCAGCCGATGGCGAGTGCGGTCGATCCGTCGCCTCTAGCCAGCATCTCCTGATGCATCAGCATCTCCTCGAGGCTGATGCCGAGCCCCCCGTATTCCACCGGCACCGTCCAGCGCACGTAACCCGACGTTTTCAGATCCTCGATGTTCTCGAACGGAAAGTCGCCTGCCCGATCGTGCTCGGGCGCGCGCTGGTGAAAAGCTTGGGCGAGATCGCGCGTGATGCGCAGGCGCTCGCGCACGTCCCCGGGCAGTGCAGTTTCTCCATAGATGTCGTACATGTAGTTCGCCCCGCTTTCAGTCTGTCAACGTTCCCGGGCGGCTGAGTGTCGGCCCCTGGGTCAACACAAAGTATTCTCGATCCCGCATGCGGCGGATGGCCTTCTCCTCGTTTCCCCAAATGGCGCCGTCGAGTTCCGACTGCGTGCGGTGCGCTCGAAACGCCAGGAGCTTCTGCTTTCGATACGCGCGCACGTCCACTTCGACGAGCGCCTTTGCGGGCTGCGGGTATCGCCGGAAGGCAGCGAGATCGTCGCCCCACGCGAGGTAGAACAGGCGCGCGGCGTCGTTCGTGCGCCGGTATCGAGCAAACGCCGCGGTCGCCAAGCGCCCGATGGCCGCGTGATCTGGGTGGCCGCCGAGCGGATCGTGAAACGTGACGATGGCATTGGGTCGCTCCTCGGCGAAGAGCGCCTCGATCCGCGACACGCCTTCGCTCTCCGGCACCATCTCCACCTCTTTGTCTCGGTAGCCCAAAAGCACGAGGCGGCTCACGCCGAGCGCGTCGCACGCGTCCCGAAGCTCCCGCTCGCGAAGCGCGCCGAGCGACTCTCGGGTGGCTCGGAGCGGCACGCCGAGGCGGCGGCCCATCTCCCCGCGCGTCGCACAAGCGATGACGACGCGGTGCCCCTCGGCCGCGAGTCGGGCGAAGGTGCCCCCCGCGATGAACGTTTCGTCGTCCGGGTGGGCGAACACGCCGATGACGGTCGCCATGCGCTCATTCCACCTTTCCCACGTCGAGCGGCACCAGGCTCACGGTCACTGTCTGCCGAACGCGATGCTGGCCATCCAGGCCCATGGCGACAACCGCCGATCCGTCTTCGACAAACTCGGTCACGTCCTGGATGTAAAGGAGGCCGTCGGGATCGCGAAAACGAAGGTGCAGGCGGTACAGCCCGTCGCCGAACACACCCACCTCATCGAGCGTCGCGCTCGCGTTTCGCACATACGCCTCCGGATTCACCTCGAGATGCACGTACACTCGGGAGCCGCGCCACGCCTCGAGCCGCTCCCTTGCCTCGATGGCGCCAAGCGTCCTCATGGCGACCACGCCCCTGGTTCGTCCCCTGTGGCGACGGGATTGTCAGGATACGAGACCCAGTCGCTCCAACTCCCCGGGTACAACTTCGCCGGGATGCCTGCGAGTTCGAGCGCGAAGAGCGTGGAACAGGCCGTCACGCCCGATCCGCAGTAGACAGCGATGGGCTTGGCTTGCTCCAACAGGTCCCGGAAACGCGCGCGCTGCTCTTCGGGCGAGCGCCACGTGCCGTCCTCCCGAAGCCCTTGCTCCCACGGATGGTTCAGGGCGCCCGGGATGTGGCCGGCCTTCGGATCAATCGGTTCCACGTCCCCGCGGTAGCGCTCGGGACTGCGCGCGTCCACCAGCACCAGGCTTCCTTCGCGCGCTCCTCGGCGCACCTCTTCCATCTCGACGATCTCGCCCTCGCGCAGCCTGACCTCGATACCACCCGGCCGAGGCTCGGGCACGACGGGCGTCACCGGCCGCTTTTCCCGCGTCCATCGCTTCCATCCGCCGTCTAACATCCGCACGTCCGCGAGACCGATGTGGCGCATCAGCCACCACGCCCGCGCCGCCATCCCTTCTCCCGCGTCGTAGACCACGACCGTGGAATGCGGCCGCACCCCGCACGCCGAAAGCCGGGCGGCAAACCGGTTCCAGTCCGGCAAGGGATGGCGCCCGCCGTGCGGTCCTTTCGGGGAAGAAAGGTCGCGATCGAGATGCAGGTAGTACGCGCCGGGAATGTGCGCCTCCCGATACGCGCGCTCTCCCGCCTCCGGGTCCGACAATTGAAACCGACAGTCAAACACGGCGAGTTCCTCCGCGCCAAGCCGCGCGGCGAGATCGTCCGGTTGGATGAGACATGCCATCACGACGGCGTCCCCTTTCGGTGGAATACGCGCGCGCCCGCCTGATCGATGGATGTCACGATCATCTCGTCGATGTTGACGTGTGCAGGCCGCGTGACCGCGAACACGATGCAGTCGGCGATGTCGTCCGCCGTGAGTGGGCGGACGCCCTGGTACACCTTGGCCGCCTCGGAGGCGTCTCCGTGAAACCGGACCAAGCTGAACTCCGTCTCCACCATGCCGGGGTCGATGGACGTCACGCGCACGGGTTTGCCGAGCAACTCGTGGCGCAGCGCCTCGGTGATGGCCCGAACCGCGAACTTCGTCGCGCAGTACACGCTGCCCCCGGCGTACGACTCGTGGCCCGCGATGGACCCCAGGTTGACGATGTGGCCGTCGCCGGACGCCACGATGTGAGGGAGGAAGCGCTTGGTCATGCGCATGAGCCCCATCACGTTCGTGTCGAGCATCTCCTGCCAATCAGCCTCGTCGGCACTCTCCACCGGATCTCGGCCCAGCGCCTTCCCGGCGTTGTTCACGAGGACGTGCACCACACCGAAGTGTTGGAGGACGCCCTCTACAAACGCGTCGATGCTCGATGCGCTCGTCACGTCGAGCGCCGCTGCGTACGCAGCCTTCCCCGTCTCCCGGGCGATCTCGTCGACGAGATCGGCCAAGCGCTCCTTGCGCCGCGCCCCGACCGCCACGTCGAATCCCGCGCGCGCGAGCGCCAGGGCGGTCTGCCGCCCGATGCCGCTCGACGCCCCCGTCACCACCGCAACTTTGCCACGTCCGTCGATTGCCATGCCCTGCTCACTCCCTTTCATGGCCTGTGGGCGACCGTCGTGTCGGTGATCGCCAGGATGCCATACATTGAACTGTACAGTTGCCTCGCGCGAAGGAGGATGCTCGCCATGCCTTGCCCCGAAGTCGTCACCGGCCACGTCGCGATTCCTGGAGAGGACTTCCGTCGCATTCAGGAGGCCGTCGATCGCGGGCAAAACCTGTGGCGCCTAAGCCCTGTCCGCACCGCGCAGGAAGTCGGGACGCGCCACCTGGGGTTTCGAATGAACGACATCTACACCCTGGTCGAACAGTACCGCGATGCCGACAGCGGGCTGATGCACGCGGTGGTGCGCGTCAAGCACCGCGATTGCGTCTACTTGGTCCGCCTGTATCAGCCTGTCAAACAGGGCCCAGGCGGCATCTGGGCAGTTGAATCAGTGGAGGAGATCACCTGATCTCCTGGCGGCGCCCCGTCACCGCATCTTGTCCCACATCGACGGCGGCAGTTTGCCGACGGTCGCCATGAGCAGATCATAGAGGTCCGCGTCCAGCGCCTCCTCGGGTGACAGATTCTCCATCTCCGCGAGCTGGCGAAGGCTCAGGCGCTCCTTGCGAAGCGTGCGCATGGCCTTCTGCCACTGCTGGATGTGCGGGCCGTGATAGTCCATGAGAAAGGTCCATTTCTCCTCGTCAATGGCGAGGCACGCCTTCAGCATGTCGGACACCACCTCCACAGTGGCGCCCTGCGCCCCGCGCTCGAACAGGCGCTGGCGAAACACGTGCTTGATGAGGGCCTCCTCGGAGAACTCGAGCAAAAAGGGCGGCATGATGTAGCCCACGGGCAGCTTCGCCCGTGCCGCCTGCATCTGCTCGGTGCGCTCTTGTTTCGCCAGGCGAATCACGTCGCGAATGCGCTCCAACTCCTCCTCATATTCCTCGGGATGGCGAGCCTCGACAGGCAGTTCAAAGCCCCAAGGGACGTTTGCCCGTTGCCCCCCTGCGATTCGCGTGGGCCGCCCCACGGTGTACGTGATGAGGTGATCGTACACCGGCTTCGCCACGCCGATGAAAAGAAACAAGATGGTCTCGCCGCGGATGGGCTCGTACGAGTGGCCCGCAGACACCATGCTGCGCAGAAACCTATCGCGGTTCGCCATGTCGTTGTATTTCCCCAGATACAAGCTTGCCTTGAAGGCGCTCGACAGCCTGTCCTGGTCCGTCGCGCGCAGCACCACCACGCGGCCTGCCTGCGCCACGCGCCATCCTTGCTCTTCAAAACAGATGCGAATAAACTTTTCAATGTTGTCCAGATGTTCATGGACGGGAACGAGATCGGTGAGAAACCGAAGCCGTGGATGCTCCAGGATGGCGGATCGATCGAGTTCGAACACCGCGCATCACCCGCCTTTCCCTGTGAGGGTGAAACGAATGCCGGTGATCATTGTATCAAAGATCGCCCTAGAGCGCGGAGAAGGGAGGGAATGAAGATGGCGACGCGCGTGGTGGTGGGCATGTCTGGCGGCGTGGATTCGTCCGTGACGGCGCTCCTCCTCAAGCAAGCGGGCTACGACGTGATCGGCGTGTTCATGAAGAACTGGGACGAGACGGACGAAAACGGCGCCTGCACCGCGGAACAGGATTTCGAGGACGTGCGCCGGGTGTGCGAGCAGATTGGCATCCCGTATTACGGCGTCAACTTCGAGCGCGAGTACGAAGAGCGCGTGTTCCAGCATTTCTTGGAGGAATTCAGGCGCGGGCGCACACCAAACCCGGACGTGCTCTGCAACCGAGAGATCAAGTTCAAAGAGCTTCTCGCCTGCGCCCTGGATCTCGGAGCCGACTACCTCGCCACAGGGCACTACGCGCAGGTGCGCAAGAACGAAGATGGCACAGTAGCGCTTCTCAGGGGGCGGGATCGGAACAAGGACCAGACCTACTTCCTGCACATGCTCACGCAGGCCCCCCTGCGGCGCGCGATGTTTCCCATCGGCCATCTGACCAAGCCCGAGGTGCGCCAGATTGCGCGCGATCACGGCCTGCACGTGGCGCAGAAGAAGGATTCCACAGGCATCTGTTTCATCGGAGAGCGCAACTTTCGCGCCTTCCTGCAGCAGTACCTGCCCGCGCAGCCGGGCCTCATCGAAGACGTGGACGGGCGCGTGATCGGCGAGCACGACGGACTCATGTACTACACCATCGGCCAGCGGAAAGGACTCCGCCTCGGCGGCCTGCCCGGTCGCGATCCGGCCCCGTGGTTCGTGGTGGACAAGGACCTCGCGCGAAACGTGCTCGTGGTGGCGCAGGGTCACGATCACCCGCGCCTCTTCAGCCGGGCGCTCACAGCGGACACGGTCAGCTTCGTCGCCGAACGGCCGCCCGCCCGGCGATTCCGCTGCACGGCCAAATTCCGGTATCGCCAGGAGGATCAGCCCGTCGAGGTCGAGATGACCGGCGAAGACACGTGCCGCGTCGTCTTCGATGCGCCCCAGCGGGCCATCACTCCAGGCCAGTCGGTGGTGTTCTACGACGGCGAGGTGTGCCTCGGCGGCGGCATCATCGCATCGCGCGAACCGGTGGACGAGTGAGGAGTGAAGCCCGTGGAGACGAAAGATCTGGAGCTGTTTCTCGCCGTGGCGCGCAACCGGTCCATCTCGCGCACGGCAGAGCAGCTATATATGTCCCAATCCACCGTGACGAACCGCCTGCAGCGGCTCGAGCGCGATCTCGGCTGCCAACTGTTCACTCGCACGCCGGGCGGCGTCCAGCTGACGGAGGAGGGCAGGCGCATCTATCCGCTCGCGGAGCGCATGGTAGACCTCGAGCGCCGCATGCTCGAGCCGTCCAAGCGCGCTGTACGGACGCTGCGCGTCATGAGCGGGCGCGCCTTCGTCTCCACCGACGTGCCGAAGTGCCTGCACCAGATTTTGCAGGTGGCCGAGGTGCGCCTGCAGGTTCGAATGGGCATGTACGAGGATATGGTCGAGGCGCTCATCGGCAACCAGGTGGACTTCTGCTTTCTCGGCGAGCCGGTCCATCACCCGCGCGTCCGGCTCATCGAATACCCGCCGGACGCGATCGACCTCGTCGTCCCGCGCGGGCATCGCTTTGTCCACGATCTCCCATCCATCGGCGCGATTGCGGAGGAACCGTTCATCGCGTTCGCGGACACGACAGCCCCGTTTCGCCGGCGCATCGCGATGCTCCTCGCGAAGTACAACGTGTATCCAGACGTGCGCATGGAACTCGATTCCATCGACGGGATCAAGGCCATGGTGGCACAGGGGCTCGGCATTTCGCTTCTGCCGCGGCGGACCCTGCACGACGCCGAAGCCAAGGGCGTGATCGCCATCCCACTGTCTGACCCGAATTTCTGCCGCCCCACCTTCTTGGCGTATCCGGACGCCATTGAGCACGAGGAGCTGACGAAGGCGTTCATCGCCATTGTCACGCAGCACTATGGGGGCAAGCGAGCGTGATGGCATGACGCACGACGCGTTCGGGCGCTGGGCGTAAATCAACATGACATTGTGGAAGCTGTGCCGCGGCACGGACGCCGCAAACCCCGGTTAGCGCTTGAACTGCTCGCGGTCCTCGAACGTGTCCAACAGCGCATGGAGCCGCTCGAAGGCCTCCTGCACCTTCGGGTTCCGACTGTGCTACACAAACGCGCGCTGTTCCGTCGCCTCATGCAACGTGTCGTCCGGGTTCCACCGTCGCAGGCCTGCCGAGCGGGATTCCTCCTCCGTCTCCACGCTTTCAGGCGGCGATCCCGTCTCCGCCCATCGGGCCGCACTGGACTCGTTCAGCCCCAGAGCCCGCGCTGATACAGTTCGCGGTTTGGGCCGTCATAGTCCTCGTTTCGATACTCCGCGGCAAGATGACTCGGCACGTCAGCCACGGCCTTGCGCAGTTCGTCCGTCGAATACGACTCCAGCGGCCTCGCCTTCGGCGCGATCGCCTCGAGCTCCCCGTGCATGCTGATGAGGGGTGCCTGCTCATCCGGAATGTCCGGCGACACCAGCGGACGCTTCAGAAAGCGTTGGACGCGCTCGTCCGACAGGACGCTCCAGCCTTTTGGCACACGCCCCGTCCACCCGACCTGACGCAACAACCATTTCGCGCACACCGGGCCGGCACCGCGGCGAATGCTCGGCTCCGCGCGCAGTGTGCGCGTGCAACGAACGCAGTGCGTCACGAAAAATCCCCCTCCGACGAGAAAGTGATCTCGTGAAAGGGGATTTGCAGGGCAGAACGACGCACCGCCGCATCAGCCGAGTATTGTCGCCAATGCCTGTCGATACATATCCACTTGCTCGGCAGCGTACAGATGCGCCGGGTTCTCGATCTTTCGCTCCAGCCAATAGGTGAACTCGCGAAGCGTGTGAAACTGCGTTCGGATCGTCGACACTTCGTCTTCCCGACCACCGGAGTTCGCCCACTGCTCCATCGACCGAAGGAAGGCCTCGAATTCGTCCTCAGTCAACTCACGATTCCGCTCGTTCTCGAGCTCCTGCAGTCGCGCTTCAAGCTCGGCGATCTTCGCGTTGGCCCGCTCAAGCTCCCAATGATCGCGCCGTCTCGCCTCCTCCGCAGCGCGCGCAGCATCCTCTTTGCGAGCTCGTTCCTCGGCTCGTCGAGCGCGTTCAGCCGCCCGCTCCTGCCGGATCTGCTCGTCCCACTGCCTGGCCATATCCGGGTTCGCCTTGTGTTCCGCGACTGCACGCTCCACGTCCTCCACCCGGAACAACCGGCCGACGACCCTACGCGTGCGCAGCGTCTCCAGTTCCTCGCCGCCATTGCTGAAGCGATATTCGCGGGGGATGTGAGGCAAGCCGGACAACAGCAGTTTCCGATGCCGCGCGGGCACGCCGGCGTCCATCATCAGTCGCTTGGCGTCGGTAGCGGTGATACGCACAGGCTGCGATATGCGGAGTTGTGTCCGATATCATGTGTAAAAAGAGTTCCTGCCGAAAACATGAAGAGCCATTCGGGCCCTCTTCGGTAGTTGGACAAAATGTAAGCGTCAACCGAACCACACCTTGCGCATCGCG
>NZ_BCRQ01000045.1 GCF_001552675.1 Alicyclobacillus sendaiensis NBRC 100866
CCCGAGAGAAGGAGAAGTCGGCCCTGGTTTTGTTTTGTGGATACGCTTGTTCTGCGGCTGCGAACGCCTCAAACTATTTTTGAGCTTTTGATCTGAAGATGAGCTTGTCCAATATTCTGAGTTTATGGAGGCGAGGGGCGCGGTGCGAGTTCGAACGCGATGGGACTGGACGTTTGCGATCCTTGGAAGTGTTCTGCTGTTCTTGGTGGGGTACATCCACTTGGCACTCATGGTCAACCAGTTTGGACTGCATTCGCGGATCGGGGTTCTCTTTCTTTTGAACGCCATCGGGGCATGGGTCGCGCTCGTCTGGATTTTATGGAAAGGGAGTTGGCCGGGGTGGATCCTGGGGTTTTTGGTCTCTGGTGGCGCAGCCTTCGCGAAGCTCGGGATGGGTTCGATTCCGGGACTTCGAGCTTTGGTGTTTGGAAGGCGAGGGTTCCCGCGGAGACCTCCGGGCGGTCTGGGGACGCATCGCTTTGGACACAGGCCAGCGCTTGGTGGTGCGCCGCCGTTCGTGGGGCATCATATCCTTCCGCTCCCCGGGAGTATTGTTACTTGGGGCACGGTGTCGGTCGTGATTGAGGTGGCGTTTGTTGTGCTGACCGTTGTAGCACTGTTGGCTCAGGCATCTCACGCGGACGGGGCCAGTTTGCCGGGTGAAGTCTAACACAGAGGCAGGAACGGGACGGGGCCATCGCGAACTGGAAAGCAGATCAGATCCAGGAGGCGAGGCTTGTAAGAGCCTGTCGGAGAGTTCGGCATGTGGGCCGACTGGGGAGGATGACGATTCCTCCAGAGGTTCGGGGGGCATGGAATCTCCGGAATGGTGACCCGATGCGTTTCACGGTCGAGGGAGACACCATTGTGGCCGAATGCGTCTCTCCTCTTGGTGCAGAAGTGCCACATTGGAGTGATGAGTGATGAAGACGATCGTGTGGGCCGTGGACGGTTCGGAGTGCGCGTGGAGAGCTGCCGAGTGGGCGGCGGAGATGCTTGACAAGTGGCCGGAAGCGGAGCTTGTCGCAGTGTATGCGCACGTGCCGACGGTACCGGCGGCCGATGCTTGGACGGGGATTGGCATGCCGACGGTCATGGACGTAGAGGCGCAGGAGACGGCTCTTGAGCAAGAACTTCGGGAAGAGGTGATGACGAAGTTCAAGGCTTATGCTGGGCGTGTGACGTTCCGCGGTGAATACGGTGCGCCAGCGGACGCCATCGTAAGTGTCGCTGACGAAGTGAACGCGGATCTGATTGTGATGGGCACACATGGACGGAAGGGGCTCGACCGGATGCTCATGGGAAGCGTGAGCACAGGGGTGCTGCATCGGGCGAGGCAGGCGGTGTTGGTAGTGAGATAAAGCGGTTGTTGTATTTGTAAACAGCAGGCTTCCCATGTGTTGAATTTGCGAGGGTCCGAAGTGTATGATGGGGGTAGATTCGTTGCACCTCCATGGGTAGGCACTCCATGATCAACGGCATCCTAATGGAAGCAGAGTGGAAGTTGGAGTTCCACTCTGCTTTTTTGATTCATTTTGTCTTCCAATACCCCTTCCAACGAAGATCATTTTCTCGCTGGAGGGAATTTTTTATGTTCAGGTGTGTGCGCTGTGATCGTCCGCTTCGTTCGCCGTCCAGTATTCGCCGCGGTGCCGGGCCTGCGTGCGCGAAGTTGCTGTTGCGACAAGCTGGGGTTGAGGGCCGGATACCACGAGGCTGGTCCGCGGTATCGGACGAACGGGTGCAACGGCTGTTGGCCATAGGAGATCAGGTCGACGCGCCTGTATCGACTCACGATCGGTCTTCCGACATAGGGGTTGCCACACGACAGTCCGCGCGTATCACCGCGACGGACGCCAAGCGACTGATGATGGACGCGGGTGTGCCCGCGCGGCATCGGGAGTTTCTGCTGTCTAGGTTGCCTCACGTCACCCGCGAATATCGCTTCAGCAATGAGGGCGAGGAACTGGAGACGCGGCGTACGCGCACGGTCGTTGGCCGGTTGTTCCGGGAGGAGGACGTGGAGCGCGCGATTGAGGAGTACAAGGCGAACCCGGACATGGCCCGGCAGTGGGACGAGCAGATTCGGCAAGAGCGAGCGGCTGAACGTGCCCGACGAGCAGAGGAACGAGCTCGGGAAGAGGAGGCCGCGTGCGCCGCGGAGGAGGCGGTTCGGCGCGACCGTCGGGATCTGGAACTCGCTACGGCCAAGATCGCCGAGCTTGAAGCGAGGCTGCGGGAACTCGAGAACGAGCGGAATCGTGAACTGACCGAGGGTGGATTCGAGGCCTTCCTCCGGTCAATCGAGCAGTGGGCGAACTCCGGCGGTCAGGAAGACGAATTGTCGACGATCCGAACGCAGCTTCACACGCTTCGTGAATTCGCCCATTGGCTGGAGCAAAAGCTCGAGAACCCGGCGCATCGGTATGCTGCCGAGCAAGTCGAGGTGTATCGCCGGGCGTTGGCGACGATGCTCGACTGATGCGGTCATGTGCCGTTCTGCCCTTCAAGTCCCCCTCTAACGAGATCATGTTCTCGTCGGAGGGGGATTTTTCGTGACCAACTGCGTTCGTTGCACGCGCACACTGCGCGCGGAACCGAGCATTCGCCGCGGTGCCGGTCCGGTGTGCGCCAAGTGGTTGCTGCGTCAGGTCGGTTGGACGGGGCGCGTGCCCAAGGGCTGGAGCGTCATGTCGGACGAGCGCGTCCAGCGCTTTCTGAAGCGTCCGCTGGTGTTGCCCGATATCCCCGATGACCAGGCGCCCCTCATCAGCACGCACGGGGCGATCGAGGCGATCGCGCCAAAGGCCAGGCCCCTGGAGTCGTATTCGGCGGAGGAACTGCGTAAGGCCGTGGCTCACGTGCCAAGTCACCTCGCGGCGGAGTACGGAAACGAGGACTACCACGGCCCGAATCGCGAGCTCTATCAACGCGCGCGAGCGCTGGGACTGAACGAGTCCAGCGCGGCCCGGTGGGCGGAGACGGGATCGCCGCCTGAAACGGTGGAGACGGAGGACGAAGTCCCACTCGGCGGGCCTGCGACGGCGGACAACCCGGACGACGCCCAGGACGAGGCGACGGCACAGCGCGCGTTTGTGGCGCACAGCCGGAACCCGAAGGTGCAGGAGGCGTTCGAGCGGCTCAATGCGTTGTTGGACACGTTCCAGGACAGCGAGCAGTTCAAGTGCTACCTGGAGTTTGCGGCGCGCGTGCCGCGGTACAGCTTTCACAACGTCATGCTGATTTACGCCCAGCGCCCGAACGCGTCGTGCGTGAAGGGCTACAAGAAGTGGCAGGAGTTCGGGCGTCACGTCATGCGCGGCGAGCGGGGCATCAGTATCCTCGCGCCGGTCATCAAGAAGGTGCCGGAAGAGGACGAACACGGTGATCCGGTACTGGACGAAAGTGGCGAACCCGTCATGAAACAAAAGGCTGTGGGCTTCAAAACGGTGACGGTTTTCGACATCTCACAGACGGACGGCGCTCCGATTCCGGTGTTGGATGAGCGAATCGAAGGAAACCGGCATGTGGAACTCCGGGATCGGTTGATGAGTGTGATTCGCAGCAAGGGGATCCCGGTTTCTTACGAATCCCGTCAGCGACTGCACGGCGCGAACGGCGTATACCATCTGGAGGACCGAAAGATCAGCCTGTCCGACGGGCTGTCGCCGGATCAGGAGGCGAAGACGCTGATCCACGAGTACGCGCACGCGCTGATGCACGCAAACTTTGATGATCGGTTTACCGTTGTTGAGGGAGGCGGACCATCGCCCGAACGCCAGCAAATGGAGGTCGAGGCGGAGGCGGTCGCGTACTGCGTGGCGTCGGCGTTTGGGTTCGACACCCGCGACTATTCGGTCAGCTATGTATGGGCGTGGTCCGGGGGCGACAAGCGCAAACTGCGCGCGAGCCTGGAACGGATCACGAAGACGGCGCAGAGGATTATCGAGGAGATTGAGCGTGCGCCGTCGAGTCAGCAGACGTGAGCAACGGTATCCTCGCTGGATTGAGGCAAAGAACGGTAGACGAATACGCCCTGACGTGGTAACATAGCCTTGAACATAGCAGGAGGGTTAACTCCTCCTGCGAGGTCGATGTGGCTTCCCCGCCTTCGGATTGCGGCCCGGGCGGGGATTGCCGTTTAAGGCCCGCAGGATGTCTGCAAGCGCATGCCCGATTCGGGCAAGGCTCCAGCCCACCGCTACGAGCACCACAGCAATGTGTTGCCACATCCCTCTCACCCCCTTCCTACGAAGGGGGTGCCCAAGAGAGGTTTCCCTCCCGAGACAAACCTATCACGAATCCATCAGTCTTTCAATAGAAATTGGATGATGTGTTTTCTTGACCCATATACAGGTTGATATTAGAATTGGAACTAGAATTGCGTTAGGGAGGAGGCGCGTGCATGGGCGTGCATACGGTGTTTGTATACGGCACATTGCGGAAGGGCCAACCGAACCGTCCTGTCATGGAGCCCTATTTGGTGTGCGAACTCGGCGAAGGCCAAATCCGTGGCTTGATGTACGACCTCGGGCCGTTCCCGGCGGTGACGCTAGAGGAGGACGGTGTGGTCACGGGCGAGTGGGTCAGGGTGACGGATGAGGGCCTTGCGAGGCTCGATCGACTGGAGGGCTATCCAAGCTTTTACGATCGGGCGATCGTTTCAGACACCGCAAACAGGCTGCGTGGGTGGGTGTACTGCATGGCGAGGCGCAAAGTGGACGGGTACGCGAGAGTCGAGAATGGGGACTGGGTAGCGCATCAAGCGCAGCAAGCGGCCGTTCGATGAACATTCGCGGCGACCGTATCATCTCAGAATGCGGTTTTTGTCTTACAAACCCCCTCTAAGTAGAAAGGGGGTTTTTCTTTATGTATGTGTCCGACACCACGATGCAGGAACTGATCGAGGAGTACCGTGCTCATCGTCGTCTGCTCTTGGCGCAGTTGCGGGAGATGGATCGTTCGGCTCGGGAGCGTCAACGGGTGTTCCAGCGCATCCGGTCGATGTCGTGGCCGAAATGGATGCGGCTGGACCTCGAGCAGTACGCGGGCTGTTGGCGGTGTTGAGAACTGTGCGGTTCGTTGGGGCGAAGGCCACGATAAGGGTGGTTAGGCATGACAGAGCTTGAGATCTTGGCACTGAGACTGGCCTGCAAAGCGCGGATAGAAAGGGACGGAACAGTAACGGTACCCTTGGACGACGTGATCACATTGCGGCGTGTGCTGATTGACGAAATGACAAGGAAATTGACTGCGATGGGATGGACAGAGTCTGCTCGAGAAGACGGACGCGTGGTGATGTACAGCAAAGGGGATCGCGGCGTATGGCTTCTGCTCAATCCCACCTTTGCAGATTGGGGCATTCGGATGTCTGAGGCGATTAGGGAATTGATCTGGAGATAGATGAAAACCATCAGGCGGCGTCTTTCACGTGATTCAGGATGATGGCGCGCTTGAGCTCGTTTTCGAGGTGGTAGGTGAATTTGGCGGTTTGTCATGCGATTCGTGTCCAGGTGGAAAGGCGGGTTGGCATGAGTCCGTGGTTCGTTGTCGCTGGCTATGTGGTTATTGGCCTACTTGTTATGCTGATTGCGGATGTTATCGAAGGTATTGAGAATGTTAAGGGCATGATTCGAATGGCCATACTGATGCTGTGGCCTCTATTCCTCACAATTCCCTTGATCTGGTTGTTGGCGAATGGTTACAAAGCATTGGTAAAATGGATCAGAAAAGTGCTACGCATTCATTGAGATTCATTGAGGCGTTCAAAAACAAGCTCCCCTGCATCGTGCTCATTGATGCAGGGGAAGTGCTTTGGGGGTAATCGTTGCGAAACCAACCGCTTTACCATCATCGCTGGCCTAACACGATGATACGACGTTTCGTCACTGTTGCCAAGACTCACAACAACACGATTTCGCCCCGGCCGTGGATGAATGGCCGGGGGCGCGCGAAAGGAGCCGAATCGTGGCCAGCCTCAGGCAAGTGCGTGTCGCCACATGGATAGTCTAGATCGTAGCGAGAGGTCGGACGTTGTCTTTGAGTGTCGAATTCTTGTCCAGATGCGACGACCTCCCTGCACCACCGTCTGCGTGCAGGGAGGTCGTGTGGAAAATGGAGGGTGCCTCTATCGTCCGCTGGCCTTCATCGCCCGACCGTTTCACGCCACGCATGCAACTCTTACACCTAGTTCCTTCGTCCCGGTTCCTTCCATCCGTATGGGGCAAAGTGGTTGGGGTCCGGGGCGGTCGGAAAGGGGCTACAGAACAGCCCAGGAGCATGGAGCGTGTCGGCCTAAGCTGAGCTTAGTCCAGTTCGCGTTGTCGATCCTTGTCTTACGATGCTGAAATCTTGCCCTTGTCGATTCGGTTGAAGGACAAAAAGCCCGCACCTAGAGGTGCGGGTGGGTTAGGTGAAGAGGTCAGTGAGAATCGAATGACAACGGATTGCCTGAGTTCAGTATAACCCATTGATGCTGATGAGTATACAAGCTTCGTGACCCGTGAAGCTGTCTGGCGGTGTACCCGACAGTGAGTGAATCCGCGATCACAAAAATCCCCGCACGGCTCGGTGCGGGGAAGCGCGGGGAGATGGTTCAGACGAATGGAAGCTGCATGCGCTCGGTTTCAGTATCGACCGTTGGGCAGGCGTGTAAACGTGACTGTGGGCATGAGGTAAGAAGGAACGCGATCGGCTGTTGATCCTGTGATTAGAGAACCAAATACAATCCTTAAAATCAATAATATGGTTGACACAATGTAAGGGTATGGATTATACTGACGGCAAGGATAGATTTGGATGACACGAAACGCGCGTTGCCATACATCGAGCTTAAGGATGAGGAGGTTGATCACGATGAAAATGAATGCTTGGAAGGCGGCTTTGGCCTTGTCTGCGACGGGGGTGCTTGCGGCCGCGCCGCTGGTTTGGGCCAGCACGCAAAGCTCGCAGAAAGCGACGTATACGTACTATCCCAGCATCGTGGAAGTGAACGGGCAGCCGTTGTCGACGCCGTCACATATCGCGGCGCAGGATCCATTTGGAGGCTCGAACGGTCAGGTGACGGCGTTCCTTCCGATCTGGCATATCTACCAGGCGCTCGGTCAAATCGGTGTGAAGGCATCGTGGGACGGCACGAAGGGTGTGCTGAATCTGACGACGCCAAGCGGCATGACGGTGAACGATCCGAGCGCGGTGAAAGCTGTACCCATCACGAGCGGCACGATGGTTATTGAGATCAATGGTAAGCCGGTGACGTATGCGCCGCGGATTGCGTATCTGGATGAAGGTTCCCGTGGCGTGGTCACGACATTCGTGCCCGTCTATTACCTACAACAGGCACTGAGCTACATGGGCGTTCAAACGAGTTGGAACGGCACGGAGTGGAACATGACGGTATCCAACTCGACAAACGGGTCTGGTCAGTCGTCGAGCGGTGGCGCAGCCAGCGGGCCTGTGTATGAGACGCAGCAGGCGATGGCAAATGCCATGTGGCAGTTGTTTAATTCCCTGCCGATGTTCAATCCTAATCATCCGCTGGTTGGACATGTGGTAGCTCATCCGACGATGGCGCAAGTGGGTGCGACGATGCCCAATCCCAATGGCCAGGTGACCGCGGGCCAGGTTGCGACGTGGCTTGCGGATTGGGCAGCGTATGCAGTGCCCTATACGGGTTCGGGGGCGGCTGCCGGAAGTGTACAGACATTCTTGAGCCATCAATCCTCGAATGACCCGTTTACTTGGGCGTCACAGAACGATTTGTTCCAAGGTACGGGCATCACGGATTCGAACACCGAGCTAACGACCACACAGGCGCAGACGGTGTTGAGCAATCTCCAGTGGTGGTTGAATGGATATAAGGAACAAAACGGCGTGTATATCTTACATGCACCGGTTTATACGTTCGATTGGATACCGATGGGATATTCAGAGCAAGCGTATCAGCAAGCTAAAGCAGCGGCCACCTATTTCTATGATCGTGTGAAGGTTTGGGGAGACGGCAAGACCATTCATGTGGAGTTGCCGAATGCTACGGGGGCAAATGTAGTTTATGCGGTGGTAGTTCCGAAACCTAATGGTATGACCTGGGGCTACGGTTATTTCAACGGATGGAATGTTCCGCTGCAAGGCGGGACAACGTTGACTTTCCAAAACTCCGGATCGGGATTTGACCTCAGCGTGTATGGAGCGGATATACCGAAGCATGTACGTATTGGTGGCTATAGTGTTGGTTATTCCGGTGGGCTCCCGAATATTTCTTCTGACTACATTAGCTAAAGCCAAGTTTCATACAGGCGCGTTCCTGATGGGCGCGCTTTTTCTTTTGCCCTACACCTCGCTATAAGGTGGAAAGGAGGGGTGACACTGTGCGGCTTCGAGGCCGAAGAGCAGTACATGCGGCACTGGCGGGGATCGCCTTGCTTGGTGGTCTGGTCGTGGATGCACCGAATGCGTTGGCGGATAACTTTGGCGCCATTGTGTACGTACCACAGGACAACGCATACGAGATTCGTGGAGGTGATACTTATAGAATATACCCCAGTAATTACTCGTTCTATCCTGGTTGGGGGCTTCTCCTACCTGGCACTTACATGAACATCGCACAAGTAAGCGCGACAGACGGCGCCGGATGGTCAATTAACGACCTAATTCAGGCGGATACCCAGTACGCGAATGTTGGTAACGGCTTGGGCTACCTTGGGATTTACCCTGGTGAAGCTCAATCAGTAGCCAGTGCATTGGGTGGTAATCCAAACTTCGCGGTATCGAGAGCCGAGCAGTATCAATACGAATTGCAAGATACGAACACATGGAACACCACCCAACTCCTCCCCTTCTCCTACCTTGTGAACGAATCCGGCGCGATCTTCACGAGTGACAGCAGTACGTTGACGCCGGATGGGGTGTGGCGGGATCCGTATACGGGACAGATTTACACCCGGTACAGTTCGACGTTCCACATCGCCACATCGCGCTGGCCAGTGGCGCAAAGTCTGTCCGCATCGGTCCAAGGGAACAGCGTGACCTTGACTTTCCACACGGCCGTATACCTGTACAGCCAGCTTGCGACATATCACTACGATGCGGTGGAAATCACCAATACGACTACTGGTCAAACACAGTGGTTGGCCGGAACGGGTTCCAGTGATATGAGCCAGATGCAGGCGGAATACGGGACACAAGGGTACTTCACCGACACGTTTTCCGCCAGCAATCTGACGCCGGGGAATTATGTTGCCCGTGCCTGGGTCTCGGACGGTGTGGATCGCATTTCGGGGCCGGTCACGACCAGTTTCACGATTTCCGGCAATGGTGGCACTGGAGGCGGTGGCGGATCCGGCCAGTACAGCATCACGCTGACGGCCTCAAATACGAATCCCACCGTCGGGCAGTCGGTCACGCTGAACGCGCAGGCGTACGGCGTGGGTTACAACGGCTTGCCGAATGGGCACAGCTACTGGATCGTGATCAACGATCAGGACAACGCAGGGACTTTGCAAGGGCGGTTTAATCAGTATGAGGGCGGATATGATGCACCGACGGCATCGACGACCGCCGTCTCGAATCAGCCACTGACGGACACGTATGTTGCCGAACTCTTGGACGGTGCAACGTTGCAAGTCCTAGCCACTTCGTCCCCGGTGCAGGTGACGTGGGGCAATAACAATGGGAGCGGAGGTACACCGCCGATTCCTTCGCCTGGTCCAACGCCCATTCCTACACCGATACCCACCCCGACGCCTATTCCGACACCGATTCTGGCACCGACACTCACAGCAAATCCTACGAGTCTGAACGTAGGACAAGTGTCAATCTTAACAGCTACAGCTCCTTATGTGCCTCCCGGCGATTACCTTGTCATTTGGGATGAGAGTACCGGGCAGGAGCTCAATCGTTCTATTACAACGGGTAACAACGTTACAATTGAGGCGTGGGTTAGTGAACCTTCTCCTGAGTCACAGACATACATCGCCCAGATAAGTCCGTCGTGGACCAATGAATACCAATTTCTTGCTCAATCCAATCCGGTTACAGTAACATGGACACAACAGGTTCAAATTGCTCTGTCAGCCAATCCGACTTCGTTGAATGTTGGGCAGGCTACCACACTCACAGCAACTGTCGTGAGCGGATGGCAGCCCAATAACATGTGGTTGAAGATCTTCAACGAAACAACGGGCCAGTGGCTCGGCGGTTCATGGAGCTCCACGTATACGACGCAATATGCGTCACAAAGTGCCGGGACCGATACGTTCATCGCGTATGTGACGGTGTATTCGCCGGATCACAGTTCCTACATCAACAATGCCTATCAGTCTAACACCGTGAACGTCACTTGGAATCAACCCACTCCACCTCCGCCGCCCAATTGCGGTCAACCGTATGATTCCAACGTGCAATGGGTGAGCCTTGGCAACGGCGATGAGGAGTTGACGTGGATCCGCAACGATCCGACGCCGCAGTACGATCCGCAGACCAACTCGTGGCAGTGTGTGGATCATACGACTCAGGAATCGAAGGTCTACACGCACACTGTGAACAACGGCCAAATTTCTGGGTTGTCGTATGATCCTGGCACGCCGCAGAACATGTGGCTGCCGGTGCCGTCGAGTGAGTGGGATGCGGCGCAGTGTCCGGGACTGTTCTGTACCTACTTCCAACAGCATGGTTTTACGGGAACGGAAGTGGGCGGCCCGAACGCGAATCAGATTTCGAGCAACGTTGTGATCAACGGCATCACGTTCCACACTTACGGACCGCCGATTGGCCAGCAGACCCCAACCGTGTGGGTTCGCCCGGATGCAGGCTTTGGCTTCCGGTACGTGTGGCAAGGGTCTCCGCATGCGCTGCCGCAGAGCGGGACGGTAACGTTCACAATGACCAATCCTGATGGTGGGAGCATCACGTGGACGAAGCCACTGATCATTAACTCGGAGACGTTGCAGACGCAGGGCACCAATCTGCTGGGTCTCGACCAACCACCTCCGGCTGCCACGGAAGTGTTCAGTTGCTGGACGGATGTGCCGAAGGGCGTGTACCTGAACGGCCAGCCTGAACTCGCGGCGTGGAGTCTGAGTCCGGATCCGGCGACGGCGTTCGCGCAAGGCGCGCATATCTCGTTCACGATCACGGTGAACACGGATGCGGGGAGCTTCACCGTGACGGCGCAAAACGTTGCGAGCACGTTCGGGTGGCCTGCGTACTGGTTCACGCGCCTCGGAAACGACAGCTTGGTTCAACAAGCCGAGAGTCAACAACCGCAGCAGGCTTGGCAGAACGTTGTGACGTACGCGGATCCGTCGCTGCATGTCGCGCCGGGGTATGGGACGTTAGGTCAGTGATAAACAGCGAGCCGCCTCTCCAATGTGGTGGGGCGGCTTTCTTTTCGTCTTCGTCGTGCAAACACCTCTTCAGTAGGAGGGGATTTTTTATGAGCACCATCCACATTGATCGGCTCAAGCCGCATCCAAAGAACGCTGAGTACTTCGCCGATCTCGGCGGCGATAAGTATGAGGAGCTTAAGCGGAGCATTGCGACGAACGGGATCCGCGATCCGTTGAAGATCCTCCCCGACGGTACGTGAGCGTCAAATAGTCCGCACCTAGCGCCAGGCCCTCTCGTGCGAGACGATCCCCCCAGAGCCGTATATGGGAGGGATCCACATGACAAAAGCGGAGTTGGAAGAACTTCGCGAGCTTTGGCGTGCCCGCGTGGCGGACTTTCGGGCCAGCGGATTGACAGGCGCAGCGTGGTGTGCTGCGCATCAGGTCAAGGAACACCAGCTGTGGTATTGGGTCGGCAAGTTTAAGGCGGACACCGACCACGACGGCCGTCAACGTGATCATGCTGAGCCGCGTTTCATCCCGGTGCGTGCGGAGGAATCCGCGCCTGAAGTGACGGACAAGCCGCTGTCCGTGCGCGTGGGTCCTGCTGTCATCGAGGTCACGCCCGGTTACGATACTGAACTGCTGCGCGATGTGGTGCGCACCTTGGCCTCGCTATGCTGAACATCGGTGCTGGACCCGGGGAGTTGCGCGTGTACCTGGCTTGCGGCAGCACAGACATGCGCAAGTCCATCGACGGATTGGCGGCTCTGGTGCAGGAGTCCTTTCACCTGGACCCGTTTTCTCCCGCGGTGTTCGTGTTCTGTAACCGGGGGCGGGACAAACTGAAGCTGCTGTACTGGGAGCACAACGGCTTCTGGCTGTATTATCGGCGGCTGGAGCGGGGCCGGTTTCAATGGCCGGACACAAGCGACGGCAAGACTCTCGTCATCAGCCACCGGGAGCTGAACTGGCTGTTGGACGGACTGCCATGGAACCAACCGAAAGCACACCGGAGGGTTACCGCGAAAAAAGTGGTGTGAGGCCGGTAAACACAGAAGTATCTGTCAAGGGATTTCGACGGCCGTGTCGAAGTCCTTTTGCATGATGAACCCAACAGCGACCCCCAACCAACTGGAAGCCCTGCAGGCGCGCTGCGAAGCGCAAGAGAAGGAAATCGCGGAGCTGAAAAAGCAGGTCAAGTTGCTGCTGGAACAACTTCGTCTGGCCCGCCATCGGCAATTCGGGAAATCCAGCGAACGCATAACGGACGACCAGATACGCTTGGACCTGGTATTCAACGAAGCGGAGGCGGAGGCGCAGCCAGAGGCAGAGGAACCCACCTTCGAAACGGTGACGTACCAGCGGCGCAAGAAGCAGCCAGGGCAGCGGGACGCCATGCTGGCAGACCTTCCGGTGGAGCGGATTGAATACCGTCTGCCGGAGGAAGAACGGATCTGTCCGTGCTGCGGCGAGATCATGGACGAGGCAGGTGTCGAGATCCGTCGCGAGCTCATCCACATCCCGGCACAGACGAAGGTGCGCGAACATGTCCAGCAACAATACGCATGCCGGATGTGTGACAAGCATGGGACCGAAACGCCCATGGTCAAGGCGCAAATGCCCAAGCCCCCGATACCGGGCAGCCTGGCGTCCGCTTCGATGCTGGCGTACGTGATCGACAAGAAATACGTGGATGGCTTGCCGTTGTACCGCCTGGAGGAGCAGTTTGCCCGGCAAGGCCTGCGGTTGACCCGGCAGACCCTGGCGAACTGGGTGGTGTTGGGGACGACGCGGTGGCTCGAATGGATATACAACCGGCTGCATGAGGAGTTGCTCAAGCGCCGGTACCTCCATGCGGACGAGACGACACTGCAGGTGCTGCATGAGCCGGGGAGACCTGCCGAGGCGATATCGTACATGTGGCTGTACCGAAGCGGTCAGGATGGGCCACCGATTGTCCTATTTGACTATCAGGAGACTCGTTCGAAGGAGCACCCGAAGCGATTTCTCAAGGGATTTGATGGTTACCTGCACGTGGACGGGTACAGCGGGTACAACGAGATTCCGGATGTGAAGCTGGTTGGATGTTGGGCACACGCCAGACGCAAGTTTCACGAGGCGCATACCGCGCTGCCGGCAGAGGAGCGAAAGAAACCGACAGCGGCCAGGATAGGATTGGAATACTGCAACCGGTTGTTCAAGATTGAACGCGCCCTGAAGGACGCGCCGCCAGAAGAACGTCACGCAAAGCGGCAGAGGTTAAGCCGACCGGTGCTGGACGAGTTTTTGACGTGGCTTCAGGAGCAGGGTGAACAGGTACTGCCCAAGAGCGCCTTGGGGCAGGCGGTTTCGTATTGCCTCAACCAATGGTCGAAGCTCACGGCGTTTCTGGAGGACGGGCATCTGGAGTTGGACAACAATCGGAGCGAACGATCGATCAAGCGGTTTGTGATTGGCCGGAAGAATTTCCTGTTCGCGAACACGCCACGGGGCGCGCGGGCGAGCGCCATCGCGTACAGCCTGGTGGAGACAGCCAAGGAGAACGGACTGGACTCATACTTGTACCTGGAATACCTGTTCGAACGGCTACCCAACATCCGGACTGACGCCCCGACGATGGACGACTTGCTGCCGTGGTCGGAGCGTCTGCCAGAGCGAATCCGCAGACGGACGAAAAAAGCATAGCATGCGAAACTGCCCCGCTGGTTCCCCGGCGGGGTTGTTCGTCATGCATGAGTTTGGTGCAGCCGTGGTGGGAATGCAAGGTGGGCGGGATTTGACGCTCACGTTGCGATCCACGATGGCATCACGCCAATTCCAAGCAATGGCTACGACATCGAGATGGGTGCGGGCGAGGCGAAAACACCCATCATGCAGCGGGTGCACGTGGGGGATCGGGCGGTGTGGGGAGACACCGTGGTCTCACTGGACACAGGAAAGACTGTGCCCTTCAGTGCATATCCGAACGCCATCGGTGCTGGCCCCATGTTGCTCAACAATGGCCGCATCGACATCGAGCCAGCAAAAGAAGGGCTGGATAACTACGAAGTCGTGGACGCGGTGACACTGCGCTCGGTGGTCGGCTTCAATTCGTCCGGGCAGTTGGTGTTTTTGACGATTCACGACGCGAATGTATACCAGGAAGCTCAGATCGCCAAAGCGCTCGGTTTGACATACGCGATGAACCTTGACGGGGGGAGTTCAACAGGACTGTGGTATGAGGGGCGCTACTTGACGGTTCCGCAGCGAGCCTTGGCGACTGCGATCGTGGTGGAAGAGAGGTAACACATGCACTCCAATTAACAGCCTTGCGTCGAAAGGTGGCGCAAGGGCTGTTTTTATGCCGTTTTGCCCTGCAGACATCGCTCTTCGGAGGGGGCGATCTCTCATGCAACAAACCTGGGCGGTCTTCGCGAATGGCGCGCAGGTGCGTGTGTTTTGGGTAGATGGCGAACCATGGTTTGACGCCGTCGGGGTGTGTGAGGCGATGGGGCTGCGTAACATTGAGAAGGCGATACGAAGGTTGGACGACGACGAGAAGGGTTTGGTGACGGTCGACAACGCAGGCGGGCGCGAGGAGATCCTGGTTGTTCGCGAGTCGGGGATGTTGCGTTTGGCGCTTGCAGGCCGAGAACCCCACGCGCGTGCATTTCAACGTTGGGTGGTGCGCGAGGTGTTACCTCTTGCGATCCGAGGTCAGCGTCCCAACGCTTTGGAGGAACAACTGCGACTTGAGAAGGTCTCGTTGCTCGTCGAGATCCTCGCAGCATATCAAGACCGATTGTCGAACGACGGGATCGAACATCTTGCCAAAACCATCGCAAATCTCCTAACGTAATTGTAAGAACTTAACCATTCTCCACGTGTTTTTGGAGGTGGCCCTTGTGGCACGTTCGGACCTCATGGACCTGATTCAAGAATACGAAGTGGCGTTGCAACGCATTAAGGATGCGAAGCGGGAAACGCAAAAGCGTCTCCAAGAACATCCCGAACTCGAGCGCGACGTGTGGCTGTATGAAAGTATGGCGCGCTCCTTGGACTATACCTTGTGCCTGATGGAGGGTACGACACGCGTTGAGCATCGCGAAGTGCTCATTGGCGACCCTGCTGTGTTGGATCGGCTCGCAGCAAAATCCATAGGAACACAGTCTGGAAGATGGGATAGGGACGACGAGGGAGACGAGGGAGACGCGGCAGGGGGTGTGGTGGAATGGTGGCGGCAGAGGCTTCCCGTCGCATGGCGCTCTGTGTTAAGCCTTCGCGAAGCCGCTTGTCTGTTTGCCTACGAACGCGGTATGAGCTATGCGGGGATAGCACAGGCATTGGGTGTCACTCGTGGATCTGTACAGTCATACGTGAGGCGAGCGAGGGAGAAACTCGAGCGTGCGAATGCCGTTCAACTCGGCCTATTTGACGATACACCGGATCTAGGCGCGTAAGATGCCATACACCTCTCCACATGAAGGAGGGGTGTTTTTTATGCACACCATCTATTGGCACGACAACATTCTCTTTTTAGACAACGGTAGCGCGTATGGGGTCTATCGGTTACCGGCGTTGCCGTACGAACATCAGCCGGAAGCGGTCAAGCGGAGTATCTATCGGCAATTCGAAGTGTTCTTTCAAACGTATCGCGGGCAAGGGCAGCTCCTCAGTGTCTCCGTGCCGATTTCGGCCGAGGAAGTTTCTTCAAGGATGCGTTCCTTTGGAGATCATCCGCATTGGCGCGCCCACGTGGACCTGGTGATGCAACGTCTGCATGGCCAGACACCTTTCGAACGACTCACAGTGCTCATCTTGCCGCTCGCTTCGCCGGTCGGAACCGCATGGAATCAAGTGTTGGACAGACCGGACAAGCTTCGCGAACGAGTTGCGGATCAATTTCTGCGATTTTGGGGCTATGCCAAACGCAAGGTCGCACGAGTCCAGGCGCCTGTGATCTCGCAACACGACCTAGAAGTAACGCGGCAAGCCGAAATGCGCTTGTACAACCGTCTGCAAGCGATTCTTCCGCAGCTTGCGCGTGCTACACCACATGAAATGGAGCGCATTCATCGTGCGCCCTATTTTCGCGGGCTTGCGCCATGGCCAAATACACTGCCTGATCCTCTCCCAAAGACCTTGACGATCGAAGGAAAGGATATTCTCATACGTCCACGACCTGTTCGTCTATCGCTTGTTTCGGCGGCGGTGCGCGAAGACACGTTTCGCATTCGAGTGGAGCATGACGACAAACGCGTATCGTACCAATCGATCATGGCGGTGGCGAGCCTGCCGGATCGACTGGAAACGATCGGTGATGAGTGGCTCTATCACCCTCTTGAAAAGCTCCATTTTCCCGTCGATGCTTGTGTGCATTTCGAGATCATCTCGCCCCAGCGCGCGCGTGAATTGGTCTATCGCCGTCGGAAAATTGTCGCGGCGCAAGGTGAGGAATATGCGCAAGCAGGGGACATCCCGTGGGACATTTACGACGGTCTCGAAGACGCGCAGGCCCTCGAAGCAAAACTCAAAGCGGGTATGGCGTTTGCGACGTTTCACGCGTTCTTTGCCGTAGGGGCGGACAGTGAGCTTGAGATGTTGCGGCGTGAGGAGTTGCTGAAAGAGCGTTTGCAAGGGGTCGTGCATCTTGTCCATCCGCCCGGTGATGCTCTGAAACTGTGGCAGGCGTTTTTCCCAGGCACGGTGGGCGGTGTCGACAAGGCTTGGGCGATTCCCGCGGATCCAAGCGTGCTCGCCGCATCCGGTGCGCTCGGAACAGCGACGGTCGGTGATCCATCTGGGATGTGGTTCGCGCGTATGGTCCATAGCGCACGTCCGGTATGGGTGGACTGGTTTCGCCCCATGCGCGAACTCAATCGGAGCGGTGCGGCCGCGTTTGTCGGCACGCTTGGGAGCGGCAAGTCAGTCGGGATGAAGTACGCGGCAGACACCATGCTTCAGTGGGGCGCGATCGGCGCCATCGTGGATCCCAAGCAGGCAGAGTACGGTTCCTTGGTGCAGTTGTGGCCGCAGGAAAGCGTCTGGTGGACGTTTGGCGCGGGTAGCGAACTCCAATTCTCACCGTTTCATCTGGGGCGCGACGCGCGGGAATCGCAGCTTATTGCCGAGGGATTCCTGAGCGTGCTGTTGAACGTCACCACACGCCGCGAGGACCAGCGGGCGTCGTTGGTCATCCAGAGAGCCCTCAATACGCTCTATGAAGGCGAGAAGTGGGATATGGACCACTTTCTCGTTTGTCTTGAGCATGAGCAGCGGGACACACAACGCACCGAAGACGAACGCGATCTCGCGGATCTCTTTCTGGGTCTCCTCGAACACTACCGGATGAGTGAACTGGGCCGTGCGCTTTACGGAAAAGACGGCGAAGACAACGTCATGGATAGCCGTGCGAGGCTGGTGGTGGCGTCGATTATGGGTCTGGACTTCCCGGACCCGGGGAGTTCGCCGGATGCATGGCGTGAAAGTCAGCGTTTCGCCGTTGCCATCCTGTACTTGGTCACGCAAATTGCGTTCCGACGTCTGGTCGTGGCTCCACAACATGTGCGCAAGTTTTTCGCTGTGGACGAGGCGTGGATTCTTCGCAGTATCCCGGAGGGGCGTGCGCTCCTCAACCGCATGTTACTCCTTGGGCGCAGTATGAACCTTGTGCTTATGCTCGCCGTGCAGAATCCGGATGTTCTTTTGCCAAAGCAGGGTGCGGAAAACGACGACATGGCCGCGAGTCTCGGTTGGACGTTTGTCGGTCGTCTGACGTCTCGCACGCAGGTGGAGCATGCGGTGCGCCTGCTCGGGCTTCCGCTGGAAGAAGACGAGATGCTGAATCGCTATGTCGAGGTCTTCCAGTCGTTTGAAAGAGGACGGGGTTTCCTGCGCGATCCGTTGGGGCGCATCGGCGAAATTCAGATCGATGTGGTCGATGCAGGCTTGCTGAAGGCGTTCAGTACAACACCGGAATGAGGGGATGGAGGCATGCTGCAAGTCATCGGAGGCAACGGAGGCGCGCCGAGTATCGACAGTGTCGTCACGTCGAACGCCGCGACCAACACGCTTTTTGGCTATGCGAATCCCACGTCTCCGTTTCCGGGATGGGAACAGCCCTCGCCAAATGTGTATACGTTCACCCTCCCTCCACAAGGGTGGTGGAATACGCTTTTTGGCGGTGGGGTGATCAAAGAAGTCGCCAACTGGATTGCGGATCTGGTCATGCAAGGCATCGCGTGGTTGATGCACTTGGTGATCTTGTTGGCGGTGGACTTTTCAAATCCTAACTGGTTGGTGGATCCCGTCGCGAAGCGCTTGGGGCTGTCTTTCTCGCTTGCCTATCAGAACGTGTTTTTACGTCTGCTGCCGTTTCTCGTGCTTGCCGTAGGCGTCTATCTAGTCTGGCAGTTTCTGAGGGCTCGACATGTAAAAATGCTGACAGCCGTCGTGAGCACGGCGTTCTCGGGTGCGTTGTTATTCATCTTCTTCTCGCATTTCTCCCCAATCTTTCAAAGTGTGAACAATCTGTCTGAGAACGTAGACAATCAGGTCAGTGCGGCCATTGAGTCCATCTCGAATCTTCGCGCCAGCACCATCTACGACGCGGCCTGGAACATCTATGTGTTGGAGCCGTGGGAAATTGCTCAGTTTGGCCATGGTTCCAACAACCTGCAAGACTTCAATGTATCCAGTGCGTCGGTGGGAGAGTCATACACGACGGACAGTGGGGGCACAGCCACGATTCAATCCGGGGACAACTGGGTCACGTTGTTCATGCAGAACACGACGACTTCGGCCAGGCAGAGTCTGTTGAACGACATCCTCAAGACGCCACAACCTTTCGCGCACACGGGTTGGACGAGCACAGATGTCAAAAATTCGAACCCGTATAACAACATCGTCTTTTTGGCCGTGATGTTGCTGCTCGGGCTTCCGTGCCTCATGTTCTTGGCCGTGATGGCGTTCTACCTGTTTGGGCTGGAAATGGCGTTTCTCTTCATGACGTTCATGGGGATCTTTGTGCTACCACTCGGCTTTGTCCCCGAGGTCGGATGGACGTATGTCCTCAAGTGGGTGAAGCAGGCCATCGGCTATCTGCTCCTCAAGCTGGCGAACGTGGTGTACTTGTCGATCACATTCTTGCTCATCAGTATTGTCATGGACACGGTCTCCCTGACGGGGGATGAGACGACACTGGTCACAGGAGCGATCATGGCGGCGCTCATCTTTTTGGGTGCGCTCATCTTCCGAGGCCCGATCTTCTCAACGTTCATCATGCCGACCCTTGAACGGTTCAAAAGCGGTTCGTCAGAGGCATCCGGTGAAGACGAAAAGAAGAAGCAAGCCAGCAAATGGACGGAGTTTGGAGATCGGACTCGGGAACTGCTCTCGAAACGCTTCGATTGGCGAGGCCACAGTTCAGCAGACGGTGCCGCAGGGATGGCAGGAACGCTCGCCGGTTCGTGGAGTACGTCCCATCGCGGCGGAGCCGCAGGAGGCTCTTCTGCCCAGGGGAGCGCGGACCGATCTTCAAGTTCTGGATCTCGTCGCCGGACAGGCGCATTCGGCAAGGGGCCAACAAGCGATGGGGCGACGATGCGCGGACCGACAAGTGGCCGTTCAACCGATCGTGCCTCGACGGGCGATGGTTCAGCAGGCAACAGTTCACCGCCTGGAAGTTCGGCTAGCGGTGATTCGGCCGCCAGTTCACTGGGTAGAGCCGGTACGGATCAGTCTTCTTCCCTTGGTGACGTTGTGCAATCGGGGAGCGGCGCGAACGTAAGCGGTGAACAAAGCCCCAGTGGGGAGCCGTCCAATCCAAGTGTGTCGGATTTAAGCCCATCCGACATGGGGGCGAATCCCGAAACGGACGCACATGGTGAGGAGGACTTGAATGACCGTCTTTCGTCTTCGAACACGCATGGAGTGGCTGAAGACGAACAAGCGGAGCCTCACCTCGAAGAGGCGTTTGAACGGGCGGCAGCCGCTGTGGAAGCTGCACAGATGGTGGCAGATCGCCGCACGCTGGCCCCGAAAGCGGAAGCTGAGGCGGTCATGCCGGATCTGGAAGCGTCATTCGCCACGCCACCAGAGGTAGAGGCTCATGGCGCAGTGACTCAAACGTCCACGGTCCAGCTTGAAACCGTGGCGGCGGAGACGACCACGTCGGGGGACAAGGCTGCGTCTACCCAGGTGAAAACTGAAAAACAGCCGTCGTCGGACGCTTCACCGCGAGAAATGTCGCGAAGTGGATGGGTGAAGGCGACGACAGCTCCTAACGTCGAGGAATCGGTGAATCATCCGTTGGAAGAGGCGCTCGCCATACCGCAACCGAACAACACAGACGATGCGGTTGCAGGAAATCCACCAGCAAGGAGCGATGCGAGTCCGGAGGCGAAGAAGTCCGCGGAGCCGACGATGTCCGCAGCCCCCACGACGCTCGCATCAAGCGCCGAGGAATCGGGGGCACATCCCTTGGACGAAGCATTCGGGGTGTCGCAACCGAGGGTTGAAGATCGCGGGGTGACGCGCGAAGGACAAGGCGAAGTGCACGAAGAAGGCGCTTCGGATTCGGCCAAGCTCGAAGATGAGTTCCAAACGCCCTCTGCGGTCAGCGGAACGGCAGCCCATTCGCCGTCGTCGACCAGCTTCAAGCGTGTGAACTCCTCTCCTGGAGAGCCTGGAAATCCGAAGTCGAGCGAAGCACCGAAGCCGAATGAAGCGCCGAAGCCGAATGAAGCGCCGAAGTCAGCGGAGGCCGCGAAAGTCGTGCCGATGGTCTCGGTGTCGTCTCCGTCCCGAACAGTGCGGTTGCGGGCGAAGCCCAAGGCGCCGCCGACTACGCAACGAAGCGAGCGAAAGTCGTCGGGCGCTACGCGCAACGCTGAACGCAGGCGCGTCGAACTTGGGCGGCGGACACCGCTCGATCCCAACCGTACGAATCGTCACGATCCCAAATCGTGATGTTGCCTTACACCCCTCCTCTGATGAGAGGAGGGGTGTTCTTGATCCACACCACGCACGCGGTGTTCGCGGCGGCACTGACGGAGGTGATGCTGGTCTCGGAACACGCGCCCATCTCATGGCAAGCAGCAGCTACGATCGCTGTGGCGTTTGTTGTGGCTCCCGTCCCAGATATCGACCAACCCGAATCGTGGGTGTCGCGGCACATCCCGGGGGCGTCGCTGGTCTCGAAGTTCATTCGTCACCGCACGTTGAC
Source organism: Alicyclobacillus sendaiensis NBRC 100866 (assembly GCF_001552675.1). Classification (GTDB taxonomy): domain Bacteria; phylum Bacillota; class Bacilli; order Alicyclobacillales; family Alicyclobacillaceae; genus Alicyclobacillus; species Alicyclobacillus sendaiensis. The sequence continues at coordinate 21,532 of NZ_BCRQ01000045.1, forward strand.
CCATAGCCTGCTGGTGTCCGTGCTCCTCTACCTTGTGCTGTTCGGCCTCGGGTTTCACATTCCGGATTGGTTGGCGACAGGAATCTTCATGGGATGGGTCAGTCACTGGCTCATCGATCTCGTGAACCCGATGGGCGTGCAACTCTTTTATCCCTTGCCTTGGTGGGTGAAACCACCCGTGCCATGGCTGGCCATTGGCGTCGAAAGCCCTGGCGAAAGCTTGATCCGCGCCCTTATGCGTGTGTTTGTCACGGTGCTCACGCTTTCCTACCTCCTCGTTCATGCGCCACCCATGCTTCAAAAAGCCGCAGGACCGCTCGAAACCTACGCACTTCGCTGGGTGGGCCTGTGGACATGGCCATGGCTCGGCATGGTGTGTCATGTTCTCCATCTTCGCTGACAAGGAGGCACACGTATGGGACAAGGTGCAAGCCTCAGTGGAATCACAAGCAACCCCGCATGGCAGTTAGTCCAGCCATTTTTTGATATTCTCGCGGTCGTCGTGTTGGTCGTGATGGTCGTGTGGATCACGCTGAAGTACATCCGAGGCCAGCATCAGCACATCGTTGTCCAAGTGGTGTTTGGGCTTATTGCCTTACTCTTTTTGGTTGACCCCACGGTCTTCTTTGGTGTGCTCACGTGGCTGGTCGGCAAACTGCCAAGCGGAAGCTGACTTGGACGCGCTCTCGCAGGTGCCATCAGGTGCCTGAGAGAGCGCGTGTTTGGGGAGCGTTGGTATGCCACGAACCTACCAGAAGCTGTTCAAACAGAAGGTCGTCATCACCAACATCAACCGCCGGAGTCTGGGGTTTCGCCTATTTGCGGACGATGTCGTCACGTTTTTTCTCTCGGGGGTTGGATTCCTGTTATTGGACACCTTGACCCCTTTTCGTCTCTTGAACCTCGTGGTGAATCGTTGGCTTCTCATCCTGGGATGTGCGTTCGGATTCACGTGGCTGGCGCGAAAGCTCGATCCCGATGGCAAGCCGCTCGTCAAGTATTTGTTCGACGCCGCGCGTTATCCCTTTCGAAGTCATGTGAGCGACGGATGGGTGCGAAAGGCACGGACGCTCGTTTGGCGTCGTGGGAAACGGACAGTCTTTCGTAGACAGGCGCGGGTGTGGTGGACGCACGGGGATCTTCATTTGCCCGTGGAGGTGAGGATGCGTTCACCGGTTCCCTTCACGTTTCAGAGTTCCGTGCACCTGGACGTCAAACTTGGACGACGAAAAACTCGATTCCAACGCGCCGGTCGTTTCCGATGGCCGCGTTTTCGACAAATTTCGGGTCTTCGCCCCGGCAGTTATGAAGTCTCGCAATGTAGGGTGCAGCGCTTGGATCGGTGATGTTGCCCTACAGATCGCCTGGAGATGAAGAACGCCCACACAG
>NZ_BCRQ01000046.1 GCF_001552675.1 Alicyclobacillus sendaiensis NBRC 100866
CTGGGCGGCGCACCGAGATGCAGGTCCACGCGCCACGTGCTACAATACGCGCAGAATTGAGAGGTGAGGCGCGTGTTGGCCATCGTCTTTTCCTACATCAATGAGGTCTGCATTTTGCTCAGCGTCGCGTGTTTTATCGTGGGATGGGTTCACATCAGGCATCACCGCGTCCGCGTGCACCGGCGCTGGATGCTCCGAGGCGTGGTGTTTGCGGCGCTCTTTTTCATCATTTACGCGCTCAAGACGGTGCTCTTAGGCGATAACGAGTTTGGCGGGCCCAAATCCGTGCGCCCGTTCTACTACGGATTTCTCCAGGTGCACTCCGTGCTCGCGACGGTGGCAGCCATCCTCGGCATCATCACACTCGTGTACGCCTCGCGCGCCAGGTTTTCGCGGCACCGCAAAATCGCGCCCTGGACGCTCGTGACGTGGTTCGTGACCGCGGCAACGGGGCTCGTCGTGTTCATCCTGCTCTACATCGTCTACACCCCCGGTCAAGCGGCCGGCCTGCTCTACTCCTACCTGGGGCGCTGACACCTCGCCTTCGCTCCGCTCGCGCGCCCAGCCATCCTCCTGGAGCATCGCTCCAGGAGGATATTTTGGTCTTTGTCTCTCCTTCAACGGCTCCGTCTCTTTGAACGCGCCCCATTCTGCGCTATGGTGAAAGGGAAACCGAGTTCGCAAAGAAGGTGAACGTTGTGGACACGCGTGTCGCCATTGTGACGGGCGGCGGCCAGGGCATCGGCCGCGCCATCGCGAAGGCCTTCTGGGAGGACGGCTGGCAGGTCGTGATCGCAGAGGTGGACGAGGAGGCGGGCCGAGAAGCGGAATCGGAGTTGGCCGGCGGCGAAGGCAGGCGACAGGCCCGGTTCGTGCAAACCGACGTGGCCGAGGAGGCGTCGGTCCAGTCGCTCGTGCGCGAGGTCGAGCGCGCGTTTTCGCGGATCGATCTCGTCGTGAACAACGCTGGCCTCGGCTTTCCCGGCGTGCCCGTGGAGGAACTGCCTGTGGCGGCGTGGGATCGCATTCTCGCCGTCAACCTGCGTGGGCCGTTTCTCATGGCCAAGCACGCCGCGCCGCTTTTGCGCCAGGCGCGCGGGAGCATCATCAACATCGCCTCGACGCGGGCACTCATGTCGGAGCCCAACACGGAGCCGTACTCCGCCTCGAAAGGCGGTGTGCTCGCGCTCACCCACGCCCTCGCCGTCAGCCTCGGCCCAGAGGTGCGCGTCAACGCCATCTCGCCGGGGTGGATCGAAGTGTCGGAATGGAAGAAGTCCTCGCTTCGCGCCGAGCCGGATTTGCGCCCTATCGATCACGCCCAGCATCCGGTGGGGCGGGTCGGCCGGCCCGAGGACATCGCCGAAGTGTGCCGGTTTCTCGCGTCGGATGGCGCCGCGTTCATCACCGGGCAAAACTTCGTGGTGGACGGGGGCATGACCATCAAGATGATCTACGCGGAATGACGAAGGGACGAGCCTGATGTTCACCTACTCCATTCAGACGCACATTGCGTTCGGCGACGGCGCCACACACCACCTGCCCGAGCACCTCGTGGCACAAGGGTTCGGCCGGCGGCTGCTCCTCGTGACGGATCCGGGGCTCGTCCAGGCCGGAGTGGCGGAACGCATCGCCGACCTTCTCACTCGCTCCGGCTTTGTGCCGCGGATGTTCGCCGAAGTCCGGCCCAACCCGGACGAGGCCGTTTGCCTCGCCGGTCGCGACGCTTTCCTGGAGCACCGCGCGGACGGTGTGGTAGCTGTGGGCGGCGGCAGCAGCCTGGACGCGGGCAAGGCCATCGCGCTCCTCGCGCGGCAGGGCGGGACTCCGAGCGACTACGCGCTCGGCCGCCGGCCGTACGGCCCGCCCGCGCCCGTCTGCGCTGTGCCCACCACCGCCGGGACGGGATCGGAGGTGACGAGATCGGCCGTCATCACGGAACAGGGCACGCACCGAAAACTCACGCTGAAGCACGAGGTCCTGCGCCCGCCGCTCGCGGTGTGCGACCCCGCCCTCACGGCGAGCCTCCCGCCCAGCGTGACGGCCCACACCGGCGTCGACGCGCTGGTGCACGCCATCGAGGGCGCCACGTGCAAGGGGGCGCATCCCATCGCGCGGGCCTACGCCCGCGAGGCGCTCGGTCTCATCTACCCGGCCTTGCCGCGGGCGGTCCACGCGGGCGATCCGGCCGCGCGGCGCGACATGCTGCTCGGCAGCCTGCTCGCCGGCCTGGCGTTTGGCTCGACCGACGTCGCCTCCGTGCACTGCTTGGCCGAGGCCCTCGGCAGCCTGTACGACACGCCGCACGGCTTGGCGAACGCGGTGATGCTCCTGCCCACGCTTCGCTACAACCGACCGTACGCGGCCGAAGCGTACGCCTGGGTCGCGCGGGCCATGGGGCTGGCGCGCGAGGAGGACGGCGACGAGGGAGCGGCGGAGGCCCTTCTCGAAGGGCTTCGGACGTGGCTTGACGATCTCGGCATTCCAAAACTGCGCGACCTGCCGGGCGCGAAGCCGTCGGACTTCGACCAGCTGGCGACACTCGCGTACGAGAACACCTCGACGCCGAGCAATCCGCGCCCGATGGACGTCCGCGACTACCGCGCGGTGCTCGAACTGGCCTACGCAGACTGACGCCAAGCGCGTGCAAGGGAGGGTTTTCCATGCGCACAGCCGTACTTGGACGAAGCGGCATCGCCATCAGCGAAGTGGGCCTCGGCTGCATGACGCTGCCCGCCGATCGACGCGAGGCTGTTCGCATCATCCGTGAGGCGGTCGATCTGGGGATCACCTTGTTCGACACCGCGGATCTGTATGGGCAGGGTTGGAACGAGGAGGTGGTGGGCGAGGCGCTCGCGCCCGTGCGCCAGCGCGTCGTGATCGCCACGAAGGTGGGCAACCGGTTTGAGCCCGGAAAACCCGGGTGGACGTGGGATCCGTCGCCCGCCTACATCGAGCGCGCGATTGAGGCGAGTCTCCGCCGCCTGCGCACGGACTACATCGATCTGTACCAGTTGCACGGCGGCACCATGGACGATCCGTTCGATGACATCGTCGCGCTGATGGAGCGGTTCGTCGAGAAGGGCCTCATCCGCGCCTATGGCATCTCGTCCATCCGGCCGAACGTCATTCGCCGCTACCTGAACGGGTCGAACATCGCGACCATCATGATGCAGTACAGCCTTCTCGACCGGCGGCCCGAGGAGTGGTTTCCGGAGATTGAGGCGACGGGCGTGCGCGTCATCGCGCGCGGGCCTGTGGCGAGCGGATGGCTCACAGGCCAAAAGGCGCCGAAACCGGATGACCAGTACCTCGGCTACGGCGCGGCCGATCTCGCCCGCGCTCCCGACGTGTTGCGGGAGGTTGCGCCGGATCGGACGCCCGCCCAGGCGGCCATCCAGTTTTCCGTGGCGCCAGGCGCCGTGTGCTGCGCCATCCCCGGCGCGTCGCGGATGGAACAACTGCACGAAAACGCGCGGGCCGGTGCGCTTCCGCCGCTCTCGGACGAGCAGCTGGCTCGGCTCCGGGAAGCGTACCCTGCCAAGGTCTACACCGAACATCGCCCCGTCTGACGCCTGGCTCGATCCGTCCAAGGCGTCAGGTGGGCGCGTTCACCTGGACGGCGCCGCTGTCGGTGACCTCGATGTTCGCCGCCAACGTCGGCGCCGCCAGCGTCTTGACGAGTGTGGAGCCCCCCGTCGTGGCGTCATACCGGTAGACCGCTGTCACGAGGCCCTGGCTGTTGATGTCACCGTAATAGAGCGTGTTCCCCACCACCGCGACGAGCGCCGCGTCGCGCTTGATGAGGCGGATCGTGCCCTGACCGTCGAGGGACAAGACGTTGAAGCTCCCGTCCGCGTAGTCCTCGAAGTACAGCTTGCTCCCCGTCTGCGTGATAGCGATGTTTTTGATATACCGCCCGCCCACCGGCACGAGCGAAACGTTGCTCATGGTGCCGATGTGATAGAGCGCGCTCGACGTGCCGCTGTTGATCAGGATGTAGATGTCGTTCGTATACGTGCTGAAGGTGATTTTGGTGAACGAGGCGTCCGCCGGCAGACCTTCGAAGCGCGTGACGATGGTCTGCACCCCGCTCGGCACGTCGACCGTCTTCAGCTCGAGATCGCCCGGCTGGACCTGCTCGCCGACGAACAGCCGCTCATCCGCGATCCACTCGACGTACTGCACGGTGTAGGGGTTCTTCGCGGCGCAAACTTCCTGTCGGTTCGCCAGGTCCATGACGTGCAGCACGTTTTTCGAGTCCAGGTATGCCACGTACTGATGGTCCGACGACACGGTGACGAAGCGATACTGACTTTTGAGCGCGGCAATCTCCTTCTGTTCCGCCTGCTCCTGCGCCGGCGACACCGTGATGTTGTCGACGACATTGGTGCTCGATCCGAGCAGCCGATTGTAGTGGTAAAAGAGGGGCAGCTGCAGCACCGTGATCACAGCCGCGATGCCCACCAGCTTCGGCCACACGCGGTTAGCCACGCTTTCCACCGCCTTCCGGCATCACCACGATGGACGTGGCCACCGCGCGGGCGCCCAGGATGTCGACCGGCCGGTTCCACATCCGGCCTTTGTAGACGAACGTGGAGGACGATCCGCCGTCCAAATTTGCGGCGATATCCGCGTGGAACTGCAGCATGATGCGCGCGATGTCCGCAAAGCTGGCGCCGACGTCGTTCGGCCCCGTGGCGTATCGCCCGTCCGTCACGAGCAGGATGACGGTTCCATCCTTCGTCTGCCCGATAGCGGTGCGAGGATTCACCGCATAGTTCTCCGCCGATACCGTTGGCTTGCCGTTTTCCACGAGCACAGGCCCAAATCCGACGCACTGCCACACGTCCAGCGAGCGCAGCTGGTCGAGCGAGTACGTGCCCGCGATCATCTGGCCCTCCTTCGTGAAGGCAATCACGGGCTGTGGCTGCGTGGGCGATCCCGTCATGGACACGAGCCTCCCGTCCGTGATGGTGATCCCCTGCGGATACGCGCCGGTGCCCTGCCAGTTGGTGTCGACAAAGCCGCCGGCGTTGATCCCGGCGATGGCCCCCGCGTCTTGGACCATCTGCATGACGGTCTCACCGCGCACGTGCAAGTACTTGGTCGCCACCACGCGGATGCGCTTCGGGTCCTTGACCAGGAGGATAAACGCGTTGAACGTCGGCTCGCGCATCGTGATCATCTGCACGGTCGGATCGTTGATATGGCTGAAGTCGCGCCGCTGGATATCCTGGATAGGGATGGTCGGCCCGTTCAGGTTGTCGGGCAGCGCGTACTTCTTAATGGTCGCCTCCGACACCAAGAAGAGCGACATGGGCCTCAGCAAATACGCGTGGCGCGTCTGATCCACGCTCTCGATGATGTACTTTTTCAAATTCGTAAACGGGCCCTCAAAGATCCACAGCACTGTGGACACGTAACCAAACACCAAAGTGAACGCCACGTACAGGAGTGCGCGCAGTCCCCGGCGAGGCTTGCGCGGACTCGGACTCTTCGGCTGCTTCTCCCGACGTGTGCGCGTTGGTCGACGCTCGTCCATTCTGCGATTTCACCCATTTCGGCCTCGGAAGGCCTGTGATTGGGCAGCGGCCTCGGCCGCGCCCACCGCGCAATCAACAACATTCTAAACCGAAAGCGCATCCGCACCAACTGATAGACGAACGAGAGACGTTCGGCGTTCGCGGTGACGTGACAGCGGCCCGCGAAGCGCGTACACTCGCATCGTATGCGAAGGAGGGAATCACCTTGTCTCAAGCTCGTCATCGCGAGCGGTACATCGAAGCCATCCTTCCGCCCGATCCCGCCCGCCGCACCATCGAGCGCGCGCTCGAGCAGCGCGGATGGCCGGACATGTGCGTATCGCAGGCGCTCGGCCGATTCCTCACGCAGCTCGCCATGGGCGCGAGCGCCGCGGTCGAGATCGGCACCTACGTGGGTTACAGCGCCATCTGCATTGCGCGCGGCCTCCGGCCCGGCGCGCGGCTCATCACGCTCGAATCGCGCCCAGAGCACGCGCATCTCGCCAAGCGACACATTGAGGAGGCGGGGCTTGGCGATCGCGTCGAGATCGCCCTGAGCGACGCGTCGGAGACGCTGGAACGCCTGCAGGAGGAAGGCCGCCGGTTCGATCTCGCCTTTGTCGACGCCGACAAGCCCAGCTACCCGCGCTACCTCGAGCTCGTGCTCCGTCTCGTGCTCCCCGGCGGGATCATCGTCTTTGACAACGCGTTTGGGCGAGATCGCGCATGGGATCCGTCGGCCCAAAGCCCCACGCCGGTCGCGCTCAGGGAGCTCCACCGCCGATTGTTCGAGGAACCGCGTCTCGTGAGCACGCTCCTGCCCATGTGGGATGGCGTGGCCATCGCGCGCGTCCTGACGTGACGCGCCCTACCTTCCGCCTCGCCGCGCGCTCGGCCAAGATTCCTGCCAGGGCTGAACGCGCACCACGCGCGCCCGCATCGCCCTGCGGAACCGCCTTCGCCGCCTCCAGGCAAGCGCCAGGCCCGTGATGGAGGCCACCACGGCGGCCAGCGCGGCGACGAGAAGCCACGAACTGGGCTTTGGAACTGGCTCGAACGGCGCCGCCAGCACGAGCGGCACAGAACCGAGCTCTCTCCCGGTGGCGGCATCGACGAGATCGAGCGCTCCCACCTGGGTCCCCCTTGCGGCCGGGCGGAGCGGTGTGCCGATACGCACGCGGTCCGCGACGACGTTGATCGGTTGGCCGATGGGCACCGTTGCGACGACCGGCTCGGACGTGACGACGGGGTCCTTCCCGTCGCGCGCCAAGACGAACCCCACCCGATCTCCGGCGGGCAGGATGCGCTGCGTCTCGTAATGGGCAAACGCGTAATTCAACAGGTTGGTGGCATCCCGGCGGATCTCGGCGTCGGTCGGGCAGTCCATCAAGACCGCGAGAAACGTGGTCCCGCGGCGCGTGGCGGCGACGACGAGCGTCTCATGCGCCACACTCGTGAATCCCGTCTTGACGCCGATGGCGCCGGGATACGTAAACAGCATGCGATTGAGGTTCGTGAGCGTGGCTTGCCACGTCGTGCCTTTCCATGTGTACGATCTCGTATCGACGATGGCGCGAAACTCGGGGATCTGCATCGCTGCGCGGGCGATGAGGGCCATGTCGTACGCGGTGGTGACGTGGCGCGGGTCCGGAAGCCCGCTGGGGTTGACGAAATGGGTGTGCGTGGCCCCGAGGGCTCTGGCTTCTGCGTTCATCATGTCCGCAAAATGGGCGACGCTGCCGCCGTATCGCTCTGCGATCTCGACCGCGGCATCGTTGGCGGAGTCTATCAGCAGGCCATACAGCAGATCTTTCAGCGTCGCTTTTTCGCCGACGCGCATGTACAGCTTGTCCGGCGGCTGAGCGACCGCGTCGGCGGACGCCGTCAAAACATCCGTCGGATGCCCAAGTCGCAGAGCGAGGAGCGCCGTCATGATCTTGGTGATGCTGGCGGGATAATGAGGAGCGATGGGGTTTTTGGCGTAGACCACGGCGCCCGTGCCCATGTCGATGACGACGGCCGCCTGCGACACGATGGAAGGCCATGAGGCCACGTCTTCTCCTGTGACGTAGGGAATCGGACCGGACTCCACGTTCAACACGTCTTCTCGCGGAATGAGCGACTCGGTCGCAACTGGCGGCATCGGAGAAGTTTCCGCCCACACCGCAGGATGACACGCGGCCAACGAGGTGGCTGCAGCCAACGCAGCGCACCCAAGGCGGATGAGACGAAATGTCATGCGACCGAGCCACCTCCACAGCTGTCTCTCTTCGGCAAGCTCCGCGCGTCATGCGCGCTCTAATCCCCTAGTTTAGTGGTTGGACCACGCGTTTGGCTAGTGTCGCATTTGACCAACATGACGTCAAAAAGAGCCTGCCGGCGCCAAACGGCGACCAGCAGGCTCCGCAAAACACCCTGTTCAGTGCGCTGTTCGCTCCCGCCCCACGTCCACCGAAGCGCGGCTTGGCGCCGGGATCAACGGGGGTACGGACTGAAACGCCACGTACAGCAGCGACACAAACAGGCCCGACACAATAGACACGTGCAGCATGAACGCTTGGATGCTCACGTGCGAAACGATGAGATACACGCCTGAGCATGCCTGCAGCACAACAAACACCAGGGCAAACACCGCACCCCGGAACAAGTCCGGGCGTTCGCCCCTCAACCGACGGGTCCACGCCACAAGGACAATCATCCAAAGCACCAAAAAGAGCGCAAACGATCGATGGACCCAATCGAGCAGCAGCGCGTGGTGAAAATCGTAAATGCCCGACTCAGCCGGGAACGGGAGACCGCGAAACGCGTCCCCGGCGCCGCTCGACGAGATGTACGCACCGATGTACATGTCGAGATAGAGAATCGGAACGCCAAGCCAGGCGAACCAGCGGAAACTGACGCTCGGCGCCGCATCGCGCAGCGGAAGCTTAACGCCCGATTCAAGGTACTCGCCGTACACGCGCTCGGCCCGGCGCACGTAGATTGCCAACAGCACGGTGCAGGCGAACGCCAGAAGCGAGACGCCAAAGTGCGTCGCGATGACCGAGGCCGGTTCACTGTACACCACCGCGAGCCCGCCGAGGACCGCCTCGAGGAGGACGAAAAAGATGCTCAGGCCCACGAACAGCTGAATCTCGCGCCATCCCCGATACCGGAGCAACGCCCCCACCGCGGACACGAGCAACAGGGCGGTGAGGATGGGCACGCCCACGCGGTGCATGAACTCGATAAACATGCTGAGCGACTTTTCGAGGGTCTGAAGGCTCGGCAGCACCTGACCATTGCACAGGAACCACTCGTGCCCGCACCCGAACGCCGAGCCCGTGTAGGCGTCGAGGAAACCGATGCCGTTCACGATAAAGTTCTGCACCGCCGACAGGATGGCGACGATGAACACCAACGTGCCGAAACCGCGGCTCCTGATCACCTTTTCACCTCCTCGCGGCCCCTTCGAGCGTCACGCCACGATGGACTTGAAGGTCATAATCCAGATGGATCCGCCGACGACACAGAACACGATAAACAATCCAAAGTAGATGGCCGGGACCTGCCAAGCGCGATCGTCGCTCTCCGTAAAGTGCATAAACAGATACAGCTGGACCAGGAGCTGCCCGACACCCAGAATGACGATGATGGTGATGACGAGCGCCGGGGGCTGATGCGTCGCAAGCGCCAGCCAGAACGCGATGGCGGTCAGCAGCAGGGACAAAAACAGGCCGAGGATATGCTTCCAAGGGAAGCCCTCTTCGCGGTGGAACTTGTGCTCCTTGGCTTCCACGTCAGATCACCTTCCCGGTGAGGTATACGACCGTAAAGATGAAAATCCAGACGGCATCGAGGAAGTGCCAGTAAATGCTCCACAGAAAGACCTTGCGAGCGGTGACCGGCGTGATACCCCGGCGCAGCAGCTGGAAGATGAGCAGCATCACCCAGAGCACACCGACGGTCACGTGACTTCCGTGCGTACCCACCAGGATGTAGAACGCGGACAAGAATCCGCTACGTTGAAGGGTGGCGCCAAGCCCGACGTCGTGAATGAACTCGCTCACCTCGAAGCCGAGGAACACAAGTCCGAGCGCCAGGGTCACGAGAATCCAGCCAATGACGGCGTTGCGATGTCCCCGACGCATCTCGTACGTCGCAAGGCCGCACGTGAACGACGAGAACAACAGCGCGATGGTCTCAATCGTGAAACCCGTGACGTCAAACAACTGCTGGGACGTCGGCCCACCCGCGACCCTGCCGTGCATCACGATGTACGTCGCAAACAGGCTCGAGAACAGGATCATGTCCTGGCCAAGGAAGAGCCAGAAGCCGATGATCCGCAAGCTATTTTCTTCCTCGTGATACTCGAGCGGAACGTTGGGGTCCACGGGGTGGTGATCCCCGTGAACCGCCGTGCTCGCATTCGACATGCGTTACAACCTCCCCGCCGCGGCCTCGGTCTTTTCGATCTCCTCGACCGGGATGTAGTGCGAGTCGTCATACTCGAACGAGCGCTGTGCCATGCAGATGAGCACGCCCACGAACCCGATGATGGCCAAGATCCACCACTGGAACACGAACCCCGCTCCCATGAGGAAGAAGAAGACGCTCATGATGAACGGACGGCCGGAATTGTTCGGCATGTGAATCGGCCGGAACGGCACGTCCTTCGGCCCATTGATGGGTTCTCCGCTTTGCTTCATCAGCCACCAAGCGTCGCGGCCCTTGACCGTCGGAATGATGGCGAAGTTATAGTGCGGCGCAGGCGAAGTGGTCGCCCACTCGAGCGTGCGGCCGTCCCACGGGTCGCCCGTGGTGTCGCGCTCGCCATACCGCGCGCTCCACAGGACGTTGTAGACGAAAATGATGAACCCCACGCCCATCAGGAAGGCGCCGATGGTCGAGATCAGGTTGACCACGCCCCAGCCGTAGCCAGCCGGATACGTGTACATCCGCCGCGTCATCCCCATGAAGCCGAGGAAGAACTGCGGGAAGAAGCAGATGTTGAACCCAATCATGAACGTCCAGAAGTGCCAACGCCCCAACTTCTCGTTGAGCAAGACGCCAAACATCTTCGGCCACCAGTAGTACAGGCCGGAGAACACCCCGAACACCGTACCGCCGATGAGCGTGTAGTGGAAGTGCGCAATCAGGAAGTACGAGTTGTGATACTGGTAGTCTGCGGGCGGAACCGCCAGCATGACGCCCGTCAAACCGCCGATGAGGAAGTTCGGAATCACGCCCAAGCTCCACAGCATCGCGCTCTTAAACTCGAGCCGCCCTTTGTGCATGGTGAAAATCCAGTTGAACACCTTGACGCCCGTCGGGATGGCGATGGCCATCGTCGACACGCCGAAGAACGAGTTGACGCCCGGACCTGCGCCCATGGTGAAGAAGTGGTGCACCCAGGTCACAAAGCTCAGGATGGCAATGGCCACCATGGAGACCACCATGGCGGAATACCCGAAAATCCGCTTATGCGAGAAGGTGCTGATGACCTCGGACATGAGCCCAAAGATGGGCAGAATGACGATGTACACCTCTGGGTGACCCCAGAACCAGAACAGGTTCACGTACTGCATCGGCGCGCCGCCGCCGTCGACGGTGAAAAAGTGGGATCCGAAGTCGCGATCGATGAGCAACAGCCCAAGCGCCACAGTCAGCACCGGGAACGCGAACAGGATGATCACCGAGGTCACGAAGACGGACCACGTGAACATCGGCATGCGCATGAACGTCATGCCCGGCGCGCGCATCCGCAAAATCGTCACCAGGAAGTTGATACCGGTCGCGATGGTGCCAATACCGCTGATGGACAGCGCCACCAGGTAATAGTTCTCTCCAGGACCCGGATCGAACTGGTTTTCGACGTAAGGCGGATAGCTGGTCCAGCCGCCGTCCGGCGAACCGCCGACGACGAAGGACAGGTTGAACAGCATCGCCGCGAAGAAGAACAGCCAGAACGAAATGGCGTTCAGGTACGGGAACGCGACGTCACGGCATCCAATCTGGAGCGGTACCGCGACATTGAAGAAACCAATGATCGCTGGCATCGCCATGAACAGGATCATGATGGTGCCGTGCGTGGTGAAGATCTGATCATAGTGGTCCGCACTCAAGAAGTGCATATTCGGCCACGCGAGCTGCGCGCGCATCAGGAGCCCGTCGGTGCCCCCGCGGAACAGCATCAGGATGGCCGCAATCATGTACATGATGCCGATCTTCTTGTGATCGACCGTCGTCAGCCACTCGTCCCAGAGCCACTTCCACAAGCGGAACTTGGTGAGGACCCCCACGATGCCGAGCGACGCACAAATGATCAAGAAGTCGGACAGCCAAATGAGCGGACCTTCGTCGAGCATGAAGAAATGTACGGCCCAGTTGACCACTCCGTGCATGCTCGCTTCCCCTTTCATCCCTGAATTCGCGTCTGCGAACGAGCTTATTGTGGCGTCGTCGACGAGAAGGTCAGCTTGCCGATGAGACCCGGTTGGTTGATCTGGGCCTCAGCTTGCTTCGTCAGTTTCGGCGCGGTCTGCTGCGCGCTCTTGACCCAGTTCTCAAAATCCGTCGGCGAGAGCGCGTTGACCGTGAACGTCATGTGGGCAAACCCGCGCCCGTTGTACTGCCCACCGCGCCCGAGATAGCTACCTGGGTGGTCGGCTTCAAGCCACAGCCTCAAATCCATGTGCGGCATCGTGAATTCCATGCCGCCGAGCGCAGGCACCCAGAACGTGTTCATCGGCCCACTCGAGGTGAGCTGGAAATTGACGGGCACGCCCGCCGGGATGTTCACGTAATTGACCGTCTCGATGTTCTGAGCCGGGTACTTGAACACCCACTTCCACTGCTCGGAGATGACGTCGATGGTGATGGACTTGCCCACCACCTTGGCCGTCGCCGCCTCCACCTTCGGCGGGTACACCAGCCTGTACGTCACCGCGACCGTCGGAATGGCGAGGGCGATCACGACCAGAATCGGGATGACGGTCCACAGGGTCTCGAGCTTCGCGTTGCCCTCGATCTCCGGCGGCACGTAATCCGCGTTGTCAGGACGCGCCCGATACTTGATGATCACCCAGAAAAAGAGGATGAACACGGCCAGGACGACCAGCAGCATCAAAACGAACGAATAGATAATGAGGTAATACTCGCTCCGAGCCACCGGCCCCTGCGGGCTCAGAACCGGCCAATACTCCGGGCTGTCGCATCCCGTGAGTGCGAGTACGGTGAACCCAATGAGTGCAATCAGGCCTCCCACTCGACGCCCTTTTGGCTTCATCGTCGCTTTCGTCTCCCTTCTGTCCTGTCTGTTGCGAAACTTCCGCGGCGCCCCCCCATGTGCAGACGACGATCGACAACGAAACCATCCGTCCGAAGAGACTCGCACGCATCGCAGTCTGCGGGCCATCACAGCGCGCTCCATCGCCAAGATGATGATACCACTTGGCCCGACCTATTTCGCGGAACGGCGCGCTTGACAATATGACGATTTTGAAAAACGTTCAATAAGCAAAGCATGCTTGAAGCGATAAGGCCCGGGCCGCTTGGGACCGGCTCCGGACGCGGCGCCACAAACCCCGCCTCCTAGTATTGCTTGTGGGTAGGCAATTTAAACCATGTTACAATGGGGGTATCGCGCTGCTGCGCCGCCCCGGCGGGCGGTCGCATGTGAACCATGGCAAAGGGGAAGCTTCGATGGAGACGGTGACGACCTTCGCGGAACTTGTCGACGTCCTTTCCAGGGACTACCTAGTGCCGGACATCGTGCTCGACACCTCGACGGTGCTTTTCATCCTCGAGTCTCCGCACATCCAAGAACTCCGCCACGGCGCGCCGGTGGCGGGATCGTCCGGGGCCACCATGTCCCGGCACATCTTTGGTCCGGAGTACGGCCACGTTCCGCTCGGCCGGATGGTCAAGAAAAACGCGGAGACAGGCGCGAAACGCCCGCGCCTCTCCGCGATTGGGCTTATCAACGTGTGCAACATCCCGCTTCAGGCCGCCGCGTATCCGCGCGACACCCAGCTCCGGTACGCCGACTGGTTCGACGCGATGAACGCCGTGCGGACGCAGAACCAGAAGTGGTCCTTCGCCGATCCGCGGCAACAGGACATTCAATCCTACCTGGCCAACGACTTGCGCCGAAAGCTCGAGGCCTATCGCGGCCGCGCCATCACGCTCGTCCCTTGTGGACGGTTTGCGCAAAAGTTCTTCGCGCTCGCCGACGTGGCGGATGAAAGTTGGGACGTGATCGACGGCGTGCCGCACCCGTCCTACAACAGCTGGGATCGCGCCCAGTACGCCAAGGCCGTGGAGCGCGTCGTGGAAGCCGTGGGCCTGGCCGGCGCCGAGCTCGCCGTCCAGCTCGAATCAGACGGGCCGCGCGGTGCGTAGCACGCGCTTCATCATCTCTGCGGCCGGATAGCCGATCTCGTCGTACCGCCTGCACGCGGCCTCCACGTCGTACGGCACGCGGCGATGTTCGACGCGGAACCCGTCCCCATCGATGTGCAGGATCACGTACGACGCCCGGGGCACGCCGTCGAACGGCATGCCGACGCTGCCGAGGTTGACGACGGTCCTCCCGCGGATGTCGCGAAGATACGGCACGTGAATGTGCCCATAGAGGTACAGCCGCGCGTCGCGGCCCGCGATGATGCGCGACTCGACGTCCTCATCCGGCGCGTCGGCCGCCACGACCGGAAACGGGTCGAGCGGCGTCGCGTGAAAGGCGAGCCAGCGGCCAAACGGCGACTCCTCCTGGAGCAGAAGTGGCAAGTTCGCGAGATACTCGAGTTCCTCCCGCGCGAAGAACCCCCGCGCGAACGCGGCCTCCTCGTCCATCCCGGCGCGCCGCTCCTCCGGCACCTCGCCGGGCCGCACCCCGCGCACCACCCATTCGTCCGCGTTGCCGCGGATGACCTTGTCCGCCACCTCGGCGACCTTCTCCACGCACGCCTTCGGCGCATAGCCCCGAAACGCCAGGTCCCCCAGCACATAGACGGCGTCGCATCCCACCTGCCGCAAATCGGCGATGACAGCATCGAGCGCCAGCTCGTTTCCGTGCACGTCCGAGAACAGCGCGAGTCGCATCGACACTCCCCTTCCCCTCGTGCTCACGTCCATTGTACGCGTTCCCATCTCGGCGATCACGGCCGCGCCTCACAACCAGCCCATCTCGTCCGCCTTGCGAATGGCCTCCTGCCGCGTCGAGCACCCCAACTTCATCAACGCGCCCGATAGGTAATTGCGGACCGTGCCCTCGGAGAGAAACAGCTCCTTGGCCATCTGCCGCGTGGTGAACCCGCGCTTCGCGAGGCGCAGGACGTCCATCTCGCGCGCGGAAAGCGGGTTGTCTGCCTCCATGGCCGCCATCATCAGGGCGGGATCGAACACCCTTTGGCCGGCCATGATGGAACGCAGGTGAGCGGCGAGTTGCTCGACCTTTCCGTCCTTGAGAAGGTAGCCGTGCACGCCTGCCTCGAGCGCCCGCCTGAGGTAACCCGGGCGCACGAACGTGGTGAGCAGAACCACGCGCACGCCCCGCACGCCCCGCACGTCCCGCAGGATGTGGGTCGCCGCATCCAGCCCGCTCATTTTCGGCATCTCGATGTCCAACAGCGCGAGGTCTGGCCGCAGGGCGGCGGCCTTGCGCACGGCCTCTTCGCCGTCCCCCGCGGTGCCCACCACGTCGAAGTCGCCCTCAAGCCCGAGGAGCGTCGCAAGGGCGTCCGAGACCAGCCCCTGGTCCTCTGCCAACAGCACGCGTATCACGAGAGCCCCTCCTGTCGCTTAACTGGAACGGGAGCCTTGCACACCACGACCCACCCCGGCTCGAACGCGGGCCATCCCGGATCTCGCCGACGCCAGTGCTCCCGCCCGAAACACTCGCACGCCCCGCCAATCTGCGCCATCCGGGCGCGCATGCCGGAGATCCCACTTCCACCCCGGTCCGAGGCGGTCGCCGGTTTCACGGCCCCCGCGCCGTCGTCCGCGATGGCGAGCACCGCGAGACGCCCGTCCAGCCAGAGCCGCACCGCGCACCGCCGGGCGCCGCTGTGCCGGACAACGTTCGTCACGGCCTCGCGCAGGCACATGGCGTACGCGTGTTCCACGTCCCTCGGCAGAGCGCCCATCTCGCACGCCATGTGCGCCTCGATGCCCGCGGCGGCGAGCACCTCCTCCGCGGCCCGCCACGCGTCCTGCCAGTCCGTCGCGCGCATGTCGGCGACGTATGCGCGCACCGATTGAAGCGTCTCGCGGCTGATGCGCTCAATTTGTTCGATCTCGTCGCGCGCTCGCCGCACGTCCTCCGTGCGCTCCAGAATCCGCCCAGCGACTTGCGCCTTCAACGTGATGAGAGACAATTGATGGCCCAAGAGGTCGTGCAGGTCGCGGCCGATGCGCGCCCGCTCCTCCGCCTGGCTGAGCCGGGCGATCTCGCTCTGCGCCGCCTGAAGTCGGGCGTTGGTCTCGTCAAGCGCCATCCACGCGCGCATCATGTAGACCAGAACGCTGCCGCCAAACAGCGACCCAACCAAGAGGTACGGAAACCCTGCCGGCAGCGGGACATGATGTGCGCGTTCGACGGCCACGAGCGCACCCACACTTGCGCACAGCACCGCGAAAAGCGCGATGGTGCGCCGTAGGGAACCATAAAGAACCGTCGCCACCGGGTAAAAGAGGAGGTAGACATAACTTAGGCTGAATGACGCCATGAGCATCAGGAGAATGGCCAATTGCCCGAAGAAGGCCACTATCCGCCAAGGGCTGTTGCGCCCCGTGAGAAACGCCACGCTGTAGAGCGCTCCAAACGCGACAAGACTCCCCATTCCTTCCGCCATGGCCCGCGTCGGGAGCCCGAACAGAAAGGACGCGGGATACACCAGTTGGAGCAGGAAGAACATCATCGTCCCGATGGCACCTCGGCGCAGCTTCCGCCCCATGTCACCAGCCTCCTGATGGAAGGGCCTGCGCGTCCATCACGCGACCGACCGAACTTCTCGCGGCCGCGTCGATACCCACGCCGACACAAGCACCAAACCTACCAAGTAGGCCGCCATGACGGCAAAGTCGCTCCACGGCACGGCACGCTGTCCGATGACAGCCCAGGCGATATCCGCGAGCCGGTACGTCGGCATCCACTGCGCAAGATGTTGAAAAAAGGGCGGAAGGATCTGAACCGGAATCCACAGCCCGCCCGCGATGGAAACAAGGAAATACACGATGCTGGCGAGAATCTGCGCCGCCTCTCGCCCGCCGAGGTGCCCAATCAAAATGCCGAGCGCCGTGAACACGAGCGCCCCAAATACCGTCGTCACCCCGCACGCAAACCACGCGCCGGCCGACATCTGCACGTGTTCCACCAGGGCGCCGACCAAGAACATCACGGCGATGCCCATGGCGCTCAGCACCACGTTCGCAGCGAGCTTCGTCGTCACCGCCTGAGCAGCCGAGCGAGGCGTCGTGAGCATCCAGCTCGTCCACCCCTGCGTCCGCTCGATGGCCACGCGCACCGCGGTGCCGTTCAGCCCCGTGCCCACGACGCCAAACACGGACATCGAGATGAGGAAATACTTCGACCAATCGATCCCGGCCATCTGCGCGTTCTGACCGTACAGATTCACGTAGAGAAGATAGAATCCTACAGGAAACAGAATCGTGAAGATAAAAAACCGGCGATTGCGCACGTTCCGCAGGACCTCAATCCGCCATTCCAGAAGCCAGGCCTTCATCGGACTGCCCCCCTGTCTTCCACGCGATCCTCCAACTCCGTCAACGCGACGAATGCGTCTTCCAGCGCACCCTGCGAGACCTCGAACGAGGAGGCGTCGAGATCGCGCAGAATGATGGCGCGAAGCACGTCGTCCGGGTGGTCCGTCTCGATTCGCACGTGGCGGCCGCTGAAGCGCACGCGCTTGACGTGAGGAAGCTGTTCGATCTCGTCCTTCGTGCAGCGCGGTCCCGCGATCAAGCTCACGTACCGATTCCCTGCCTGACGCTTGATCTCGGCGAGGCTCCCGTCCGCGATCACCCGGCCGCCCTTGAGCAAGACGACGCGATCGGCGATGGACTCGGCTTCCTCCAGGTGATGCGTGGTGAGAAGCAGCGTGCGCCGACCGTCGCGCACGAAGCTGCGCAGGCTGTCCCAGAAGGCGCGCCGCGACTCGACGTCCATGCCGGTCGTCGGCTCGTCCAGCAAAAGCAACGACGGATCGCCCGCAATAGCGAGGGCGAACTGCAGCCGCCGCTGCTCGCCGCCGGACAGCTTCACGGCCTCCCGTTCGGCGAGCCCCTCGATGCCGGCCATCTGGAGCAGATGCTCCGCGGGCAGCGGATGTGGGTAGAAACTGCGAAACCACGCCACAAGCTCCTTCACCTTCACGCTCTGCGGCAGGGTCACGTGCTGCAACATGACGCCGAGCCGCTCGCGCGCGGCGCGATCGCGCGGGCGATGGCCGAGGATCCGCACGAAACCCTGGGTCGGCTCCGAAAGGCCGAGGATCATGGAGATGAGTGTGGTCTTTCCGGCGCCGTTCGGCCCGAGCAGGGCGACGATGGTGCCGGGCTCCACCTCGAATGAGACGTCGTCCACCGCGTGAACCGCGCCAAACCGCTTCGTCACGTGCTCCACCGAAATGGCGGCTGACATCAAGCGAAATCGCCTCCAGGTTTCATCCTGATGTTGATCCTACCCGGTACGGGCTTCGGCGGCCAGTGATTTCCGTCACCGAGGGGGCATGACAAGTGTCACATCGCGTGGGAATCGTTCTGCCTTCGCGCGACATGCGCAGGGCGGGCGAATGCGCTATGATGGGAATATCCATCGACCCGGACCCAGAAGGCGAGGGACGTGACATGCGGGTTCGCAGCAAACCGGCGTGGTTTCGGCCTCACTTCGACGACGAGGAGGACGACGACCTCCTGCTCGAGATGGCGGAAGAACTCCCCGGATTTCAGGCCGTGGAGAATGCGGAAGACGACAAGCCCTGCGGCGGCGAGCCCGCGTGAGCCAGCATTCGCGCGTCACAGCCCCCATGGAGCCTCACGGCAGCGCCTCCGCATGCCCCACCTGGTCCTCGCGAAAGAGTTGCTCAAGTTCAGGGATGGCACCTTCGTCCGCGAGGACGAGCAGATGATCTCCCGCTCGAATGCGCGTGCTCCCGCGCGGCACGATGGCCTTGCCGCCGCGCACCACGGCGTAGCACAGCGTGTCCCGGGGAAAGGCGAGATCGCGCAGCCGTTTCCCCGCCCGCGGGGATCCCGGCCGCACCTCGATGGGAACCATGACGGCGGCTTCGCGCGCGACGGCGAGCAGTTCGCACACGGATTCCGTGGGCGTCGTCTCGATGAGCGCGAAGGTTTCGGCGATCCGCTCGACCGTCGTGCCCTGGATGAGCGCGGAGGCGATCACGACGAAAAACACGACCTCCACCAGCGCGATGTACCCCTGGACGTGCGCCTCCACGGCAAACAGGATGAGGACGATGGGCGCGGCGCCGCGGAGCCCAGCCCACGCGATGAACCACCGCTCCTCGGCGCTCATCCTGGTGAGGAGCGTCGACAGCCACACGGCGGCTGGGCGAGCCACAAAGATGGCGCCGCAGGCGAGCAGCACCCCTGGCACCGCCACGTCGGCAAAATCGCGCGGCACCAAGAAAAACCCGAGCACGACGAACATCACAATTTGCACAATCCAGGCAAGCCCTTCGTGGAAGCGGAGCACCGTCAAACGCTCGCGCATGCGCGCACCGGCCATCCAAACGCCCGTCAGGTAGACCGCGAGAAAGCCGCTCCCCGACATGGACTGCGCGACGCCGAACGAAAGAAGCGCCATGGCCAAGGTCACGGCGGGATACAGGCCCGGCGTGTCGAGCCTCGCCGCGGCAAGAAGCTTGCGCCCGAGATACCCTGCGGCGAGTCCCACGCCTAACCCGACGCCCATCTGCGCGGCGAAGAGCAGGGCCACCTCGAGCGGGCGGAACGCGCGGGGATCGCCTCGGGCGAGATCGATGAGCACGGTCATGAGAAAAAACGTCATCGGGTCGTTGGTGCCGGACTCTACCTCGAGCACATCGGCCAACCGCGCCTTGAGGGACGTGTTGCCGAGCGCGCTGAACACGCTTGCGGCATCCGTGGAACTCGCGGCGACACCGAGCATCGCTGACGACAGCCACGGCAGCCGCAGCACTGCGTGCGCCAATACGGTCAGGATGGCGCTTTGGACGAGCACGCCGAGGGTGGCCAAGGACATGGCCGGCCAGAAGGCCCGGCGCACCCGGTTCGGCGTGGTGTGCAGGCCCCCGTCGAAGAGGATCATGGCGAGCGCAAGCGAACTGAGGTTCGTCGCCACGTCCGGGGAGATGGCGGTCATCAGGTCCGGGTCCAGCACAGCGATGGCGCAGCCGAGCGCCACAAACCCGACCATCGCGGGCAGGCCGAGGCGGCTATGGGCGCTCGCGATGAAGACGCCCGAGAGGAGCACGACCGCCACCACGACACTGACAAAGCTCACCCCACTCATGACCGCTCCGCCTGCTGTCTCGCGCGAATTCGCTCATTCAGACGGCGCAACAGGGCGAGGAACGTCCTTCGCTCTTCTTCTGTCCAATCTCCCACAAGCTCTCGGTACAGCTCGACGCGAGAGGCGCGCGTGGCCTCGAGCGCCTCCATCCCTGCCTCCGTGATGCACAGGCGAAGCTGGCGCTTGTCGCTTTCGTCTCGCTCCTTGGCAATCCACCCCGCCTCCACGAGCGGAAGGATCTGCCTGCTGATGGTCGAAATGTCGAGCAAAAACCTCGCGGCAAGCTGCCCTGCGGTGAGTTCCCCCTCTTCCCGCAGCGCGAGAAGAATCAGATACGCCGAACGGTCGATCTCGCGGTGCTTGCGCCACGACTGGCGCGCGCCCTCGAGCCGCCGCGCGAAGATGGCCATCTCGCGCTCCAACGCTTCGAGCGAGTCCATATTGGCCTGGTCCATGTCGGCCTCCTTCGGATGCATTTCCGGCATGATAGTTGTATAATACAATAGTTGTGTACAGTTCATTTCTCGTGTCCCTGAACAATTTGGAACCCGCACTTGACACCTGGGACTCGACGAAGGGAGGAACTTTTTGTGTCGGCGCAACCCGATGTTGCACAGGAATTAGATCACGCCGAATCGAACATCCTGCGCCAACCCGCGCCCGTGTGGGCCGTCGCGTTTGCCTGCGTCGTCGCCTTCATGGGGCTTGGGCTGGTTGATCCAATTTTACCCGCGATCTCGGCGCAACTCCATGCCACCAAGGCCCAGACGGAGCTCCTCTTTACGAGCTATATGCTTGTCACCGGATGTATGATGGTGTTCACCGGCTTCATTTCGACCCGCATCGGCCCCAAGTACACGCTTCTCTGCGGCCTCGCGCTGATCATCGTCTTTTCGTTCCTCGCCGGCCGATCGCATAGCGTCGCACAAATTGTCAGCTTTCGCGGCGGCTGGGGCTTGGGCAACGCCATGTTCATCGCCACCGCGCTGTCCGTCATCGTCTCGGCCGCGCGAGGCACCGCGGCGAGCGCCATCATTTTGTACGAGGCGGCGCTTGGGCTCGGCATCTCCGTGGGTCCCCTCCTCGGCGGGACGCTCGGCCAGCACAGCTGGCGGTATCCGTTCTACGGCGTGGCAACGCTCATGGCCATCGGATTTGTGGCCGTGCTGCTCTTCCTCCGCGGCGTGCCAAAGCCCGCCCACCGCGCGTCCATCACGGCGCCGTTTCGGGCACTCGGGCATCTGAGCCTGCTGACACTCGGCCTGACAAGCCTGTTTTACAACTTCGGCTTCTTCACGCTGCTCGGCTACGGCCCGTATCCGCTGCACATGTCCGCCATCGGCATTGGCTACACCTACTTTGGATGGGGCATTCTGCTCGCCGTCACCTCGGTGTTTGTCGCGCCGTGGCTGGCCGAGAAGTTCGGCATTCTGCCGGTGATGTACACCATTCTCGCGCTGTTTGCGCTGGATCTGCTCGTGATGGGTCTCAGCGTGCACTCGCAGCTGACCCTCGTCATCTGCATCATCCTCGCCGGCGCATTGCTCGGCGTCAACAATACCATCATCACGACGGCGGTCATGCAGGCGGCTCCCGTCGAGCGGCCGACGGCATCCGCCGCGTACAGCTTCGTCCGCTTCGTGGGCGGCGCAGTGGCTCCCTGGCTCGCCGGGAAGCTCAGCGACGCGGTCGGGCCCGGCATGCCGTTTTTCATCGGATGCCTAGGCGTCGTCGTGGCGATCATGGTACTGTGGATGGGACGAAACCATCTGCGCCACATCCAGTACGTGGCCCACTGACGCGGCAGAGGATGAACGGCCATGGAACTCATCTTTCTCGGCACGGGCGCCGGGGCCCCTTCCCGGCGCCGCAACGTGACCGCCATCGCGCTTCGCCTGACCCGCGGCGACAGCACCGTCTGGCTCTTTGACTGCGGCGAAGCGACTCAGCACCGCATGTTCGACGCGCCTTTCGGCCCCAACCGGGTCGATCGCGTCTTCATCACGCACCTCCACGGGGATCACATCTTCGGCCTGCCGGGCCTCCTCAGCACCCGATCCTTCCCGGACAACGTGGGACCGCTGCGCCTGTACGGCCCACCCGGCATCCGTGCGTTCGTCCGGGCCACCCTCGACGGGAGTCACACCCACCTGAGCTACGAGATCGAATTTCACGAGTGGACGTCCCCCGAGCCTGTGCCGGTCCGCGAAGGGCTGTACACGGTGCGCGCCGCGCTGCTCGATCACGCCATCCCCTCCTACGGCTACCGCATCGAAGAGGCGCCGTTCCCCGGGCGGCTCCACGCGGATCGCCTCCTCGCGGAGGGGCTTGAGCCCGGCCCCCTTTGGGCGCAGCTCAAGGCGGGCCGGGACGTCGCCCTCCCCGACGGGCGGCGGCTCTGTGCGGCCGATTTCGTCGACCCGGCCGAACCCGGCCGCGTCATCGCCATCCTCGGCGATACGCGGCCGTGCAGGGCCGCGGTTGAATTGGCGCGCGGCGCCGACTGCCTCGTACACGAAGCCACGTTCCTGGATCGGCACGCGCACCTGGCGTCGGCGTTCTTCCACAGCACCGCGCGCCAAGCGGCCGAGATCGCGCGGGAAGCCGAGGCGAAGTGCCTCATCCTCACGCATCTGAGCGCCCGCTACGAGCGCGCGGAGGAGGACGAGATCCTCGCGGAGGCCCGGTCCGTTTTCCCCAACACGCTGCTTGCGCACGACGGCATGACCCACGAGGTCACCCGGAGAAAGAGGGATGGATGACACCGGCCGAGTGATCCCGCTCGGCCGC
>NZ_BCRQ01000047.1 GCF_001552675.1 Alicyclobacillus sendaiensis NBRC 100866
GACACGGACTTTGCCCCTACGAAAACTTGACACGGACGTGGAAATTGTTGAGGATTGTCTTGAGGAAGCGGATTCGTTATGATACGCGTAGATGCGCCCACGTGAGGCGGCTCGATGGGCGAGAGGATTGACAACCGATTGGCGTAGATAGCGGAAGACGCCGCTGCGGTCGGCAAGAGCATGTAAAGCGGCGGATGGGTGTGGCCGACGGGCAAAGCCCGTTCGGCTTTTTTTCGCACTCAGGCAGCGGAGCTAAGGTGGATTCGATGGAAGACAGCCAGTTTCCCTCTCTAGACGCGCGCTTGCGGGCGATGGGCGAAGCGCTCGACGGCGCCTTTCGCGAGGGCCCCGATTGGGTCTCGTACCACGCTTTGAACGCGGAGTGTCTGTATGTGACGCCATCCGTGCGCCCGTGGATGAACGATGAACACCTCGTGGGGCGGTCGTTTGCAAGCTGGCCCATGCGCGAGGAAGACCGACCCCGCTGGGCCGGTGTCTGGCTTCAGGTGTTGACCGGGCGCGCGGCCGCGAGGCTCCTGTGGGGGCACGGCGCGCTCGGCGCCGTGCGATGGGTGGACAGCGTGTTGTTGCCGGACGAGTATCGCGGCGAGCTCGTCGGCGTCATGGTGTGGCATCGCGACGTGACGGATCGCCAGGAACGCGAATGGGCACTCGAGGCGTCGATTGAGCGGCTTCAGGTAGCGTACGGGTTGGTGAAAACGGGCTACTGGGAGCTGGATGTCACCACGCGGCGGCTCACTTGGTCGCAAGAGGTGTACGACATCTGGGGAGTGAATCCTGAACATTTCGCCTCCACGTACGACGCGTTTTTGGAGACCGTCCTTCCGGAAGATCGGCCGCTCGTGGAGCAGGCCGTCGCGTGCGCCCTGCACACCCACACGTACGAGCTGGAGTACCGCATCCTCACGGGGCGCGGGCAAATTCGCTCTGTGCGATCCGTCGGCCGCTACCACGCGCGCGATGGGGGGCGCGGGGTGTTGTTCGGCGCAGTGAGGGACGTGACGGCGCAGAAGGAATCCGAGCTCGCGCTCGCGGCGTCGCGGGAGCTCTTGGCGAGATCCGATAAGCTCGCCGCGGTGGGCCAGCTCGCGGCCGGCATTGCGCACGAAATCCGCAATCCACTCACGGCGCTGCGCGGCTTCATCGACCTCATGTACCAGCGGGCGAGATCGCACAATCGTCGCTACCTCGAGATCATGCGCGGCGAGGTGTCGCGGATGGAGGCCATCGTGTCGGAGCTTTTGCGGTTGGCCCGGCCGGATCGCCCCCAGTTTCAGCAACTCGATCTGGTGGACCTGGTGCAAGAGGTGGTGGCCTTTATGAACGCGCAGGCGCTTCTGCACGGCGTGGACATTCAATACGCGTCTCGCGCCGCGTCCGTGACGGTGGCGGGCGATTCGAATCAGCTCAAGCAGGTGCTGATCAACCTGATGCGAAACGGCATCGAAGCCATGCCTCGAGGAGGCGTCCTGCGCGTGTCGCTGTGGGAGGATGGCGGCCGGGCTTGCGTGCAAATTGCGGATCAGGGCAGCGGCATGCGTCCAGAGGTGCTCGCGCGCATCGGCGAGCCGTTTTATACGACGAAGGAGCAAGGCACGGGGCTTGGCGTCATGGTCTCCAAGCGAATCGTGGCCGATCACGGCGGCGAGCTCCTGATGGAGAGCGAGGAGGGGCGAGGGACGACCGTCACCATCCTTCTCCCTGCCGCGCAAAGCCCCGCGTAGCGATTAGGGCGGCGGAGGGGCGGGCGGGAGCGGTAGGCGCCTGCGCACCAAGTCCACGCCTTCCTCGCACACGCCGAGCGAGCGCCACGAGCACGTGTGACACAAGGACCGGATGTCCTCCGGGCGGACGCGATCCCGCACGCGGCGCTCAATCTCGCGCCACGGCAGGCACTGCCCCGCGCGGAGCCCGAGGCGCGCGAGCACTTTGGCGTCTCGGCGATGGACGGACGCGCTCTGACAGTGGTACGGCTGATTGTCAGGAAAGTGATGGCAGAGATCGTCCGGTCCGGCCACGATGCACACGCGCGTCTGCGGTTTCGTGCGCAGGGTTTCGTAGACCTCCGTCATGTTGCGGACGTACGCTTCGGAGTAGCCCATGCCGCGATAGCCGAGCAGGCAAAGCAAGTGGTGGCCGCGCAAACGAATCACGTGGACGCCTCCCGTCTGCGGTGCGTAGGTCTGGCTCTTGCGTCTATTTCAGCAGACGCGGGCGCAGATGACAATGGCCGCTCACGGGGATCTTCGCGCGCGCCTGCGCGCGGCGCGGCGCTGGCGCCCCTTCGGTTGAATCTCCTCGCGCGTGTCGGTGCGGATGCCGCGAAGGCTGGCGATGAGGTAGGTGCAGAGGGGGATGACGACCACCACCACCCAGCTCGCCGGCGCGAGGATGGCCGTGACGATGTCCCGGGCCTGTGTTGTCATCGCGATGATCTGGCTGATGGCGAAGATACTTGGGGCCACGAAGAACGTGAAAGGCCGGAACTTGTGATCGGAGACGCCCACGATGCGCGCGACGGTGGAGGAGAGCGCCCAGATGTGGTTGCCGAGAAACAGTGTCGTGTAGGCGACCGACAGGATGATGATGACGATGCCGAGGCGCTCGACGAGAAACCCCCGCAGGCGGATGAGCTGAATGACCATCTGAACCGGGTAGGCGAGCCGCTCCGTCGGCGTGAATCCGAGATTGACGACGATGGCAAAGAACACGAGTATCACCACGACGCCCCCAATGGCTGTGGCGATGACCGGATACCATTCGCTCTTGCCGCGGCGGTGCCGGTAGTACGGACTCGAGACGAGAATCAGATCCATACCGAGGTACAGGGGGAGCAGGTGGTAGACGCCCGAGGCCGTCTGCGACAGGCTGGTGAAGGAAATGGGGATGAGCGGCTGATCGGCGTTTGCCAGAATGGCGCCGAAGGAGGCCAGGATGCCCGCGAACGTCAGCGGGTGCACGATGGCCGACGCTCGCCCCATGGCCTCGACGCCACACCAAGCCCCGCGCCACGCGACGACGATCATCGCGAGGGCGAGCCACATGCGCATGGTCAGCGGAAAGAAGTACTTCATGAGCGAAATCGCGAAGTACAGGCTGACCCCCAGAAACAGCAGGTACACGGGCACGTAGAGCGCCGTGATGGCCTTGCCCATCCACTTTCCCCACACCAAGCACGCGAAGTCGGGACCGGGCATGTTGGGAAACCTGTCGTTGAGCCGCCCGTGCACCCAGCTGATGAAGACGCCAATGAGTACGGTGCACAGAAGCGACCATTGGGCGTCCAGCCGGGCGTAGTGAACGGCGATGGTCGGATAAATCCAGAACATCACCGGCAGGAAGCTCGACGAGAAGAGCGCAATGGCCTGGAACGCCGACAGGTTATACAGACGCTCGTTCTGCGCGTTCACCTTCGCTCGCCTCCTGCTTGATCAGAGAAGATTGCCCTCGCGCGAGATGCGGCATTTCACGGTCACGCGGATGCGCGCGCGACCGAACGCTTCTCCCCAGTGATCTCGAATCTCGTAGATCCGCTCGGGGTGATGAATCAGGTAACGGTACCCAAAGCCGAGCGTGTCGGCTTGGACGGATTGCATCGCCCGGAGGACCCGCGCACAGTTGGCCTGCAGGTAGCGCTCCACCACGTCCTCGTATCGCTCCGCCTCCCGGTTCGTGAGCGGGCGCTGCGCCATGGTCTCCGTGGCGTTCAGTTTGGCGCGGACGTGAATGTCGTCGAACAACACCATGCCCTGCGGCGTCGGGACTTCGCGCTGGTGGGCGCGCGATTGTACGATGCGGACGTCAAACGAGCGGTTGCCGTCCGGGATGGAGATGGAGATGGCGCGGACCTGACCCATGAGAAAGTTGTAAAAACACCGTGTCGTCGGGCGAGAGCCATCCGACCGGTTGGTAGCCGAGGTACAGCTCCGTGCCTTCGATGCGAATGCTGTTGTCCGTCGCCTCCACGAGGGGGACGTGCGGCTCGCGGCCAATGAGCTCTGCGTCTCTCCAGAACTGCCACAGTTTTTCTGGCGCGGAGTAGCCGCGCTCCGGCATGCCGTTATACCACATCGCTTCGATGGCGGTCGCCGGAGGGGAGTCGGTCCTCGCCTCCAGGACGGAGCGCGCCGAATCGCGCGTCGCCACGACGTACGCGAGCTTGTCGATGGTCTCATCCCGCATGAGCTGCTCGGTGACGCGCGTGAGGTCCCGTTCGCTCAATCCCGTCTGAAACACGACGGTCTCCAGGTTGCCGAGGAAAAACGTCTTGTCGTACATCGTCTGCGCGCGCGAGATGGCGGATTGCACCGAGGTTGCCTCGACGCAAAAGTTTTTGTACGGGACGGACTCGCCGCCCTGGCGCCCGCTGGTGCCGAGGCTCGAGCTCTGCTGCGTCGCCAGCTCCAGATCGGGAACCTGAAGCGTGAAGGCCAACAAGTCGGGCTTGCCCGGCACGGGATCCACGCCGATGCCAATGATTTGCGAGCGATCGTTGATCTTCTGGTAATCGCCGCATCCGCTCGCGAGCACGAGGAGCATCGCTGCCTGAGCGGCGACGAGCCAGCGCGTGCGCCGGATCGTCATAGCTCTAATCTCTTCCTTTTCCGCCATTTCTCCTTCTGGCGCCGCATATCGGCTTGTGGGCGGTTGCCCCCAGGTTCCCACTTCTCGAGCTGCGGGTTTGGCATCGGGACCATGAGGTCCGTGTCGCCCGTGGTGTCCACGGGGTGCAGGTGTTCAGGCCTGCGATCCAGCACGGTGATGGGCAACCGCACGAGTCCGTCGACGAAGGTGTCCTTGACGTGCTCGCCCCCCAGTGGATCCACGTAGGGGATGCCAAAGGAGTAGAGGTTGCAGATCTCAAATAAGGCCCAAATGGTGGCAAGGACCACGCCGTAAAAACCGAGCAGCGTGGCCGCGACGATCATCACCCATCCGCCAAGCCGCGTCATGACGGTGAACTCGTAACTCGGCGTCACGAACACGGCCACGGCGGACAGCGCCACGACGATGAGGAGCACATTCGAGACGATGCCCGCCTGGACGATGGCTTCACTCACAACGAGACCGCCGACGATGCTGATGGCCTGGCCCATTTGCCTCGGCATGCGCAGCGTCGCCTCGCGGAGAATCTCGACGACGAGCTGTAAAATGATGACTTCCATCACAGCTGGAAACGGTACGCCTTGCCGCGATTGGGCGATTTGCAGCGCCATCGTCTTCGGGAGAAGGTCCGGGCTGTAGTCGACAAACGCGATGTACAGCGCCGGAAGCCAGACGGCGAGGACAAACGCCACCACGCGCAGAAGCCGCATGAAGGTGGCTTCCCACCAGGTGTGCATGTAGTCCTCGACGGTCTGGAAGAAGTCCTGGAACGTCGCCGGCGCGAGAAGCACCGTCGGGTCGCCGTCGACGACAATGGCGACCTTGCCCTGGTTCAGCTCCGTGCACGCCCCATCCACGCGCGATGTCACGCGCACGAGGCTGAACAAAGACCACGGATGATCGACAATGCGCTGCTCCACTGCCGCCGATCCGTTGATGATGTCGGTGTGGATGGCCTCGAGGCGCTTGGAGACCGTCTCCACGAGAATCGGATTCGCGATGTCGCGGACATACACCATGGCCACGACGCGGTGCGACCGCACCCCGATGGACCATCGCTTGATGATCAGCGTGTCCGTGGACATGTATTGGCGGATCATGCCCAGGTTGATGTCGATGTTCTCCACGAAGGCGACTTGCGAGCCTCGGGTCGACGTCTCGAGTATGGGCTGGTCGGGCGCTCGGTGTTCCACAGTTTTCGCGCTGATGACAATCGCCGGCGGGTGGCCGTCGAGGAGCATGACCAGCTTGCCGGCTGCAATCGCCTGTTTCAACTCGAACGTGCTCGCCATGAACATGGCTTCCGATCCCGTCAGCACGCGCTCCACGAGGTACTGCGGCAGCGGGCGCGGCGGGCGGCGGGGGAAGCGGTGGCGGTGAATCGCCCGCAGCGCGTCCTCGACCGCGCGTTTGTCGCAGATGCTGGTGTAAAAGAGGAGTGCGCCCGTCACCTTGCCGATTTCGAAAATCCGCACCACGAAGTCGTCGCTTTGTCCGACGGTGCTTCGAAAGTACTTGAGCGCGTCCTCCAGATGGCCAGTGTAGGTCGGCATATCCTGCTGGTTCGGAATCCGCGGGCGGTACCGCCCGCGGACGGGATTTGTGAATCCCGTCCGCTCCGTGAATGACTTGAACCAGTGCATGAGCTTCCCTCCCCTGGCTTCTGAGCTTATTGTCTTCCATAGTCAACCTCATCATGCAGGCATAACGCGCCCAAGCTCGCTTCATGCTATGGCCAAAGACGGGAGGAGGAAGAACGCATGACCCTGTCCACGCTCACGCTTCGCGACGCCACGTGTCCGCTGTGTGCGAACAAGGTGTCTGTCGCGCTCCACGCCGTGGAAGGCGTCCGCCACTTCGACGTGGATCTCGCCGATCAAATTGCGGTCGTGACTTTCGACGACGACGTGGTGGACCGGGACCACATCTGCCGGATCATCGGCCGGGCACATTGCGTCGATCACGGCCCCGTGAGCTGACGTTTTGAACGTATTTCAACGAACGTGTGGTATCACGGAGGAGACGCGAAAGACGATGCAGAGAGGGTGAGGCCGACGTGAGGCGAAGGCACGTCGTCCGTCTCACCGCGCGGGGCGCGCACACCTGGGGCCGGCGGCTCGGATGGATCGCTTCGGGCGCGGTGTTGGCGGTGGGCGGATGGTGCGTGGGGTGGCTCCAGAGCCGGGACACGAGCGTACTCGCGGCCGACGGCACGGCCTCCCTGTCGGCTCGGTTGACCACGGAAAAGGTGATGGTCGTCGGGGGATCCATGGCGCACGGTTGGAAGGATCCCCACGACGACAGCTATCTACGCCGCGCCTTCGCCGCGCTGACGGCCTCGACGGACACCACGTACGTGTATGACGATCGGACGGTGGTCGGCGGATCGCCCGTGACGCTTGACCGAGATGGCAAGTACCAGGCATGGCTGGAGGAAGATAAGCCGCAGGTCGTGATCCTTTCGTGGGGGCTGCTCAACGACATCTACGACAAAACGCCGTTGGAGGCGTTTCGGCAGGCCATCGAGGACGAGATCGAACAGGCGCTGGCGCAACACGCGGTGGTGCTCGTAGTGACTTCGCCGGTGACCAAGGCGACGGCGACGTACAATCACGCCGAGGACGAGGCGTACATGCAGGTGGAGAGCGACGTGGTGGCCTCGTTGGACAACCCGAACGTGTACTATCTCGACTTGAACCGCGACATGACGCTGTATATGGAAGCGCATCATCAAAGCTGGAAGATGTACTATGGGGACGCATGGCATCCGGATGAGGCCGGGCATGCTCTGGCCGGACGGCTGCTCTTCGACGAATTCGTGTCCACGTTTGGCATGGGCTCCATCACTTGGCGGGCGACGGGATCACCCAACCCGGGGAATGCGACGGGGAATGCGACGGGGAATGCGACGGGGAATGCGACGGGGAATGCGACGGGGAATGCGACGGAGCAGGGCGGCACAGACGCTTCTCAGCCCGCCGGTTGACGGGCCGCGCGGGGCGTCCGGCATTCGGATGTGCCCTACTCGCGTATGCTGAAGCGATCCTGTGCGAGGAGGGTATCCCGTGCTGCGGCAAATGTGCAAAGGCAAGCTCCATCGCGTTCGTGTCACACAGGCGGATCTCCATTACGTAGGCAGCATCACGCTCGATCCCGTCCTCATGCGGGCCGCGCACATCCGCCCGTACGAGATGGTGCAGATCACCAACCTGGAAAACGGCGTCCTGTGGGCGACGTACGCTATCCCCGGACAGGAAGGATCCGGCACCGTCTGTCTCAACGGGCCGCCGGCGCGCCACTTTCAGCCGGGCGATCGCGTCATTGTCCTGTCGCTGGCGTGGGTGGACGAGGCGGAATGGGAGACCTTCAAGGCGTCCGTCGTCCTGGTGGACGACGACAACCGCATTACGTCCATCGTGACGGCTCAGCCTGCGGAGGATTGGCAGGACCACCTCGGCGGGTGAGCCGCTGAGGTGGCCGAGGTCCATTGCATAAGAAAAACTTTTCTGATACACTAATTCCGACTTAATAATGTACTTTACTCTGTTTTAAGCACCGCCGAGCGTCGAGCGTAGAAAGAGGGATGCGGGATGGTCTTAGCGGCTTGGCTGGTCGCCATGTTTTTCGCAGCCAACATCGGCGCGAGCGGTACGGCGGCCTCCATGGGGGCGGCCTACGGCGCGGGCGCAATCCGCCGAAAGTGGTTGGCGCTCTTCCTGGTCTCCGTGTTCGCGTTTCTTGGGGCGACCTTGGGAGGCGGCAGGGTGGTCTCCACCATCTCCAACGGCATTGTTCCGTCGCGGCTCGTGACGGTGGAAATCACGCTTATTGTCCTCGCCGCCGCCTGCGCGACGCTGTTTATCTCGAACGTCGTCGGCGTGCCGCTGTCCACGAGTGAGGTGACGGTCGGAGCCGTGGTGGGCGCGGGACTCGCGGTCGGGCACGTGCACGCGGGACGTCTCGCGTTCATCATCTCCATGTGGCTCGTGGTCCCGTTTTTGTCCATGGTCCTTTCGTACCTCCTCGGTCTTGTCGCGCGCAGGCTCGACCCATGGATCAGCCGGCGGGGGCGCGCAGTGGCAGTGGGGCTTTACGCCGTGCTCGTCGCTTCTGGATGTTACGAGGCGTTTTCCGCCGGGATGCACAACGTCGCCAATGCGGTCGGCCCCCTCGTCGCGTCCCACGTGTTGACGGTTCACGCGGGCCTGTACTGGGGCGCGCTGTTTGTCGCCCTCGGCGCGTTCGCGCTCGGCGGCCGCGTACTTGAAACCAATGCCAAGCGGATCACCAATCTGTCTGTCCTGCAAGGCATTGTGGTCTCGGTCACGAGCGCGAGCCTCGTCCTCGCCGCCGCGCTCGGCGGTATCCCTGTGCCCCAGGTTCAGGCGACGACCCTCGCGATTTTCGGCGTGGGGCAATCGCACATCGGATTCGACGTATGGCGCCAAAAGGTGGTGCGGACCATTTTGAAGACGTGGCTGGTATCCCCGCTCGTCGCGATGCTCGCGAGCTATCTCGTGATTGAGGCGGTGGTCATGGGCTCGTATGTCCCGCTCGTCGTGTCGATAGGGTCCGTCGTCGTCACGCTTTTGTATTGGAGCATGCGGCCGCAGCCGGCGCCTCGAGTGACCCGCGCGCAAAGGCCGGCGTGGATGGCCGAGGCGCTTCGGAAAGGCCAGGCGGATGGCCACGACATCGTCTAAGAGGCGGCCGCCGAACGCAAACCGCCCACAAAGGCCATTCCGCTCGATACCGCGATGGGCGAGAGCAGCAGCCACGCGATGTGCGCCGGCATGTTGCCAATCAGAAAGATGCCCATGGAGATGCCCATAAACACCTCCATCATGAGCTCCGACATCTCGAGGAGTGAGCGCGGGCGCAGCGCGACGACGCCCGCCAGGCAGCCCATCGCGGCAGCCGCACATCCCCCCATGGTCTTGCTCCGGCATGCCATTTCGACGGCGAGTTGCACCGCGAAGGTCAGCCGCATCAGATGAGCAGGTGAGAAGACCCATCCCGCGAGCGGACCGCGTTCGAGTCGACGAGCGCTTTGGATCACCGCGAAGCCCTCCATCCAGAGGATGCACATCACCGCGCCGAACATCATCGGACATCCCCCCTGGGTCATGACTAGGTTATGAGCGCGCTTTGCGCTTGAGACCGGTCCTCAACCCCTCGCTTTGCTGGCGTCAAGGCCTGTGCTACACTGATTGCGTTGCGCTCAAGGCGAGCGCCAAGACGCAGAAAGGTGGGGGTCAGCATGCCCGTCAAAGTGCCGGACGATCTGCCTGCAAAAGAAATTCTCGCCGCCGAGCAGATCTTTGTCATGGGCTACGAGCGGGCGTTCACGCAGGACATCCGCCCTCTGAAAATCTTGATCCTCAACCTCATGCCGAAGAAAGAGGTCACCGAGACGCAGCTTTTGCGCCTGCTGGGAAATTCGCCTCTGCAGGTGGAGGTGACGCTGCTTCGCATGCGCTCCCATGTCGCGAAAAACACGTCGGCTGAACACCTGGAGATGTTCTATCAGACGTTTGACGAGGTGTCCGAGCAGGCGTTTGATGGCATGATCATCACGGGCGCTCCCGTGGAGCACCTTCCCTTTGAAGAGGTCACCTACTGGGACGAGTTGTGCGAGATCCTGGACTGGACGCGGTCGGCCGTGACGTCCACCATGCACATCTGTTGGGCGGCACAGGCGGGCCTGTACAGGCACTACGGCATTCCAAAACGGCTGCTTCCGCAGAAGTGTTTTGGGGTCTTCGAGCACACGGTGGATTTGCGCTGCGATTTGACACGCGGCTTCGATGATCGCTTCCTCGTGCCGCATTCCCGGCACACCGACGTGGCCATCGAAGACGTCGCGCGCGTGCCTGAACTGCAGATCTTGTCGACCTCGGCCGAGGCCGGCCTCTACCTCGCCGCCACGCCGGACGCGAGCCAAATTTTCGTGACCGGTCACCCCGAATACGACGCGACGACCCTCGCGGAGGAGTACGAACGGGACGTCCAGCGCGGCCTGGAGACCCAATTGCCCAAGAACTATTTTCCGGGTGACGATCCCGCCCGGACGCCAATCAATCGCTGGCGCGCCCACGCCAACCTGCTGTTTGCGAACTGGTTGAACTACTGCGTGTATCAGGTGACGCCCTACGATCTCAGCGGCCGCGTGCGCAAACGACAGGCTCAGGTGTGACGGGATCGACGGATTCCTCCATGGATCGACAAAATCGCCACGGTTTTGCCCATATTGGCGTGCGATGGCGCCCGACAATCGTCGTATAATGGTGGACGTTGGTGTTTGGCTGTCGTTTGGGGTAGGGGGATAGTATGTCAGAAAAAGGACAGACGACGGACTTCATTGAACATCTGCGGAAGAAGATGATCGAACGCGCGGAGGGGCGCGGCCTGCAGGACAGCGAGGTCATTCGCATCAGCCAGTTGCTGGATGTCCACCTCGTCGCCTTGATGCGCCTTCGCGTCGAGGGGGCAGCGCACGCCAATTCTCCATCGGCGGAGCAGGGCCACTTGCCGCCCGCGTCGGGCGAAGGGCGCAGGTGGGACGTGTCGCGCGTTCGCTTACACCGCCGACGGTTTCAGGTCATCGGGCGGGCGCTTGACACCACCGGCTGGTCGTAAGGCGCCGTTGACGCGCTGCCCGTGAACCGGTAGGCTGTCTACAGGGTCCATTGGACAGATGTTCGTGGCAAAGGATGTGCAGCGGCTGTGCACTCGTACTGGTTCTTCATCGGCTCCTTCCCGGTTCGCTCGTACAGCACGATTTTTGCGCTTGCATTTCTGCTCGGCCTCGGGGTGACGCTTTATCTCGCGAAAATCCGAGGAAATCCTGGAGACGCGGACCACTGGTGGGGGCTCGCGCCCTGGCTTCTCGTGGGCGGCATTGTGGGTGCGCGGTTTTGGCAAGTGTTCTTTTTCGATTGGGGCTACTACTCGCAACACCCCGGACAGATTGTCCAGGTGTGGAACGGCGGCTTGTCTATTCAGGGCGGAATCGCGGGCGCACTGGCCGCGGCCATCTGGTATTTGCGCAGGCATCGCTTGAGTTTCCTGCATTTCGCGGATATCGCGACGCCGGGCATCCTCCTGGGACAGAGCATTGGGCGGGACGCCGACTTCATGAACGGCAGTGCGTTTGGCGCGCCGACGCACAAAGGATTCGGCGAGGTGTATCCTCCCGACACGCTCGCTTACGAAACCTACGGAAGCCAACCGCTGTGGCCCGCAGTGACGTGGGAGGGCATGGTGGACGTCGCCCTGTTCGCGCTGCTGTTCGTGATCTTGCAGCGCAAAAAGGGCTGGCCGCTTGGCTTTCCGTTTGGCTATTATCTCGTGGCGTACAACGTGTGCCGATTCTTTTTGGAGATGCTGCGCGGAGACTCGCCGCGCGGCGTTTTCGGGTGGGATGCCGCGCAGTGGACGGCGCTGGTTTCCGTGGCCGCAGGGCTCGCGC
This sequence comes from Alicyclobacillus sendaiensis NBRC 100866, assembly GCF_001552675.1. GTDB lineage: Bacteria > Bacillota > Bacilli > Alicyclobacillales > Alicyclobacillaceae > Alicyclobacillus > Alicyclobacillus sendaiensis. The sequence continues at coordinate 12,098 of NZ_BCRQ01000047.1, forward strand.
TTCTCATCTGGGTGTTTCTGAAGGAGAAGCGAAAGACCCCGCTCGGCGTTCACGACCGGGCGGGCGAGGGCGAGTGACAAAGGGCGGAGCGCCTGGCTTCAGGTGCTCCGCCCTTGTGCTGCGCTGCCACGCGCTCAGCGAGCGGACGTGAGCGCCGCGGAGTTCGGCTCGCGAAAGACGCACGTGATCTGAAGCGCTTTGCGGATGTCTTCCGCCACCTTCGCGTCCGCCGTGTCCTCCGCGATGTCCCGAAGCTTGCGGCGAGCTTCCACCTGGATCTCGCCGCCCTTGCCCTTGGAGATCTCGTGCGGTTCGACGCCGAGCTCGAGCGCCAGCCACCTGGACAGGCGGAGCAACAGGGACAACTTCTTGGCGCGAGGCTCCCGGTGAGCGAAGCGGACCACCTGAGCCACGAGTTGCCACTCGGCGGGCCGGAGTCCATACAGATCCGAGTGGAGCACCAGGTAGGCGGCGTGATCGCGCCACCGTTCGGGGTGAACGAACGCCCCCGCGGCTTCGACTTGCGCGGCCGTCCACAGCACCAGCCGGTCGCTCGCGTCCAGGTTCAGCCGCGCGGACAACGCCGCGCAAAGCCGCATGGCCATGTCAGCGACCGCGCCTGCTGCGGCGCGATCGATCCGAAAGTGGCGCTGGAAATTTCGGACGCTGAACTCCAGCACCGAGGGCACCACCGGATGGGCGGCGCCGAGCAATCGTTCAAACAACAGCCCTTCGCGAATGCCACAGCGGCTGACGAAGAGCGAAGGGGGCTTCAGGGTGCGCACGAACGTGGCGAGCACGGCGAGCCCCGTCGTGATGATCTCCGCCCTGTGCTTCGCGATGCCCTTCATCTTGCGCCGCTTGTTCACGCTCATCTGCTGAAGTTGCTTGAGTTTCACCTCGACGTACGAGGCGGGTAGCTCAAAACCGTGCAGCCGCGGCGTCTTTCGATGCGTCTCGGCAAGAAACAGCTTCGCCAGGGCGCGGGCCGTTCCCCCGAGCCCGATGAGTGGAAGAAGTTCGCCCTCTTGCACCCAGGGGTGCACCGCGAGCGCCTCGGCCGCCTGGTCGCTCGCCATTTTCACGCACGACTGTTCTCCGTATTGGCCGAACATCTCGCGGAGGTTCAGCGCACCGTAAGGCAAGCTCGCTGCGCGGATGAGCGCGCGGTCCCGCATGAGCGCGATCTCGCTCGACGCGCCGCCGATGTCAAAGATGACGGCGTCATGAATCGGCATGGTGTTGACCACGCCGAGAAATCCATACCGCGCTTCCTCTTCGCCCGTGAGAACGCGAAAGCCAAGGCCAGTCTCCTCTTCGATCCTTCGGCGAACGTCCTCGCCGTTCTCGGCCTGGCGAAGCGCCGCCGTCGCCACCGGTATCCATTCGCCGACTTCGTGAAGCGCCCCTTGCCGCACGAACTGGCGCAGGCAGGCGATGGCGCGTTCCACGCTCGCGTCCGTCAGGCGGCGATTTCCCATCATGCCTTCGGCGAGGCGGACGTTCTGTTTCACTTCATACACGGGGCGATACGATTCCCCGTCGATCTCGAAAATCGACATTCGGCACGAGTTCGATCCGAGATCGACGATGGCTACGCGATTCGACATCGATCCTTCTCACATCCACCGCTTTGCGATTTGACTTCATTTCCATCCAATGTACAGCCTCTTCGGGGCAATCGCAACGCCAGCCGAGTCAACAATTGGCGCGCCGCCTGGAGCATACGGTCGAATGGCCCGGTCACACTACAGGTGTCATCACCACCACACAAGGAGGGAATGGACGATGGCAAACAATTCGGGTAGCAATCGCACACTCGTTCCGCAGGCTTCGAAGGCGCTGGATCAGATGAAGTACGAGATCGCGACGGAGTTCGGGGTCAACCTGGGCCCGGACACCACGTCCCGCCAGAACGGCTCGGTGGGTGGCGAGATCACGAAGCGCCTCGTGGCGTACGCAGAGCAGAGCCTCGCGGGCCGCGCGTAAAGGCGCGCGAAACGAGAACGAGCTGCCAGCGGACAACCCGTTGGCAGCTCGCTTCATGAGGTCCAGATGGAGGACACGAGATGGGGGAGTTCGGCCATCGACGGGATCACGGCGTCCGGCGCGCGCCCATACGGCAGCGGGCGAGTGTCGGTCCGGTCGAGGAGACAGGCGCGAAACCCGAAGTGCTCCGCAGCGGCTGCGTCCCAATCGTTGCTCGACACGAACAACACGTCCCGCTTCTCCGCTTTGAGGACCTGCAGCGCATGCTGGTAAGCGCGGCGAGCGGGTTTGTAGGTTCGAACGGGATCCACGCTCACGACGTGATCGAACGCAAACAGGAGGCCGTGGCGGGAAAGGGCGGCTTGGAGCGCGCGCAGCGTGCCATTGGACAGAATGGCGAGCCGCGTTCCACGAAGCCGCGTGAGGCTGTCCGCGACGTCGGGGAAAAGCGGCAGGTCATCCTGCGCGCGGGCAACGCGGAGGGCAGCTTCGGGTTCGAGGCGCCCTGTAAGGACGTGCGCCACCGCGTCGCGCGTGACGCGGTCGAAGTCGCGGTAGGTCTCGGTGAGTGCCGCGTGCCAAGCGAGCTGGAGCTGCACCCGGCGAATGTCCGCCGCGAGCCGCGCGGCCTCGTCGGCTTCAATGCCTTCTTGCACGAGCGCCTGGGCCATGCCGCCATGCCAGTCGAACAGCGTGCCGTATGCGTCAAAGAGAATGAGCACGAATAGGCCTCCTTCTTCACACTCCGCGCGCGTTGGGATCCCAAATGACCTTGTGCAGTTGCAGGTTGAGCTTCACGTCGCGCAGGCGGTGTTTCAGGATGAGCGCCACGAGATCCCGGGGAGGCATGGTCTCCCACACCGGGCTCATCAGGACGGTGGCGCGCGTGGGGTGAGTCGCCATGACCTCCAGCGCTCGCGCAAAGTCGCGCTCGTCGGCAATCACAAATTTCACCTCGTCCCGCTCGGACAAGGCCGTCAGGTGCTCGCCAACCATGTGGCGCTCTTCTCCGCTCGCGGGCAGCTTGTAGTCGACGATGAATCGCACGACTTCGCGCAGTCGGGCCGAGGCGTCTCGAAACCGGACAAACGGCCGGACGTCGATCGCGCCGTTCGTCTCGATATGCACGTCCCGAACGGACGGAATGTCCGCAATGGCCTCAATCAGCAACTGCGACTTGTGCCGGTGGATGAGGGGCTCGCCTCCGGTGAGACACACGCTCGGCCAGCCGAACCCCTGGACTTGTTCGGCAATCTCCCGGATGGTGGCGTGAAAGGCCGGGCGCTCCGGGGCGTAGCTGTACGGCGTGTCGCACCACGTGCAGCGCAGGTTGCAGTGGAACACCCGCACAAAGGTAGTCGGGAAACCCGCCCGCGTGCCCTCGCCCTCCACGGTCTCGAAGATCTCGACCATGGGCAGCGAGATCTGGCCGGGATCGCCGCGCTTCGCCTCTTCGTACGCATCTTGCCAGGGCGCGTGGGAACAAGCCGTGCTCCGACTCATGACATCCACGCCCGTTCGAGCGACGCGCTGCTCGTCGGCGTCTCGTACAGCACGAGCCGCTCCAGCCGCACGCCGCGATCACCCGCGTACGCCTCCAGCGTGCGCTCCAGCTCTTCCCACATCCAGACAATCATGTTCTCCGCCGTCGTGTTCATCGGCGGAAGGACCTCGTTGAGATACTGGTGATCCAGTCGGCGCTTGATCACGTCTTCAAACAGCCGCTTGAGATCGCCGAAGTCCACGACCATGCCGATCTCGTTCACGTGCCCGCTCACGGTCATCACAACCTTGTAGGTGTGGCCGTGAAGATTGGCGCACTTCCCGTCGTAGGCGTGAAGGTGGTGCGCCGCGTCAAAGGTGAACTCCTTCGTCACGGCCACCCGGCGATCGTGATATTTCAGCTGAGACCGGTCGATGTCGGAGCCGAGCACCTGCAGGCGGCTCGGGATTTTATACGCGCTCACGCGTCTCACTCCTCGCAGAACTCCTGCCATCTTTGCTGACGCGAGGTTTTGCTCACACGACAGAGGCTGCCCCATGGGCGGATGCCCTGGCGACAGCCTGTGCGAAAACCTCGTCTTGTATGCTCTACAGTGCGCGATCTCGCGATGAACACTTGTACCGGCGCTGATATTCATCGCAGTCGGAGTCGGTGACCCATTCGTCGCCCCACTTCTGGACAGCTTCCATGACCGGGCGAAGCGCCTCACCCTTCGGCGTCAACTCGTACACAATCCGCACGGGCGTCTCCGCGTACACCCGCCGAACGACCAGACCGGCTCGCTCCAGCTCCTTGAACCGCTCGGCCAACATGCGGTCGCTCATGTTGGGAATCATATCCGAGATATCTTTAAAGCGCTTGGGCCCCTCGAGCAAGACGCGAATGATGAGGCCGGTCCAGCGCTTGCCGAGCAACGCAAACGCCCATTCGAATCGGGGGCAAATCTGCTCATGGTTGCCCATGACCATCATCTCCCTTATCTATTCTACCACAACTCTGACGAAACTCACATGCCATCTGTCGATTTCGCGCGTTGCCGTTGCGCATCTTGGGCCATTCTGATACATCGGAGGAAGACAGGAAGCGGAGGAGTGGAGAGCTTGGCGGAAACCAAACTTCATCTGCCATCGCCGCGCCGCGCCGATCCGGCTTGGCGCGCGAAGCTTCAGGCGCGTCTCGATGCGCTCGCGAAACCCGTCGGCAGTCTCGGCTCCCTCGAACCCGTGCTCTGCGACATCGCGGCCATCCAGGGCACGGCGCATCCGCGCATTCGCCGACCGTTCTTCTTGCTCTTCGCGGGCGATCACGGCGTCGCCAAGGACCGCCCCATCTCGCGCTACGGCCAACACGTGACGGAGGAGATGGTGAACCACATCGCATCTGGCCAAAGTGTGTCGACCGTGCTGGCGAGATCGTTCGACGTCCCTTGGCGGGTGTACGACGTCGGCATGGTGTCCACGCCTCGCCATCCGGACGTCCGCCGGAGGAAGGTGGCCGCCGGCACGCGCGACTTTACGCGCGGGCCCGCCATGACCCTCGAGGAGTGCGCCGAGGCCATTCGAATCGGCATGGAGGCCGTGCGCGACGTGCGTGCGGACGGGGCCGACCTCGTCATCCTGGGGGAGATGGGCATCGGCAATACGACCGCGGCCAGCGCGCTCTCGGCGTGGCTTCTCGGCGTCGACGTCGATCTCGTCGTCGGGACGGGCACAGGCATTCACGAGCAGGCCCTCGCCGAGAAGCGCCTCGTGGTGCGCACTGCGCTCAGCGTCTGGCGTGAGCGCGAACCTGCGTTTCCATCGGGAGACGCGCGCTGGCTGGCAGGGCTCGCGCACCTCGGCGGCCTTGAACTCGCAGCCATTTGTGGCGCCATTCTCGAGGCTGCCGCTCTCGGCCTGCCTGTCCTCCTGGACGGGGTGCTTGTCGGCGCCTGTGCCCTCTGGGCGGAATGCGCGCGGCCTGGCGTCCGCGATGTTCTGATTGCAGGCCACCTGTCGCCCGAGCCCGCGCACGCGCTCTTGCTCGGCGAGCTCCGCAAGCGCCCGCTGCTCGATCTCGGCCTGCGCGTGGGCGAGGGATCGGGCGCGCTCATGGCCTGGCCCATCTTGCGAGCTGGGCTCGATGTGCTCGAAGGAACTGCCATGTTTTCGGAACGAGCAAGGTTAGGGAGGGATGCGGAATGAGGTTGTACACGCGCGGGGGCGATCGCGGCACCACCGCGCTCATCGGAGGCGAGCGCAGGTACAAAGGCGACCAGCGCATCGAAGCGTACGGGGCCGTGGACGAAGCGTGCGCCGCGCTCGGGTTCGCCACGAGTCTGATGCAGGACGAGCGGCTCTCGGACATGCGCCAGCTCACCCTCTGGCTTCAGCAGCGCTTGTGGGACGTGGGCGCGGACCTGGCGGCGCCGCCTTCCGCGCAGGACTACGTGCCGAAGGTCGTCGCGTCGTGGGTCGACGAGATCGAGCCGCTGATCGACAAATATCAGGAAGAGGGCCCGCCGCTCACGCAGTTTGTCCTGCGGCAGGGAAGCCCCGCGGGGGCGGCGCTCCACTTGGCGTGCACCGTCGTTCGGCGCGCAGAGCGCGAAGCGTGGCGTCTCGCCGCCGAAGAACCGGTGCCCGAGGCCGCGCTGCGCTTTCTGAACCGCCTGTCCGATTTGTTGTTTGTGATGGCCCGCGCGGCAAACGCGCGGGCTGGCGTGGACGAAATTTCGTACGAGCACAGCCCGGTCGTCTTTCGCGATGGCAAGTGAGCGCCGGTCGGTTTGAGGTGCGGATTTCGCCCGACACCCGTAAGCCAGTTCTGCCCGAAGCGGCGGTGCCTGGCGTCAGTGCGCGAGGCTGTTCGGCCCGGCCTGAGAAGTAGGTGGTGGGAACCAGCGTGCCATTTGCGCCGGACGCGAGTTCGAGGAACACCTCGGGCGGATCGATCTTGGCGCTCACCGCTCACCATGATAGGTGGGCCGGGAAGCTTCGGGATGTTCACCTGCACGGGGCTGGCGTGCTTTATCCATTTTGTCGATGAGACGTCTGTCAACCGCGTGGTGTGACACGCCAGCCGTTTGACAAGCCATCCGTCCCCATCTACGATGGAAATCGATCCACGTCGCTGGGTGCTTCGCGCGGCAACGCGGCGAAGAGAATAGGGAAGCCGGTGAAACTCCGGCGCGGTCCCGCCACTGTGAACAGGAGAGCAGGCTCTGCAAAGCCAAGCCGCGACGCCACTGCCGCTTGGGTGGGAAGGCGCGCGGTGACGTCCTGTGAGCCAGGAGACCTGCCCAGCGACATGCGGACGCCCTTCGAGGAAAGGCGCGTGCACGCGCGCGGGATGCGCACGCCATCCCGCCGTTTCTTCGACAGGGACCGCTCTACACAAAGATAGGGGGTCCACACGTGTTGAAACGCTCGTTGTCCAAAGGAGCCGCATTTGCCTTGGTGGCAGCGCTCACGGCGGAGGTCGCGGGCTGCGGCACGCCAAACGCCACGCACAACAGCCTCACCTCGAACACCAGCGCGGCCTCTGCCGTCTCGTATCCCATGACCGTGAAGGATGACATGGGCAACACGGTCACCTTGAAACACCAACCGATGCACATCGTGTCCGGTTCGGAGGGCACCGACGAGATCCTCGTTTCCCTCGTGCCGAAATCCCGCATTGCGCTCGTGACGACGTTGGCGTCCAATCCCGAATACTCGAACGTGGTCGCCCAGGTCAAGGGGATTCGCGCCTGGAGCGGGGACGACCCGGAGCAGGCACTCGCCGTCCATCCGGATCTCGTCCTCGAGGCGGGCTATGTGAACCCGTCGGTGCGAACGCAGCTCCAACAAGCGGGCGTTCCCATGTACACGTTTAGCCTGAATGATTTCAACTCCATCTCGGACATCGAACGCAACATCTTGACTGTCGGCCGGCTCGTCGGCGAGCCCGCGAAGGCCAACGCCGTCGTCGCCAACATGAAGCAGGACATTGCGCAAATTGAAGGCGCAGTTCAGGGCCAACCGCATCCCACCGTCCTCGACTACGGCTCGTACGGATATGCGGCCGGGCGCGACACGACGGTCGACGACATCATCCGCGACGCGGGCGGCGTGAACGTCGCGCACGTGTTGAACGGGTGGCAGAAGATCACGGACGAGCAAATGGTGAAGTGGAACCCGGATGTGATCATCGACTCGTCGGATGACGCGGCGTTCCTGAAGAAACTCGCCGCCGATCCGGCGCTCCGGTCCGTCACGGCGGTGCGCGAGCACCACCTGTACGCCATCAACAGCGCCGACCTTTCCTCGGCGTCGCAGTATGTCGTCCGGGCCGTGTACGACGTCGCGAAAGTCTTGCATCCCAGCGTGCACCTGAACGCGCCGAAGGTGCTTGCATGACGAGGCGCCGAGCCTGGGCCTTTGGAGCGCTCCTCTTTGCGCTTTTCGCCTCGGCCGCGCTCGAAATCGGCCTCGGGCCTGTTTCCATCCCCTTCTGGCAAATCCCTGGCGACACGTGGGCGTACTTCGCCGGTCACCGCGCCCTTGACGCGGTGGTGGTGGGCGCGATTCGCTGGCCGAGGCTCGCCGTGGCCGTGTTGGCGGGATCGGCGCTCGCGCTTTCGGGGACCGTGCTGCAGGCCATCCTACGCAACCCCATGGCGGATCCGGGCGTCATCGGCGTGTCAAGCGGCGGGGCGCTCGGGGCCGTGATCGCCGTTGCGACGGGGCTCTCCGCGCGGTCTGTAGCGGCCACGCCCCTGCTCGCCTTCGCCTCCGGGCTGGCCGTGGCCGCTGTCATCTACCGGCTTGCGACGAGTGCGCGCCGCACCGACGTCTACCGCCTGCTCTTGGCCGGCGTGGCGCTCAGTTCGCTGTGCAGCGCCGTGATCACGGCCATCCTCGATCTTTCGCCGCTCGAGGAGATGCAGCAGATGATGTTCTGGCTGTTCGGCGGTCTGGACGGATCCAACTGGACGGAGGCCGCGATGCTCGCCGGGGTCAACGCGGTCGCGCTGACCGCGTTTTTGCGCCTCTCCTTTGCGTACGACATTCTCACGACAGGCGAGGAGCACGCCGAAGCGGTGGGCGTGGACGTGGAGCGCATCAAGCGCGCCTCGCTCGCCGTCGCCGCGCTCATCGTGAGCGTGGCCGTGAGCACCACGGGGGTCATCTCGTTTGTGGGCCTCATCGTGCCGCATATCCTGCGCCGCCTCATCGGCGCGAACCACCGCCCGCTCCTCGCCGCGTCCGCGCTCGGGGGCGGGGTGCTCCTCACGTTGTCCGATCTCGTCGGCCGAACCGTCGTCCAACCCGCGGAGTTGAACGTCGGCATCGTGACCTCGTGCCTCGGCGTGCCCTTTTTTCTCTACCTCTTGTACCGGCAGCGGCGTGGAAGGGACATCGGCCTATGATGGACATTTTCCATCTTCACTATCACCACAGGTTGGAGGACATCTGCGCCGCGTTTGGGCCGGGGGAGATGGTGGGCTTGGTGGGCCCGAATGGTGCGGGCAAGAGCACGCTTCTGCGCGCGATGGCGGGCGTCCTTCGCCCGACGGGCGGCGTCGTCCAGGTGATGGGCGAGGCGATTCACGCGCGCGAACCCCGTTGGCGCGCTCGCCGCGTGGCCTATCTGCCGCAGTTCCTCCCGGACGACATCCCCTTTACGGTGCGCGAGTTCGTCGAGATGGGGCGATACAGCTACGCGCCGCAAGGGGTGCTGAGCCGAACGGACATGGCCGCGGTGGATGAGGCGCTTGCCGTGATGGGGCTCGTGGAGCACGAGGACGCGCCGCTCACCCATCTCTCCGGGGGAGAGCGGCAGCGGGCGGCCATTGCGCGTTGCCTGGCCCAGGGCGCGCCCATCTTGCTCCTGGACGAGCCCATCGCGAGCCTCGACATCCATTATCAGCTGGACATCCTGGCCAGGCTTCGCGCTCTCGCGGAGGATGGCCGCCTGGTCATCATCGCGCTGCACCACCTGGAACTCGCCCTCGCTTACTGCCAGCGCACCATCTGCCTGCACCGCGGCCGGTTGGTCGCCGACGGATCGCCCGGCGAGGTGTTCACGCCCGCCCTCCTGCGCGACGTCTTCCGCGTCGACGCGCGCCCCTTTCGAGATCCGCACTCGGGGGCCCTGCGCCTCAGCGTCAGCGCGGCGATCCCCCATACGCCTGAATGATGTGAACCAGGTTGTGCACCGTCACCGAGTGCAGCCACACGCGCCCGGGCCCCGTCAGTTCCACCAAGAACAGCCCGTCGCCCGAAAACAGCATGTTGGCGACACCCTGCATCAGCTGGACGCGGTAGTCGATCCCTTCCGTGAACGCCGCGATGTGGCCCGGGTGAACGAGGAGGCGCTCGCCCCGGGCGAGGTCGCGCTCGACGATCTCGCCGTCGATCGACAGAAACGCCATTCCTTCGCCCGCGAGGTGGGTCAGCGCGAGGCCGTTGCCGCCGAGAAACCGGCCGATGTTGAGCGTGACCTCCACGCCGTAGTCGACCGACGACTCGGCGCACAGGAAGCTGTGCCGCTCGGCGATCACGCGGCCGTACTGGTGGAGCGGAAGCGCGAGAATGTGGCCGGGCATGCGCGTGGTGAACTGCACCACCGCCTCGCCTCGCGCTGCGCGATAGTACGTCAGGAACACGCTGTTGCCGCTCAGCGCTCGCCGAAACATCCCGGCGAGGCCGCCCGGCGCCCGCGTCTCCATGTACGTGCCAGGCGACATCGCGAGCAGGCAGCCCGCCTCCGAAAAGACGCTTTCCCCTGGCTCCAGCCGCACCTCCAGCGTCTGCATGGTCGTGCCGTGAATGCGGTAGTCCATCCGCCCAATCCCCCATCCTCGCCCGATGCAAACGCGCGTCGCGCGATTCCGTTTGGGCAATCGTACCACAAGCGCGGCGCGGAGCGTGTCCGATC
>NZ_BCRQ01000048.1 GCF_001552675.1 Alicyclobacillus sendaiensis NBRC 100866
TTTTGGTTGATCGAGGTGTCCGCGGATGCAAGAGAACATCAAGGTCGTGTGCGATTTTGCTTTGAGGGACGGGGAGGCTCCACGCCGACTTGTCTTCCGGAACCCGAGCCACGTGTGGTGTGTGACGGACGTCGACGATGTGATCGCCGCGATGGATGCCGCTGCGGCGCGGTCGAAGCGCGGTGAATGGGTCTGCGGGTTCGTGGCGTACGAAGCTGCGCCCGCCTTCGAACCCCATTTGTGTGTCCACCGCGCAATCGCAGATCTTCCGCTCGCGTGGTTCGCCTCCTTTGACGAACCCGAGGCATGCGAGGATGGCGTCGACGAATCAAGCGTTCCCCTGACGCCCACATCCGAGTGCGGGGCTCGTGTCAATCCCCATCCATCCCTGATGTGGTGGGCTGGCCTCGCACAACCTTATGGGAGGGTGGTCGAAGACATTCGCGCCTCGATCGCCCGCGGTGAAGTATACCAGGTGAATACCACTGGCCGCCTCACCTTCCGGGCAGATGGGGCGCCGGAGCAGATGTACGAGGCCCTTCGTCAGTCTCAGATGGCGACGTACGCATCTTGGCTTCACTTAGAGCCGTGGGACATCGTGTCGGTTTCGCCTGAACTCTTCTATCGGCGCATCGGCAGAAAACTCGTGACCCGTCCAATGAAAGGGACGTCTGCCCGCGCCTCCCGCCGCGAGGACGATCTCGCCGCTCGCGAACACCTGCTGTCTTCGGAGAAGGAGCGGGCCGAGAACGTCATGATCGTCGATCTCTTGCGCAACGACCTAGGGCAAATCGCAGTCCCTGGGACCGTGCAGGTGGACCGGTTGTTCGACGTCGAAGCTTATCCTACCGTCTGGCAAATGACATCGACGATTTCCTGTGTGTTGCGCCGCGAGATCGACACCGTGGACATCTTCCGCGCCCTGTTTCCGTGCGGGTCGGTCACGGGCGCGCCCAAGGTCGCTGCGATGCGGGCGATTGCAGCGCTGGAGCGACTGCCGCGCGGGGTGTACTGTGGTGCCATCGGGCTTTGGACGCCTGACGACAGAGAGGTGTGGAGTGTTGCCATTCGAACGCTCGTCGGGCGGCGCGATCGCGCCACGTGGGTGTACGGCACGGGTAGCGGGGTGACGTGGGACGCATCCCCAGACGCAGAGCAAGCCGAGGTCCTTCTCAAAGCGAGCGTGTTGGCGCGGTCCGGAATCGCATCGGTTGTCGAGCTCCTCGAGACCCTCCGGCTAGACCATCAGGACTGGTTCCTCCTCGATGAACATCGGGCCCGCCTCTTGGCGTCGGCTCGAACCCTGGGCATTCCGCTCCAGCGTCGCGCGCTTGACGAGGCGTTGTCCGCCTGCGCCGCCCAGCATCCAGAAGGGGTCTGGCGTGTGCGGATACGCGTGTCGCTGACAGGAGAGGTCAACTGGGAAGCCTCGCCCCTCGACGATTCGCGCTTTGCGGTCACGCTGCAGGACGCCATCAGCCAGGGCGAATGCCACACCTTGGCGATCTCGCCCGAACCCGTTGATCGGAGGTGGATTTGGCTCTACCACAAGACGACGGATCGAGCCTTTTATGATCGCGTGCGCAGCCACGCGCCCGAGGCGTTCGACGTGTTGCTGTACAATGAAGACGGCGAGGTGACCGAGGGGACATTCGGTAATCTCGCGTACGAGCTTGACGGTATCTGGTACACGCCGCCTGTGGAATGCGGTCTGCTACCCGGAACCCTGCGATCTCGCCTGATCCGCCGTGGCGAACTCCGCGAACGCGTGCTTCACTTGACCGAGATCAATCGCGTCACGCGCTGGTGTTGGTTCAACGGACTCCGGGGCGTGATCCCAGCGGTGCTAGCCGGACGGCCCGGACGGGCGTATGACACCGTTCGCGGCATATCGGGCGGCACCGGGCGGCGATGATGTCGAGAGGAGATTCAACGTTGATTGAAATGGTCATCAGCTCATCGGACGACGGCAAGCCCGTTCACAAGTGGCTGCGACTGCTCCTTCCCGGTCTCCCATTGTCTGGCGTGTACAAGAGCATTCGCACGGGGCGCGTCAAGGTCAATGGAAAAAGGGCGAAACAGGATACGCGTCTGCACGAGGGGGACATCGTGCACCTGTACTTCAGCGATGACGATTTCGCGTCGCTTCGGGCCCATCCGGTCGCCAAATACCGGGGTGTGTCGCGCGCCATCGACGTCCTGTACGAAGACGAAGAGATCCTGGCCGTGAACAAACCTGTTGGCGTGCTGACGCATCCGGCGGATGGGGAATATAAGGCGAGCCTCGCGGCGCAAGTCGAAGCCTACGTGTACGATCGCGGCGCACGGGAGAGTGCGTTCCGCGCCGCGCCGGTTCACCGCCTCGATCGCAACACGAGCGGCGTCGTGGTGTTTGCGAAGACGGCGCGGGCTGCCAAAGCTTGGGCCGACGCGTTCCACCGGGGTGAGGTGGAAAAGGAGTACCTGGCTATCGTCGAAGGCGAATGGTCTGGCTGTGGCCGCGTGGCGGTGGACGTTCGGCGCGTCGGCAACGTGACGCGTGTCGTTGAGGACAGTGGAAAACCGAGCGAAACGGCGTACGACGTCATCGCGTCGAGCCGCGGGACGTCCCTAGTCCGGTTGCGCCTATTGACGGGTCGGACGCACCAGATACGCGTCCACATGGCACACCTCGGGCATCCGCTGCTAGCCGATCGGAAGTATGGCGCTCGACCCGTCTCTGGAGAGACCTTTTACCTTCATGCGCGCCGCGTCAAATGGCGCGACATCGACGTCGTGGCGCCCGTGCCTGAGCGCATGGCAGACAAGCTCCGCGCGCTCGGCTACGACCTTCCTCATCTCATCTGAACCTCGGCGCTTCGTCAGGCCCCTGGTGTGGCGAGATCGCGAAGCTGCTCAGGAACGAGCACCGGCCTTCCCGTCTCGGGGGACACCGTCACAAGGACAAACAACGCTTCGCTCACGAGCGCGCCGAACGGCCCCGTGATGCGCTGGCGCATCCGCAGGCTCGTGCGGCCCGCTTGCTCGAGCCACGTCGTGATGGTCAGGCGGTCGTTTTGATGCGCTGCCTGATGGTAGTCGACCTCTGCGCGCGCCACCACCGTCACGGCGCCAAGGCGCTTGAGCGTCTGGTAATCCAGCCCCTGCTGTTCAAACCAATCTTCTCGTCCCCACTCGTAGTACTCCAGATACTTGGCGTTGTTCACATGTCCGTTCACGTCGATTTCCGTGCATCGAACGATGATTTCCAATTGTGTGACATTCATGTCAAAATTCCTCTTTCTCCTTCGCCGTCCCCGGCATACAATCGGCGCGCATGGGGATGGTAAGCCGTAGAAATCCGGATCGAAGGGGTGGAGTGATTGCGCCGCACTCATTCTATCACGCGCCTTCCTCGGTTCACATGTCTGCGGAAGGCCCGCACCTATCTTTGGGTCGCTGTGCTTCTCGCGCTGCCCGTTCAGGTCAACGCATCCGAGAGGTCCAATGCCCATCCTCAGGCTTCGTTGCTTCCCCTCTACAAGAAGTACGGAGCCCAGTACGACGTCGACTGGGCTGTGCTCGCGGCCATCGATCGATATGCGGAACTCACCAAGTCTAAGGACGTGCGGGAGCGCGCTCCTTACTACGGCTACGCCATGGACGATCCGGCCTGGAGCGGTCCATCGAATCCCAACCCACAGGACGTGTTTGCGCCCACTATCGCGCTGTTTGGCGGCCTTGGCCAGGACGCAAACGGCGATCGCCTTGCGCTGCCGTTCGACGCCGAGGACCGCATCAAGTCGCTGGCGCGATTCATCGATGAAGAAGCCGGCGAAGATGAGGACCAGGCTGTCTGGACGCTGTTTCAGGACCCCGTGGCCGTAGAACGAGTCAACGGCTTCGCGCGCATCTTTCACGCCTTTGGCATCGATCCTCAGGGCCACGCGTTTCCGATTGACAAGCGGTACAACTATACCATTAAGCACACGTTTGGGGCCGGTCGCAGCTATGGAGGACGCCGCATCCATGAAGGTGTGGATATCTTTGCGAGTTACGGGACGCCGGTCCTGGCGTGCGCCTACGGATATGTGGAACTCATGGGCTGGAACCGGTATGGCGGTTGGAGGATTGGGATCCGCGACGCGAACAACACGTACTACTACTATGCTCACCTTTCGGCATACGCGAAGTCGCTCCGGCCTGGCGATTTGGTTCGCCCCGGTCAGGTCATCGGTTACGTGGGGTCGACGGGCTACGGACCGCCGGGCACTGCGGGGAAATTTCCGCCGCATCTCCACTTTGGCATGTACAAGGACACGGGTAGACGCGAATGGGCCTTCAATCCGTCGGCGTACTTGCTCCAGTGGCAGCGCCAGCCGCAGCTGGTCGTTCGCAATCCTGTTCGGAATCCTTCGTCGACTTCATGAAAATCGGGTCGAGACCTGTCCTGGGATGTCGACGATGTGATATTGTATAGGACGGAGTGAATCCGGCAGACCAAGGAAACGGGTACCCAGGGGAGGTCCGTACCCGTTTTCTTTTGTGCATCTAGTGGCTTTCAGCAAGGGGGGCGAACCTTGGAACCCAAACCTGCGCGTTTGTCTCGGACGTACATGACCGACTTGGTGCTCCCGCCGGATACCAACCAGTTTGGGACGATCTTTGGCGGGAAAGTGATGGCCTACATCGACAAAATCGCGGCGATCAGCGCCATGCGGCACGCGCGCCAGCGAGTGGTCACCGCGTCCAGCGACAGCTTGGATTTTTTGGCACCCATCCGCGTCGGGCAAGCGATTCACCTCGAGGCGTTCGTGACGTATGCGCACAAAACTTCGATGGAAGTCTTTGTGAAAGTCTTGGCCGAGAACTTGCTGACGGGAGAAACGGTCCTTACGGCGAGATCGTACTTGACCTTCGTCGCCATCGATGAGGAGGGGCGACCTGTGGAGGTCCCGCCCGTTCTTCCCGAAACGGAAGAGGAAAAGGCGCATTACGAATCGGCTCCGCGCCGAAGAGAGCAGAGGCTGGCGCGCCGACAGGCCGCATCGCAAGGAGAGTTCCCAATGCCCTGACGGCAGGGGCTTTGTATCATGGAAGTCAGGTAGGAGTGGGCGATATGCAAAATCGTTTTCTCGGAACGGCGGCTTCTCTGGAGCGCGCGGCGCCCATGCCGTCGCGGCTGGTGGGCAAGCGCGTGGCCAAGGGATGTGTGACATTGCTTGCCGCCTTTCCTCTGGTCGACTATACGCTTCGACAATTCCTGCATCCGCTTGGGGCGATTTGGGACAAGGTTGTGCTCCTCATTCTCGCGCTTGTCGCGCTGAATCGCGTGATGCGCGGGCACCGACCCGATGTGTTCGCCTGGTCGAAATACGCGGGGTGGTACATCGCATATCTGATCGCCTTGCTGTTCGTCGGACTCGGCAGCCCCGGGACATCGTTCGACGGATTCCGGGCCGACGTGTACGACATGCTATTCGGCCTGCTAGTGCCCTTCGTTGTTGAACCCGAGGACGCGCCATACTTCTTGTATGTCGCGGCCGCGTTGGCCATGCTGATTGGTCTGGACGGTGTGCTTCAGTATGTGCTGGCCGTTCCCATTCCTCCTAGTTGGGTGGATGTCGGGGAACACGTGCGCACCCGGGTGTTCTCCGTCCTGAAATCTCCCAACGAGCTCGGCGCCTACATGGAAATGATGGCGCCTCTCATCCTCGGCATGGGCTTCGCAGAAAAAGATCGGGTGCGGAAGATCATCTTCTTCGTAGGGGGCGTCTTCTGCCTCATCACCCTTCTCCTTACATATACGCGGGGCGCTTGGCTGGGGCTCGGCGTCGGCGTCGTGCTCGTCGCCCTCGCGTTTGAGCGCCGGTTGCTCGCCGTGGTCGTGGTGTTGGGGGTCATTGGGTTCTTCCTTCCTCCTATCCATCACCGCATCATGGACCTGTTTTCTCAGGTCTACTACATCAAGGCCTCCCAGGGCGGCAGATTGGTCCGATGGCAACAGGCGTTCGACCAACTCGCAGGTAATCCGTTGTTCGGCGCCGGGTTGGGGCGTTATGGCGGTGCTGTGGCGTCGGACAAAGGGCTGTCCATCTACTCGGACAATTATTACGCCAAGGTGTTGGGTGAGTCGGGGCTCATCGGTCTCGTGCTCTTCTTCGCGCTTCACGTACGCCTTGTGGCTGAAGTTGTGCAGAAGGTGGTGCGTCGCGCCGTCGGCCCCAACCGCGCCATCGCCTTGGGCGGACTCATCGGCGTGATCGCGCTTTTGGTGCACAACGTGGTGGAGAACGTGTTTGAGTATCCGGCCAATTGCCTCAATTACTTCCTCATGGTCGGGTTGCTCATTTTGTGGAGCCGGACCTTCGATGGTCAGGAGGAGAATCATGGCTAAGTCGTCGAAGACCGTCGGATTGTGGATCTGGTACATCTTTTGGGCGTTATTCGCAAATGCGGTCTACGTATGGATTCTGCGCCCCCTCGTCGACGATCTCGCGCTCTACGGCGTGCTCGCTGCCATCGCCGTGATCTTGCTGTGGCTATCGTCGCTCAAGCGGCCCATTCGCCGGCGATGGGTCATTTACACCTTGTTCGCGCTCATGGTGGCGGAAGGGTACAGCACGCTCGCGTTTGCCAGCAAGATCAAACAAGGACTGGTCGCCGTCGCGATGCTTCTCTTGCTGTGGCTCATGGCCGTGATCGTCGGTCGCGTCCGGCCGGTGGCGTCTCTCCTGGGCGGGGCGAGCGTCGTCATCGCGCAGGTGTTTCTTCCGCTCAATGATTGGGCGTTTCTCACGCACTTCAGGGTCTTGCAGGACGCTCAAGTCAACCTGCGGGTTCAGAATTCGCCGGAGGCTCCCTTCGCGGTCATTCCCGTCGCGGGCGGACAAGCTATTATCACCATCGACAGTCACATCCCCACTCTCCAGGAATTGGAACAAAGGGCGATCTCGGCCACGGATTCGCCCGATGCGCTGTACAACGTGTTGCAAACGGCACAAGGGGAGTACGAGATCGTCGAATTGAAATCGGTGGGAGGTCACTTGAAGAAGGTGGTTCCCACTCCCCAGGAGCTGGCGCGCGTGAATCCCTTGGATCTCGTCCGCGCATTTTTTCCGTATGAACTCGCGAATTGGTACGTCGACAACGGCCGCGTGTATGAGTACCTCACTCCGTTTTTGACCGATCAGCAGGCGGTCGAAGCAGCCCTCGATCCGGCGGCCTATCCGGCGAGCTTCCAGGCGATTGCCAATCAAGCAAGTGCGAAGGAGATTGCGAACTGGGACGACTGTCTGGCGGAGCTCGGCGTGAAGCCGGATCGAGCGGGCGTGTACGTGTCGGACGATCGCCTGATGGGCCTGGGTGCTGGCCGAGCATCGGCCGTGACGATGCAGGCCGAGAGCGTCGTCGGCGAAGGGCATTTTACGAGCAGCCGAGACGACCAGATTCTCCTGGTCGGCGACAACTCGTTGCACGTGTACGACGTCAACCTCGGCAGGATCGTCGCGAGCTATCAAGGGTCCGCGGACAATCCGGTGCCGAACGATATTCGGATTGGGCCCCTGGTTGCGGGCGGGCGGGACGCGGTGTTTGTGAACGCCAGCCCGGCGTACATTCTGACGGTGAGCCCGCAGGGCACGTGGCGACGCGTCTACACCGCGCCGAGTCAGTCGTTCCGCTTCGAGACCGTATTGACGGGCGTCAGGCCGTATCCGGAGATTTTGACCAACGATCCGTCCTATGTCCGCAACTCTCCTGTTCGCTACTTTTCGGCGTATCGCTTTGTGCCGAATGCCAACGGTACAGGGCAATTGGTTCGCGTCTGGCGGGTGTTTCGCACGAACGTGGTCAACGTGACGCCGCTTCATTTGGCGGGCGTGCCGAGCGAAGTCTTGGCGCTCGATATTTACGGAACCGGCGACTACTTGGTCATCTCGCCGTGGAACGTTCCGGTCCTCCCAGCAGCGGGTGTCGCGCTTTTGGCCATCATTGTGGGCGGATGGCTGTACCGTCCTCGTCGAGAAGGGGAGGAGGGGTCGCGATGAAGTCGAGGCGGCGAACAGTCCTTGCACTTGCGCTATGCGCAGGGCTCCTTGCGACGGGGTGCACGCCTGGGGTTCAGTCGGTCTCCATCGCCTCGGGGACGGCGACGCAAGTCGTGAGCTCTCATGTGTCGTGGGCACCGCTCATCAGGGCGCTGAACAAGAGCGAGACCGCGTCGATGTATAAACTGCAGACGGCAGTCAACATCCAAAACGGGAATCTGCACACGAGCTTCACCGTGTACGGGACGATTCAACAACCCAACATGGCGAGCATTCAGGTGCACGAAAACAACTTCAACATCGCCTTCTATCAACAGGGGCAGGTCGCGTATCAGCAGGATGGGACCATCTGGTCTCCTGCTCAACCTGTGTCGAATCTGAACGCGTACGAAGGCTACCGCGACATCGTCGAGTACGCGACGGCGCATCACCTGCCGCTCCAGAAGATGAATCGCACGTATGTGGTGGACGAGTACTGCGACGTGTATCGGGTGGTGGTCCCCAATGGCGTCGTTTCACTTCCCGCGTTTCTGGGCGGGGTGCCTGGCGCCTCCTCGGCGGAGTTGGCAACCCATGCGAGCGAGGTCGCGTACGTGTTTTACGTGGGCGAAACGTCAGGATATATTCGGCAAATCCAAACGCAGTCCGTGGGCGTCGTAGATTCTGTCGGATCGCTGATTATGCAGACCACGACCATTTTCCAAGACATCGACAACGCGGAATTGGCGAAAGTCCAGATCCCGGTTTCGCTCGTACAACAACTGGAACAAGGCGTCCAATGATTGCGTGAGCTTTCACGACATGGTATACTGCTTGCATGACCTATCGCTGAGTTCCGTATTGGGAGCGGAGGACCCAAGTGTTTGGGGTGAATCGCAGCGCTTTGCTGCGTAGGGGCTCCTACACCCGAACCCGTCAGCTAACTCCGTAAGCGTTGTAGGAAGGTCAGGCGTTCCAAATCGGAACTTGGCTGAGAGGCAATCTTTCAGTCAAGGAGCTGATCGAAATGGTCATGAAGCCGGAGTTGACGCAGTATGCGCGAGACTTGGAGATTCAGCGCGCGCTGAAGCGCATGGAGCGCGTTGATCAGCGCGGGTCCGCGAAAGGTGCGCGCAAATTGAAGAGGCGAATCGGGGTTTGAATGGTTCTTCGGGCGCCTGCGGGCGCCCGATTTTCGTGGTGCGCGTTTGCCATCCGTTTTCGGGGGCGCCTCGAGAAAAAAGCCTGGCGTTCGTGGATTTGGTGCGCTATAATGGTGCGGGTAATCACAGTGGTCCTCTGTCCATAGAGACACGAACACTGGCTGGGAAGGGAGGTCTACCATGAACTTGCTACGTTCAGTGGTGGAAGACCAACTCCGCAAGGACATTCCGGATTTCCGCCCAGGAGATACGGTGCGGGTTCACGTCAAAGTCCGCGAGGGCGGGCGCGAGCGCATCCAGGTCTTCGAAGGCGTGGTGATTCGGCGCCGAGGGAGCGGCATCAGCGAAACCTACACGGTCCGCAAGGTTTCGTACGGAGTCGGGGTTGAACGGACGTTTCCGGTGCATTCGCCGAAGGTGGACAAGATCGAAGTGGTTCGCCGAGGCAAGGTGCGCCGCGCGAAGCTTCATTATCTTCGCGGGCTGTCCGGCAAGGCGGCGCGGATCGCGGAAGTTCGGCGGTAACACGACAGAAAGCGCAGGAGAGAACCTGCGCTTTTTTCGTGCTCCAGTGGAATGGAAGGTGATAGAACATTGCCTATTCAATGGTTTCCGGGCCATATGGCGAAAGCCAAGCGGCTCATGGCGGAGCAACTCCGCGGCATTGACGTCGTGGTGGAGTTGGCCGACGCGCGGCTGCCCGTCTCCAGCCGGAGCCCAGTTCTCGATGAACTCGCTCGAAACAAGCCAAGGCTTTTGGTCCTGACGCGCGTGGATCTCGCGGATCCTCATTGCACCGAACGGTGGATCGAACGGTTTCAGCGAGAGGGTGTGACGGCTGTTGCCGTGGACGCTAGAACGGGACAAGGATTGCGTGCATTCAAGCGAGCACTCGATACATTGGTCCAGGCCAAGAGGGACCGACTTCGGGCGCGCGGCATCGAGAAGGTCGTCACGCGCGGGATGATCTGTGGTATTCCGAACGTGGGCAAGTCTACATTCGTGAATCAGCTCGCGGGACGTGCCGTGGCCAGGACCGGAAATTTGCCGGGTGTCACCCGGTCCCTGCAGTGGATTCGCGTGGGGCACACGGAGTTGCTCGACACACCCGGCGTGCTCGCGCCGAAGCTTGCGGATGACGAGCAGGGGTTGAAACTCGCCGCCAGTGGAGCTATTAAGGAAGAAATCTTTGAGGCTTCCGAGGTGTGCGCCTACGTGCTTGCCTATCTAAGCGAGCGGTATCCAGACGCACTGACCCGCCGATACGGCCTCCGCGTGGACAAACCCATCGCGTGGACTACCATTCAGGAAGTCTGGCCAGCGGTCGAGCCGTGGTTTGAACAGATTGGTCGGGCCCGCGGGGCACTCGTCGCCGGGGGAGCCATCGACGAGGAGCGCGTTGCCAAGACTGTGATTCACGACTTGCAGGAAGGCCGGCTTGGCCCGGTGACCCTCGAGTGGCCGGAAGATTGATGTCGTCGTTTGGTGTGACTATTCTTCTTTCCGCGATGGCGGCCCGGTTGAAGACGTTGTAGACTAACGCCAAGGAGGCGTGCGATGGATTGGTGGATGACGCGATATCGACTCGATGTGGGGTTGAGCGGCGGTTGTCTGACCGCCGGTGTCGACGAGGTCGGCCGGGGGTGCATTGCGGGCCCGGTGGTCGCAGCGAGTGTCGTTCTTCCCCTGGAACGGGCGACGTATGAGGAATTGAAAGATGTCGTCGATTCGAAGCAGCTGAAGGCGAACGTGCGGGAGGAGCTCGCCGCTCGCATTCGAGCGAAAGCGCTGGCCGTCGGCATCGGACTCGCGAGCCCCGAAGAGATTGATCGGATAAATATCTTGCGAGCGACGCAGCTTGCGATGAAGCGCTCGCTGGATGCGCTGGACGTTCCTGTCGAGCTTGCGCTCGTGGATGGCAACCGCGGATTTCGCCATCGCTTCCCCGTGTTGCCGGTGGTGGATGGAGATGCGCGGTCGCTCATCATCGCCGCGGCGTCCGTCGTCGCGAAGGTCTTCCGAGATCGACTGATGGCCAAGTTGGAAGAAGGATTTCCGGGCTATGGCTTTTCCGAACACGTGGGTTATGCCACGCGGGCCCACATGGAGGCACTGCGGCGCCTTGGACCGTCGGTGGTCCATCGACTTTCGTTCGCGCCTGTGCGGGCTTTGTTGAGCGAGAAGGAGCAGATGAGCTATGGATCCTAGCATCCATCGCATCCCTCCTGCGGACTTGAAGTCCATCGCGCCCGCTGTCGATCGCGCCTCTCCCGCTGGTGCGGACCGGACGGATCGCAGCGCACCTTCGCAAGCCTCGGAGTCGCCATCACCGACAGCCGTCGAGGACTTGGATGCGGCTCTCGATGCGCTGGATCTGGTGCCGTACGAGGTCCTGCGCGATGACGTTCTGTGGACGAGCGAGCGGGGGTGGAGGAGCGCGGTGGTGAACGCTTTGCTTCAGGCGAATGTCGTGGGCGCGTCGGAACAACTCGCTTCTCCGCGCCCGGGCGGATCATCTTCGAGCGGTTCCACATCCTCCGGGATCTCCGATGAAGGCGTATGGCGGTCCGGAACGGCTCCTTCGGCTGCGGCGCCGACGGATGTTTATGGAACTGCGCCCGTCACTCAAACGTCTTCAAGCGGCGCAATGCCGGGGCAGGCTGCGTCTCCGGGACACGCGCAACCGCCTCAAGCGGAGGTTGGGGATGCGCGAATTCTCGCCACGTCCGTGAGGCACCTGTGGTCCGTGATGCGAGAGCTCGCGCAGGCGGCGGATGGCCCTTCCACGCTTCGCTTGCGCGAGAACCCTTCGTCGCCGCTCGTCGCGTTCGGTTCCATGGGGCGCGAATGGATTGCACAAGCTTTCGCGCCTGCGGAGCAGAAGCGCCTTCTGCAGTGGGTGATGCTCGACCGCCTCGTCGCGTCGGTCGCCCCCCATCCTTTTGATCGGCGAGGAGCGGGGTTGTTCGTCATTTCTGGTGGCGCGCGTCGCGATCATCCGGTGGCTGTTCGCTGGCGCGCGGAACGGCGGACGCGGATGGGCGCCCGGGGGAAGCTCGTCCATCGGCTCCGCCTCGATCTGGAGCTCAGCGGCCATCCGTTGGTTTGTGTTCTCACGGCGCAGAGACCCGCCCTGCACGTCCACATCACCTGTTCTCAGGATGCGCCGTTCGTTGCGTACCTGCGGGCTGCTCGGCCGGCACTCACTCCAGCGCTTCAGGCGTGTGGCTGGGAGCTCACGTCCTGGACCGTCGATCACGAGGGAGATGGTCCTGATGCAACGCCATAAGCGAGCGGTCGCCCTTCGCTACGACGCGCAAAAGGATGCGGCTCCTCGTGTGGTGGCGAAAGGCGCTGAGGAGGTGGCGAAGGCCATTGTCCGCACCGCCGAGGAACACCGTGTCCCTGTCGTCGAACAGACGGAACTGGTGGATGCGCTGTTTGCCTTGGAAGTGGATCAGGTCATACCACCCGAATTGTATCAGGCGGTGGCAGAGATCTTAGCCTACCTGTACCGTTTCCGCAGGGCGTGAGCTTGGTATGAGGTCCAATCGGCGCGAACTTGGCACCCTCGGCGAGGCGTTCGTCCGCCAATACCTGGAGCGCTGTCTGGGATGGCGCGTCGTCGATACGAATTGGAAAACGCGCTTCGGAGAATTGGACCTGGTCGCAGAACACGAAGGCGAGCTCGTAGCGGTTGAGGTCAAAACCCGCACGTCTCCTATCGACGGCGACCCCATCTATGCGCTTGGCTCCGTTCAAATTCCCAGGTTGGTCGCGGCTCTAACGGCCTACGCGACGCGCGTCGACGGATGGGCGTCTCTTGCCCTGGACGTCGTCGGCATCACGTGGAAGGACGGCGTCGTCGTCGGCTTTCGGCATGAACGCCTCTATCCGCAGTGAGTCGCTCGCGGGGAGCGTCTTGAAAGTGTATCCATCGCGGCGAAAGTCGCGGATGATGCGTGGCATCGCTTCAACGGTGTAGCGGCTCGACCTGATGCCATCGTGAAACAAGATGATGGAGCCAGGCCGTGTGTGGCGCTCCACCTGGCTGACAATGGCCTTGGCGGATTTGGCCTTCCAGTCCATCGAATCCACGGTCCAAAGCGCGATAGGGTGGCCGAGCTTGTGCACACCGTCGATCTCCTGCGCATCGATGGATCCGTACGGGGGCCTGTAGTACAGCGGCTTTGTACCGCAGGCTTTCACCACGGCGACGTCGGTCTTCTGGATATCGAGGAGGACCTCGTCAAGCGTCCGCTTTTTGGAATTCAAATGGGCGAAGCCGTGATTTCCAATTTCGTGGCCTTCGCGCTGAATTCGGCGCACGATATCCGGGAACTGCTCGCATCGATAGCCGACCACAAAGAATGTCGCGGAGATGTGTTGACTGCGCAGGATGTCCAGGAGCTTGGGCGTGTAGCGTTGGCTCGGGCCGTCGTCGAAGGTCAGGTAGACCACCTTGGCCGGTTTTGACGGCGCAGCGTAAGCCACAGGCGCCGAGAAGGTTGCGATTGCAGCAGCGGCCAGCCAACCCATTGCGGTCGACCGGATTCGGCGCGACACATACCATCCCTCCCTCCTCGCCATCAGACCCCGGTGCTTATAACTTGCTTCAAACACGGCTTCGTATGCCCGGATTTCGATCATGGGACGGCGTGCCTCATCGGAGACAGCGAACCGGGGCGCCGCCACGCGATGGCTTCTTCCACGTGAGGGGCCAAGGCCTCGTCTCGCCCCTCAAGCGCGGCAATCGTCGTCGCAAGTTTCTCCACTTTCGCGCGATCCCTCTCGGAGGCGTGAAGCCTGTCGCACGCGCGCTGCAAGGCTCGATTCGCCTCGTTCGAAAGGGCGGACGTCCTGCGCGAGGAGGACGCGAGCAGCGCTCTCGCTTCCTGAACCTTCTGGATCCAGGATTCGAGTGGCGTGCTGTCCCGTTCATGGCTTGTGGTGCGATTCACGTGGTGCACCACGTCGATGCGGTCCAGAATGGGCCCAGGGCATCGGGTCCAGTACCTGCGAACGTCCACATCCGTGCACGTGCAATCTCCGTACCCTCGATACCTACACGGGCAAGGGTTGGCCGTCGCGATGAGTTGAAATGCGGCGGGAAACAGCGTCGGCTTGCCATTCACCACACACTCCACGCTCCCCCTATCCAACGGCTCTCTCAGGGCGTTTAACGACGCGTGGGAGAATTCGAGCATTTCGTCCAGCAGCAGAACACCGCGGTGCGCGAGCGTGACTTCCCCTGGCGTTCCCCATCGGCTCCCGCCGAGCATCGCTCGGGGCGAAACGGCATGGTGAGGACGCCTCACGGGAGGCCGGAAAGTGAAGATATAATCGGGATTCGCTATCTCTTGCCATGCAGCCACTTCCAAGGCTTCCTCCTCCGCGAGATCCGGGAGAAGCTGGGTGTGCGCCTCGGCCAGCGTCGACTTCCCGACGCCAGGCGATCCGACCATGAGCAGCGTATGGCGGCCGGCTGCGCAGATCGCGAGCAGTCTGTACTCCATGGAATGTCCGCTGAGCGGGGGTATCCAACGGGCGGACTCGCGGAGCGCGATGTTTCGAGCCTGGGCATCCTCCGAGGGCGCCTTGGGCGCTCTCCGTTGAGCCACCACATCCCCTAAGTTGGAAGCTCGCGTGATGTGAAGCATGTTCTCGAGCGGCCACGGAACGCGTTGGTGGGTACTCACGCACAGGGAAGATAGTCCTTCGTCGCGCATGCGCAGCCCGATGGCGCTAAGGCCCGATTGCGGCACGAGTCCGCCGTCGAGCGCGAGTTCCGCGACGAAGACGGTGGCGTCGTGCGGGATGGCAGGCGTGGAAGATGCGCGAAGGATGGCGACGGCGATGGCGAGATCGAGCCACGACCCTTGCTTCTTGAGGCTCGCGGGCTGTAAATTGACGGTGATCCTGCCCTTCGGAAAGGGGAGCCCTGTGTGATGAAACGCGGAGCGGATCCGAGCTTTCGCTTCGCTGACGGAAGAGTCCGGTAGACCCACGATGGTGAAACGAGGAAATCCCGGCCCAACATCGGCCTGGACGCGAACGATTTGAACGTCGGCTCCTTGGCGAATGGCGCCGAGCGCATATCCCAACACGTGGCTTCGCCTCGCTTTCGGAACTTTTCACAACCTACGTATAGCAATTTCTCGGTGCATGAGCCATAATGTAGGGAAGAATCTCGTTCGCATCGTCTAGGGATGGCGAGTTTCAGGAGGGAGCCGTCATGGAGAACCCGAGGAAACGGATCGCGAGAGGGGATGCGGAGGGGCGGCGCGGCCAAGTGATCGACCTTCGCGCGTATCAACGGCGGCGCCATCGGCGACTTCACCGAGACGCGCGCGCGTCGGGTGATGATTACGTCGTTCTCCGAGCAGGCGCCATGGTCTTGGCGGCGGCGTCCTTCGTGTTGGCGGTGCTCGGATTGACGCCGGTTGCGTGGAGGCAAAATGCGCTCGTCGCCAGCCTGTTTGCGGACACGCTTGCGCTTGCTATCGGGGTCATTCTGCACGTGTTGCGGGATCGAGCTGCGATGCGCCTGCTCGGCGCGCTGGTCGGCGTGTTTGCGTTTTCGTACTTGTGCAGTTTGGTCCATTCCGCGCTGTAGATACAATGTCAACAATTTGTCAAGGTTTGCTGAATGCGGTTTCATCGCCTCAACCGGTCAAGACGTTGTCAAACGTGTTGCGAAGTTCTATGCTGATAGGTGGCACAAGGTCGGCAGACGGCATGGCAACGTTTGTCCGGTTTTTTTGTGCGCGGTATCCGTAGGGGGACAAAGGAGGACGGACATCGTGAACATCCACGAGTATCAAGCGAAGGCCATCCTGGCTGAATTCGGCGTCAAAGTCCCACGCGGCAAAGTAGCTTTCACGGTCGAAGAAGCCGTGGAGGCGGCGAAAGAACTCGGTGGCAAAGCTGTGGTGAAGGCTCAAATCCACGCGGGTGGGCGAGGCAAGGCCGGGGGCGTCAAGGTCTCGAAGTCCTTAGAAGAGGTGGAGGCGAACGCCCGGGAACTTCTGGGGAAGCGCCTCGTGACACATCAAACGGGGCCGCAGGGCCGCATTGTGCGGCGATTGCTCATCGAAGAGCTGACCAACATCCAGAAAGAGTACTACATAGGCCTCGTGCTTGACCGCTCTCAGGGGCGCCTGGTGATGATGGCTTCGCAGGAGGGCGGCGTCGAGATCGAAGAAGTGGCTGCACAGCACCCGGAAAAGATTTTTCGCGAGACGATCGATCCGCTGACGGGGCTCACGCCGTTCCAGGCGAACAACCTCGCGTATAAGCTGGAGCTGCCTCAGAATGCGGTGAAGAAAGCCGCTCAGTTCATGATGGCGCTTTACAACGCGTATGTGGCGAAGGATTGCTCCATTGCCGAGATCAATCCGCTCGTCTTGACCGCTGAAGGCGATATCATCGCGTTGGACGCCAAGCTCAACTTCGACGATAACGCGTTGTATCGGCATCCGGAGATCGTGAGTCTGCGCGACGAAGACGAAGAGGATCCGAAGGAAATCGAAGCTTCGAAGTACGGACTCAGCTACATTGCCTTGGATGGCAACATTGGGTGCATGGTGAATGGTGCGGGTCTGGCCATGGCCACGATGGACACCATCAAGTATTACGGCGGGGAACCTGCTAACTTCCTGGACGTCGGCGGTGGCGCGAGCGAAGAGAAGGTGACGGCGGCGTTCAAAATCATTCTCTCCGATCCCAAAGTGAAAGGGATTCTCGTGAATATCTTCGGCGGCATTATGAAATGCGACGTGATCGCGAACGGCGTCGTGGCCGCGGCGAAGCAGGTGGGCTTGGACAAGCCGCTTGTGGTGCGCCTTGAAGGCACGAACGTCGAGGCCGGGAAGAAAATTTTGAATGAATCGGGCCTGAAGTTGGTGGCGGCGGACTCGCTTGCGGACGCTGCTCAAAAGATCGTGGCGCTGGTCTGAGGAGGGACACTCGCGATGAGCATTCTGGTCAACAAGGAAACGCGGGTTATTACGCAGGGCATCACGGGATCTGCGGGTCTGTTTCACACGCAGCAGGCGCTGGCCTATGGCACGAAGGTCGTGGGTGGCACGTCTCCAGGCAAGGGCGGCACGAAGGTAGAGGGATTGCCGGTCTTCAACACGGTGGAAGAAGCTGTGCGCGAGACAGGTGCCAACGCGTCGGTCATTTATGTTCCCCCTGCATTCGCCGCGGACGCGATTATGGAGGCGGTTGCGGCCGGGATCGAGCTTGTCGTGTGTATCACAGAAGGCATTCCCATTCTGGATATGGTCAAGGTCAAGCGGTACATGGAGGGCAAGAAGACCCGGTTGATTGGCCCGAACTGTCCTGGCGTGATCACGCCGAACGAATGTAAGATCGGCATCATGCCCGGATACATCCACACGCCGGGGAAGATTGGCGTCGTGTCTCGCTCGGGAACGCTGACCTATGAGGCCGTCTACCAGCTGACGCAGCTGGGGCTGGGTCAGTCGACGGCCGTGGGCATTGGCGGTGATCCTGTCAACGGGACGAACTTTGTCGACGTGCTGAAGATGTTCAACGACGACCCGGATACGGAAGCCGTGATCATGATTGGCGAGATCGGCGGATCTGCGGAGGAAGAAGCGGCCGAGTGGATTCGGGCGAACATGACCAAGCCCGTGGTCGGCTTTATCGCAGGTGCCACGGCGCCTCCGGGACGGAGAATGGGTCATGCGGGTGCGATTGTGTCCGGGGGTTCCGGCACGGCGCAGTCGAAGATCGAGAAGATGAAGGCTTGCGGCATTCGGGTGGCGCCCACGCCGTCTGAGATGGGCTCGACGCTGTACCAGGTGTTGGAGGAACGCGGTTTGCTCGAGCGCTGCAAGGCGTGAACCTTTCCCCCTGTAGCCCAAAGAGCTCGCTTGGTTTGCCAAGCGAGCTCTTTTTTTCGCCTACGTCATGGACGCCGTGGGCCGGCGCCGGTTACGATGCGGGAAACGGGGCGGGAGGGATGGATTGTGGGCGACGCAGAACTCGAGATCGTATGGTCCATGTGTCCGGGGCTTGCGCCGCGCGCATTGCGGCGGTTGGTGCGGGTATTCGGCGGCATTGGGCCATTTCACGAGGCGCGCGTGGAGGAGTGGGTCGCTTGTGGAGTAGATGCGGCGCAGGCGGATCGGATGGAAGCGTGGCGCCGCTCCCGGCCGTCGGCGGATCGACTCAAGTCGGAGCTCGAACGCCGCGGAATCTTTGTGCTTGCCCGCGGCGATGACGATTATCCAGCCCGCCTTTTCGACCTCCCTGACCCTCCGCTGGCCTTGTTCGTGCGGGGGAGGAGGGACCTCCTGTCACCTGAGCGAGAGGTGTTCGGGGTGGTGGGCACGCGGCGCATGACGAGCTACGGGATGGAGGCGGCGCGGTGGATCGCTGGGGAGATGGGGCGGCGGCGCGCGGTGGTCGTCTCGGGCCTTGCCCTGGGGATTGATGCCACCGCCCATGCTGCGGTGCTTGAGGTGGGCGGCGACACCGTCGGCGTGTTAGGGTGTGGCATCGATCGCGTCTACCCGCCGGCCAACCGGCGATGGTATGAGCAAATCGCGTCCACGGGGACGCTGGTGAGCGAATACCCGCCGAGCACCCCCGTGCGCAAATACCATTTTCCAGAACGGAATCGGTTGATTGCGGCGTTGAGCCAGGCGGTCATCGTCGTCCAGGCGGGGGAGAAGAGCGGCGCGCTGATCACGGCTCAATGCGCGCTGGATCTGGGGCGCGACGTGTACGCCGTTCCCGGCCCCATCACGTCGCGGGCCAGCCGCGGCGTCAACCGGCTGCTTTTCGACGGGGCCATCCCGCTCGTCGATCCGAACGACTTGTTTTCGGGGCAAGCGGACGCCCAAAGCGCTTCGCCGCAAAC
Source organism: Alicyclobacillus sendaiensis NBRC 100866 (assembly GCF_001552675.1). Taxonomy (GTDB): domain Bacteria; phylum Bacillota; class Bacilli; order Alicyclobacillales; family Alicyclobacillaceae; genus Alicyclobacillus; species Alicyclobacillus sendaiensis. Next base: position 19,065 of record NZ_BCRQ01000048.1, read on the forward strand.
GATACCTGCTCACCTGGAGCCTTGCTATCGCGCGCTGGAGCGGCATCAGCCCATCCGCGCAGGGGAGCTCGCCGCGGTCGCCCATCTGGATCTCGGGTATGTGTTCGGCGCGCTTCTCGAGATGGAGCTCGCTGCCATGGTGGCACGTCATCCCGACGGGACGTACCACATTCGGCCGAGCGCAGCGGGATCCCCTGCGTGATCCAACCGATGGAATACTTTTTGTTCATCCCATCGTCCATTCTACATGAGGAAGATGGGAGGCTGATGAGGGTGCGAGATCCTCGCCCTGTTTTCGTGCATCTCGCCCGCGGCTTGTTGAGCGCATCGGCCCTCCTTTGCATGTGGCTGTCCGCGCCTGCATGCAAAGGCGCCGCTCTCGCAGGGCTGAACGATCCGCGGCCGTCGAACACAGCCCTCTCCGACCGCTCCGCGCCGCGCGTGTGGACGGTGGGCGATCGCGGCGAGCCCATTTGGGCCTTGCACGTCGCGCTCGCAGAGCTCGGCTACCTTCCGTGTCGGTATCGCGCGGTGATCCCGACGGATCGCCTGTATGCCAAGAATTGGGCGTTGGTCCCAATGGGCTATTGGACCTGGAATTCGCCGGACGTCCCTCTTGACGTGAGACGCGCGTGGGATCCGGACCAGTACACGGAGATCACGAAGGGCGCCGTGATGCAATTTGAAGCCGATCACGGCCTTCGGGTGGACGGCTATACAGGCCCTCGCGTCCGCCGAGCGATTGAGCTCGCGCGCGCGCTTGGCCTGACCGCACGGAATCCGTATCGGACGGTGTTGGTCGACCAAGCCATTCCGGAACGGCTTCGCGTCTGGGAAGATGGGCGAGGCGTGGTCTTTGAAACAGCGTGCAGCACGGGCGTGCCGAACGCCCCCACACAGCCTGGGCTTCACACCATCTTCCTTCGCAACCGAGAACAGACGATGCAGGGGATCGGGCCAAGCGGCCGCCCCTATCGCGTGGAGCACGTGCCTTACGTCAGTTTCTTTTACGGCGAACAGGCCATCCATGGTTTCGAGCGCCCGAGCTACGGGAAGCCACAGAGCGCAGGCTGTGTGGAGCTTCCGATTCAGGCTGCCAAGCGCGTTTGGGATCTGACAGGATACGGCACCTTGGTCGCGATCTCGCCCCTCGGGATACGTGGAAGCGAGTTGGACTATTCGTAAGAACCCACCTCTGATGTCAACAACTTTGGGTTTTCTCCCGGCGCGCCGATTGATATCATGGGCGTCGTCCAAGACCTTGCCGAATCGCGCAGATGCGCGTACGGGGGACTGAGGGCCGCAGGCCTTGGGGTGAATCGCGCCGTCCGGCGCGAAGGGTCACTCGTTGCCCGAACCCGACAACTAACCTCGGAGGCGTAACGAGAGGATGGATGACATGCACATTTCATCGCGGTGGATTGCAGGGTGCGCCACGGCCGTGACGCTCGCGTTCGGGGTGCCGAATGCCTTCGCGTCGACCGTGACGGTCAAGCCGGGACAGTCACTGTGGACCATTGCTCGCGCGCACGGGCTGCCCGTCCAGCTCGTGGAAGCCGCAAATCCGGGTGTCAACCCGCAGAACTTGTCCATCGGCAGCTCTGTCGAGGTTCCCGAAGTGGAAAGCGTCACGGTCAAGCCGGGAGACACGCTGTTTCTCATCGGCAAACGATACGGCGTGTCGACCGCTGAGATGTTAGCTGCGAATCCTGCCGTCAACCCCCTCAATCTGCAGATCGGCTCGACCGTGCGTGTACCGGTTGGCCTGTCTCAGCCGCGTCGCGCCGCACAAGCCCATGTTGCCGCATCCATTCCCGCAACGAGCAGCAATCTGTACTGGTTGGAACACGTCATTCACGCCGAGGCCGACGGTGAGCCGCTTCAGGCGCAGATCGCGGTCGGCGACGTGGTTGTGCATCGGATTCAAGCGGGTGGATACGGGAACACGGTCCAGCAGGTCGTCTTTCAAGTGAGCGACGGCCACTACCAGTTCGAAAGCGTCGCGAACGGCTACATCAATTCTCAGCCCGACGCGGAGAATGTTCAGGCTGCGCTCGACGTCTTGAACGGCGACGACGTGGTGCCGGGAGCTTTGGTGTTTTACAATCCATCGGAAACACCGTCCGGCAGTTGGGTTTGGCAGCAACCTGTAGTTGCCAAGATTGGGCATTTGGTCTTTGCAAAGTGAAGCGTGCGCAAAGCCTCAGGGATGTTGAAGAGAGCCAGAGTCTCGGTGAGCGCCGAACTCTGGCTCTTTTTGGGTGTCTCGCTCGGCAGGCCGGTAGGCGAACGGATCACGGGTTGGAGGGTTCAGCCGCCAGTGCTTCCTCCGCCATCTGCAGAATCCCGTCCAGTGACTCTGCACCGGCAATGAACCGCGCCGGATGGCAAAACACCGCATCTTCCACACCGCACACAGAAACGAGTTCTTCTCCCTCTTTCCCCGCCCATTCGCTCGGCAAAGGTTTTCGCGCTTCGAATGTTCCGGGCCCTTTGGGCACCACCTGAAGGCGATACTGCCCTGTCTTATCCGGGAAAGCCACATACAGCACTTCCCCCGCGGGGTCGATTTCGAGCAGCGTTTCCGTCCAAGGACAGCAGGTCGGCAAGACCAGAAGCGCGGGTTCTTTGCGTGCCGCATAAGCCGCTTTGACGATCTCCGTCGCCTGAAGTCGGCTGATCTCGTGATTCGCGTAGTTCATTAGAATCTGGGTTGCAAAGTCCAAAGCTCGCTCGAAAGCTCGATTCTCGTCTTCCTGTGAGTTCCACGGTGGATTGAAGGAGCCGACGAGTTCCGATATGCCCTTGATCCGCATGTCTCGTTCCAGGTCAATGCCGTTATCGATCGCGTCAATGGCCTGAAACAGCTTGTCGTCGATGTTGCTTAGAACGAGCGCCCGTTCCTCTTCCCCCGTGAGGCCGAGCGCCTCCAGAAACTTACCGCCGAAATCCCGCCAGATGAGTCCTGCCGCGGCGTAGGGAATGCCGTTTGGCCGATGGACCTTTTGCACGCTGTGGTGATCGTACGGGCCGCCGCCGACGTCGACGACGAGATCGCACTGGGCCAACACAGCCTTGTTTCGCGTGCGCACGATGCGGGCGTCTGGATACAGTTTTCGGAGTATCGCGACGGCGAACACTTCATCAGCATGGAACTTTCCATGGTGCGTACCTATTTTCATAAGGATATAAACCACCTTGCCAACGGATGGACGGCGCGATCCGCCTCTGCCTTCACGTTACCATTCACCTAGTGTGCAGCACAACTGGAACTTTCGCGCGATCTGCGGTCGGTCGGATCGCGTGTGCCGGACCGTTCGACAGGT
>NZ_BCRQ01000049.1 GCF_001552675.1 Alicyclobacillus sendaiensis NBRC 100866
CGCATGATGCCAATGGGCGTAGACCACGGAATCGCCATACCTTATGCAGGAGAGCCGGGATGGGTGCCCAGGTGCGCCGGGGCGGCGGGCGCTCGCTTCTGGTATACTGGGGCCAGAAAGGCGTCTGCGGGGAGGCGATGCGGGATGGCTGTCGTCAATATGACCGAGGTGCTGGCGAGGCAGATCTTGAAGGATCCGGAGCTTCTGAAGCTCCTGCCGTGCCACTGCGACCGATGCCTCGATGACGTCCTGGCGATAGCGCTGAACCATCTGCCTCCGCGCTACGCCGCGACGGATACGGGACAGCTCTACGTTCAGGTGGAGTATCTGCGGCCGCAACTTCGCTCCGACATTCTCCGCGAGTTGGCCCAGGCGGCGCTTTGGGTGTCGAGCCATCCCCATCACCAGAGCGTTGAGGGCGCGGGCGGGGATGCGCCCTCGGCGAAGGGCGAGGGCGGATCGGGCGCGTGATGGATCACCAAGCGGACGAACGGTTCATGCGCCGAGCGCTGGAACTGGCGGAGGAGGCGGCTCGCTGGGGCGAAGTGCCCGTCGGCGCGGTGGTGGTGGAGGACGGCCGCATCGTGGGCGAGGGGTTCAACCGCAGGGAGACGTGGCGGGCCGGGACGGCGCACGCGGAGATGTTGGCCATTGAGGAGGCGAGCCGTCGGCTGGGCGGCTGGCGCTTGACAAATTGCGTCTTGTATGTCACACTTGAGCCTTGTCCGATGTGTGCCGGAGCCATCGTCCTGTCGAGACTGCGGCGCCTCGTGTACGGCGCGGCGGACGCGAAGGGCGGGGCCGTGATGTCCAAGGTCAGGCTGTTGGAGGCGGGGCTTTGGAATCACGCGCCCGAAATTACCTCTGGCATTCTGGCGGACGATTGTGCTAAACTATTAACGGACTTCTTCCGGAAGCGTCGCGCGGAGCGGCGCGAGGGGGAAGCGAGATAGGACCATCGCGGAGAGATGTCTGAGTGGTCGAAAGAGCCCGCCTCGAAAGCGGGTAGGTCCGCAAGGGCCTCGTGGGTTCGAATCCCACTCTCTCCGCCACAGAAGATCGGTGTCCGGCGCCCGGACACCGATTCTGCCAAGAGGGGCGCAACAACGCGGCTTTGGACCAAATCCTGATTGGGTCCCGCGCGGCGAAAACTCCCGAACCGTGTCAGGTCCTGACGGAAGCAGCACTAAGGGAGACCTTTCGGGCGACGCGGGGGCGCCTGATCGGGGTTTGGTTCAAGGCCGCGTTTCGCTGTGTAGCCGTCTGTTGTGCCGGGGTCTTGGCTTGCGAGCTGCCGCGCGGAGCGTGTCGAACGTCGTCGGATCCAGGGATCTTTCGTCGACGGAGCAGGATTTGCTCTTGAAGCTACGAATACACCCTAGACAACGACTGCGACGTAGAGTGGGTGATGATTGTGCGCGGCGCACGCAAGTCGAGCGCGGTTGGTGAATCACACTCCGGGCAAGTGAACCTCATCCACGCGGGCGTGGTCTTTCTGTCCAAAGACCTGCGCCTTCGCCTGGAGAATCGGCTGGCCAAGGATCTGTTCGGTTGGGCGGATGAACGACGCATCGCGTCTCTCGACGAGGTTTTGCCGATAGATTCAGAGGAATACCAATTGCTATGCCGCATCGTGGCCGAGGACTGTGAATACCGGGACGCAGTCGTCAAGTGGGAGGCGGGCGGCACCGTGCGCCACGTCCTCATGGACTCGTTTGTCGCGCGTCACGCGGAGACGGACGAAGCGGGCGTGTACGTCGTGCTCAGGGACATGGGGAACTTCGCGCTGCTCAACCAGCATACGGAGAGGATTGAGCGCATCGCCACCATCGGGCGTCTGGCGGCCGGTGTGGCGCACGAGGTTCGCAATCCGTTGACGACCATCAAGGGATTCCTCCAGTTGCTTGAGCAGCGCCTCGAGCGCGTGAACATGCACGACGAGCTGACGTACATTCGCGTGATGATGCAGGAAATTGAGCGGGTGAACGCGCTCGTGACGGAGCTTCTTCTGCTGTCGAAGCCGCAGGAAATGACGTGGACCACGGTGTCGGTATCGGAGGTCCTCGGCCATCTGCGCCCGTGGCTGGACGCGGAGGCCGAGCAGCGGGGCGTCGAGGCCGTGTACGAGGTTCCGGCGAATCTCGAACTCCAAGCGGACCCCGGCATGATGGAACAGCTGTTCGCCCATCTCGCCAGAAACGCCATCGAGGCCATGGACAAAGGCGGCCGGCTCACCATCCGCGCTCGCGCGGACGAAGGGCGCGTGGAGATTGAGTTCTCCGATACCGGCCCAGGCATTCCGTACTACCTCTTTGACCGCATCTTCGACGTGTTCTACACCACGAAGGAGAAAGGCACAGGACTTGGTCTCGCCATCTGCCAGCGCATTGTGGCTGATCACGGCGGGTACATTCGCGTGAGTTCGAAAGGCTTTGGCACGACGTTCACGGTGTCGTTGCCGAAGACGAGATCGGCGTCCATCCGCGTGATTCGCCAGCGCCAGTCGTCCTGACGGTTTAGAAGTTGCTCACCGTCCGGCCAAGCGCGATCTCAAGGCACGTGCTAGGCCAACACCTGAACAAGCCGGGTAAAGCCCCCCGAACCACGCGCCGCCGAGCAAAAGCCCAGGCCACGACGGGTGCGGGCGGCGAAGAAGGGCAAGATCGAGGTAGGTGTAGACGCAGGACATCCACAGCGCCTCGAGGACACCCCGCAGGGGCACGTCCAGGGCCATCACGGCGGCAGCTCCAGCGTGCGGCGAGCGGGGCGGCGACGAGTGCGCACTGCAGACGACCCGCGCCACAATCCGAGCGGCATCGCCGTCGGCGGGACCAAGTTGGCGAAGAGAGCCCCCGCCCCCGCGATGGGCGCGGGGAGGACGAGGATCGGCGCCATCCAACCGCCTCCCTACGAGCGTTCTGCGGGTTTGTTCGTTTTCGTCAAGGGAAAAGATTCGATCCCGCTCGGCCCTCTCCTCTCTGAACGCACTGCCGCCGTTTCGGCCGGGCGCTTTGCGCCTGCGTCGCCGTGAAACAGGTCCCCTCCTATGGTAGAGTATCGGTGGAAGGAGGCCGAGCATGGCGTACCAGGCACTCTATCGCGCGTATCGCCCGCAGACGTTCGAAGACTTGGTCGGACAGCCGCACGTGCGCCAGACGCTGACCAACGCGCTCCGAAGCGGGCAACTGGCGCATGCGTACCTGTTTTGCGGGCCGCGCGGTACGGGAAAGACGAGCACGGCGAAGCTGTTGGCCAAGGCGGTTAATTGCCTTCAGCCAAAGCACGGCTTCGAGCCTTGCAACGCCTGCGAGGCCTGCACGAGCATTCAGCGCGGCTCCAATGTGGACGTGCAGGAGATTGACGCTGCGTCCAACCGCGGCGTAGATGAAATTCGGGATCTGCGCGATCACGTCCATTACCTCCCCACGATGGCGAAGAAGAAGGTCTACATCGTGGACGAGGTCCACATGCTCACGCCGGAAGCGTTCAACGCGCTGCTGAAGACGCTGGAGGAACCTCCGCCCCACGTCCTGTTTGTGCTCGCCACCACCGAGCCGCACCGCCTGCCTGCGACCATCATCTCGAGGTGCCAGCGATTCGACTTTCGCCGCATTGCGCCGGAGGCCATCGTGGAGCGCCTGCGCCTCGTGGCGCAGAGCCAGGGAATTGAAGCGGCCGACTCCGCGCTGTGGCGGTTGGCTGAAGCGGCCGACGGGGGGCTGCGCGACGCGCTCGCGCTGTTCGAACAGGCGGCGGCGTTTGGAGACGGACGGATCGACGACGCGACGGTGGCCGACGTGGTGGGCAGCGTCGACATCGGCTCGCTCGTGGCGCTCGTGCGCGATCTCGCCGAGCGCTCGTTTCTCTCGGCCATGGAGAGGCTCGGGCGCTGGTACGCCTCCGGCAAGGACGCGAGCCGCATCGTGCACGACTTGTTGCAAGTGGTGCGCGATTTGTTTATCGTCAAGCTGTCGCAAAGCCCGGACGCGCTCGCCGGAAAGCCTGTGGATCCGTATCTGCCGGTGGCGTCTCGCGACGACGTCACGGCGGAGTGGTTGCTTGCCGCCATGCGCAGGCTGGGCGAGTTGTACACGCAGCTGCGATACGTGGAAGAACCTCGGCTGGCGCTTGAAGCCGTGCTGATGAGCCTCGCGGCCGAGAGGCGGTCCCGAGAGGCAGAAGGAGATTCTTCGGCCTCCATCCAGCCTGCGCGCACGGCTGCCGCCGCCAGACGGCGCGCCCCCTCAAGCGAGCAGCCGGCTCAAGCCGCCGCTGACCCGCTGGCTCAGGCGTCGGGCCCGGTGTCTGCGGCGCCCGAGGTCGCAAAGCGCGCTCGGGAGGCGCGAGAGGCGGCACGCCCCGCGTCTTCCCGCGCGGCCGCGCATCGCAAGCGCGAGACGCTCGCGCGGTTGTATCGCGATCGCGACGAGGCCCTCGAGGCGCGGCTGCAGGGGACGTGGCCGGACGTGCTCGCGTCTGTGAAGGCGAAGCGCGTGCAGACGCACGCTTGGCTGTTGCACGGAGAGGTGGCGCTCGTCACGCCGCACGCCGTCGTGCTTTCGTTCAAGAGCCGCATTCACCGCGAGGCCGTCATGAAACCGGCGGACCGCGCGGCCATCGAAGCTGCGCTCGCGGAGGCGCTCGGACAACCTGTGCAACTCTTCGCCATTCTGCAGGCCGACTGGGAGGAGTTTGCGGCCTCGGTGGCTCCGGCCATCGCTGAGGAAGCCGGATCGCAGGAGGCAAGCGACGCGGCGCCGGCGGATGTGGATGTGGTCCAGTTGGCCATCGACCTGTTTGGAGCGGACAAAGTGACCGTGGAAGACGAGGGAGACGACGGATGAAAAACATGAACCAGTTGATGCGCCAGGCGAAAAAGATGCAGGAAGAGATTCTGAAGGCCCAGGCGTCGCTCGCGGAGCAAGAGGTCGAGGGCACGGCGGGCGGCGGCGCCGTCAAGGTGCGCATGAACGGGCATAAGGACGTGGTGGCGGTCGAGATCGACAAGAGCGTCGTGTCGCCGGACGACGTGGAGATGCTTCAGGACCTCATCCTGGTGGCCATCCAGGACGCGGCTCAGAAGGCAAACGATCTCGCCGAACAAGTCATGGGCAAGTACACGCGCGGGCTGAATCTGCCGGGGATGTTCTGACGATGTACGGGTATCCGGAGCCGGTCGCGCGGGCCATTGAGCATTTCATGAAGCTTCCCGGCGTGGGGCCCAAGACGGCTGCGCGCTTGGCCTTTCACGTTCTGGAAATGAGTGAGGCAGACGTCAAAGCGTTCGCCAAGGCGCTGATCGATCTGAAAACCGGGCTCACCGAATGCGCCGTCTGTTGCAACATCACGGAGGCGTCGCCGTGCGCGATCTGCCGCGACCCGCGCCGCGACCGGCGCATCATTTGCGTCGTGCAGGAGCCGCGGGACGTGATCGCCATGGAGCGCACGCGCGAGTACCACGGCTTGTACCACGTGCTGCACGGCGCCATCTCGCCCATGGAGGGCGTGGGCCCGCAGGACATTCGAATTCGGGAACTTGTGACCCGCGTGGGCGAGAACGAGATTGACGAAGTCATCCTTGCCACCAATCCGAACGTCGAGGGCGAGGCGACGGCGATGTACATCTCGCGCCTGCTGAAGCCCTTTCAGATCAAGCTGACGCGCATCGCGCACGGCCTGCCCGTGGGCGGCGATCTCGAATACGCGGACGAGGTCACGCTCGCCAAGGCCCTCGAAGGCAGGCGGGCGCTGTAGCGCGGCGTGTGATCGACACCACCCACCAGTCATATTCCGCCTCCCTTGCGCCTATGATGTATTAACTTGGACAAGGGAGGGACCGGAGCGTGACGCCATCGGACCCCAAGTCGTCCCCACGAGCCTCTGCCGTGCACACGGTTCTGCCGTGGGCGCGAAGGCCATCCGGCGCTTCCATGCCGCCGGAGACCGAGCGCCGCACGCACCCCGAGCCGCATGCGTTCGATAAGCCGGATCCCATGGATCGGCAGCGGTTTCTCCGTGAGATCCTCAAGAGCTGGCGCGAGCTCGAGATCGCCAGGCGACAGTTCGAAAGCGTCTCGGATCCGTTGCTCATCGATCACGTCGTGTTTCGCATGAGCGCGGCGGAGCGCCAGCTCAATTATCTCTTTCGCCTCGCGCGCGAGTACGGGATCTCCTTCGATGGCCCTGAGTTCGACTGGACCTCCGACGAATGGCGCGTCCAGTGACGCGAGGGAGGGTCGTCCATGCACGTGTCATCGGTATGGCTGTGGTGCGGCGCCGTGGTGCTCGGCGCCCTTGTGGTGAGTCAATTCTTCCAAAAGCCGAGTCGGGCCCTTTTGTGGATGATTCGGAGCATTGTACTCGGCTGCCTGCTCATGGTGGCCGCGGACGCCGTCGGCAACTATCTCGGCTTCCACCTGCCGCTCAATCCCATCACGGTTCTCGCGGCTGGCTTTTTAGGGCTGCCTGGAGTCGCCGCGCTCCTCGTGCTTCATTTATGGGTACTTGCGTAGCCGCTCTGTGCCGGGGCGCCGGGGCGGCTTGCGCAATCTCCGCGCCATCTTACCGAGATACTTGCCCACGCCCGGCACGCTGCGAAACTCTTCCTCCGTCATCACGCCGGATCGCGCCACGAGCAGCAGGTAGACCATCGCGCCCACGCCACCTGCCACCACCAGCTCAATGACAGCCGCCAACCGCCCCTCCACGCCGTGCCCCGCGTAGAGCAACCGCCCGAGTCCGTAGTCCGCGCCAAACATCACGATGGCGGCGACCAGGGCCGATCGGAAGAAGGGCCGCATCAGCCGGCGCAGAGAGAAGCGCACCTGACCGTACTTGCGGACGGCCGCCACGTTGAGGAGCGACGAGACGATATACCCGAATGTCGTGGCGAGGGCGGCGCCCAGCGCGCTGTGCAGGCTCAAAATCAGCACAAAATTGAGGACCGTCTTGATGCCAAGGCCGAGGAACATGTTCCTCACAGGGCGGTACATCTTGCCGAGGCCCTGGAGCACGTACGTGGAGATGAGCTCCATGCTGGCGAAGATGCTCATGAACGAAACCGTCGAGATGATGTTCGATCCGGCCGTGGTCCCGAACAGGGCCAGGTTGATGGGGCGGCTCAGGACGAAGAGCGCGGCCGACGTCGGAAAGCTCATGAGGAACATCGTCCGCAGGGTGAACGTGATGTTCATCTGCAGATCCGCCTGGCTCTGCTTCGCCTTGGCCGCCGACACGCTGGGCAGGACCGATACACCAATGGCGTACGCGAACGACATGGGCAACATGACCAGGTACATCGCCTGGCGCGTCAGGATGCCGTAGTTGGCGACCGCTTGGGCGTAACTCTCGCCGCTCGCCTGGAGCAGATTGGTCACCGTCCACGAATCGACCAGGTTGGCGATGGGCACGACCAAGCCGCCCAGGCTGACCGGAAGCGCAATGCGATACACCATGCGCAGGATGTGTCTGCTGCGGAAGGGGCTTTCGTCGTAACCCAGCGGGCGCTCGCGCCTGCGAATCGGGATGGCAAAAGCCACGAGCAGAATGAGACCTGCAAGACCTCCGACAAACCCACCGAACGTGGCCGCAGCCGCGCCATACACCGCCCGGTCCCGGTGCCACACGTCCACGACGAGATAAGCGCCGGCCACCATCGCGATGACGCGGAACAACTGTTCGAACGTCTGCGAGTATGCGGGACCTTCGAGGCGCTGAAACCCCTGGAGATACCCGCGCAGCCCGCTCATCGCCGGGATGACGAGCAGCATGAGCGACACCGCGCGCAGACTCGGCACGTTCTGCTCCACGGACGCTGCGCTGTCCTTGAGCGACACCATATGCGCAAAGAGCGGCGCCCCGAACCACATGATGGCGAAGGCGCACACGCTGAAGATCATGAGGGAGCGCATCGTCACGCGGTAAATGTGTTCCACCACGGCGCGTTCACCACGCGCTCTGCGCTCGGCGATGAGCTTTCCCATGGCAAGCGGGAAACCCGCGGTTGCAAGTTGCTGAAGAATATTGTAAACGGCGTAGGCGTTTCCGTAGATGCCGTTGCCGGTCGGTCCGATGATGGCGGTCACCGGAATGACCCAGACGAGCCCCAACACCTTCGCCAAAGCCACGCAGATCACATACAGAGAGGTTCCGCGCGCCAGCTTGGCCGTACCCGATCCGGGTGAATTCACCTCTCCACCCCCCATTTCGAAGAGATTATAGCACGGAGGCTTGCTCCAAGCCCGAATTCGTACCGCGCTCGGAACCGCACGCGACGCGTGGACATACGGTGGGAGTGAGCCAACCGGACCCCTCAGGGCTTGGCGTATGCAAACCGGGATTTCGTGCAACAATGGACATATGCCGGGAGACAAAACGGCCTCTCTGAGAAGGTGATGGTGCGATGCGAGAGATGGCGGAACTCGAAGAACTGTGGAGTGCGGCCTCTCCCTCGAACGGCTGCATCATCTGCGGCCGCGTTGGGCAAGACGGCATGCGAGTGTTTGGACAGCTGATTTGCCACGCGTGCGAGCGCGAGATTGTCCAGACCGACGTGGAGGACGAGGCCTATCGCCGCTATGTGGAGCAGATGAAGCTGATTTGGCTATCGGTGTTGTCACTGTGAACGCGAGTTTTCGCCTTCCGTGGAGTCGCGGGCGCATCGCAGCTGCGGTGCGCCTTTCGCGTCCTTGATAGCAAGGAGCCGAATGAGGATGCCGGGCCTTCCCGGTCCCTCGGCGAGCCATGGTACAATGAGAACATCTTTCGGAGGCGCGAAAAGGAGCGGTGAAACGGCTTGAACAAGGTCATCTGGCCGCTTTTCGGCGTGTTGTACACCATCGCGAGCGCGCTGGCGCTTGGTTGGCTCGTCCGGCATGAGGTGCGCAGGAGGGCTGACGGGTTTCGCCGGGGCGGAGGTTCTGGCGAGTGACGCGGGGCATGGAACCAGGCGCTGCCGAGACACCCATCCTGGACCGCCTGATGCACCATGCGAGGCGCGAGCGCGCGTCCTTTCACGTCCCCGGGCATCACGGGAGGTATCTCCCTCAGCCTCTCTCGGCGTGGCTGGGACAAGCCATCAAGCTCGACCTCACCGAGCTCCCGGGACTCGACAACTTCCACGCCGCGAGCGACTGCATCGCGGCATCTGAGGAACTCTGCGCGCGCCACTACGGCGCATATCGAACCTACTACTCCGTGAACGGCGCCACGGCGTGCGTCATGGCCGCGCTCAAGGCCGCCTGCTCAGCGCCCGGATGCCGCGTGCTCATCCTGGGCCCGTGCCACTTGAGCGTGTGGCGGGGGCTCGTGTACGCTGACGCGTCGCCCGTCTTTGTGCCGACTCGCTGGAACGCGGCGCGGCAGGCATTCGATCCGCCCTCGCCCGCGCTGCTCGAGCAGTCGCTTCGCCAGTGGGGCGATGTCCGAGTCGTGTTTGTGACCAGCCCTACCTACCCCGGCTTGGTGGCCGACGTGGCGGGCCTCGCAGACGTGGCCCACCGCCACGGCGCCCTTCTTGTGGTGGACGAGGCGCACGGGGCGCATTTCGGGCTCGATCCGCGCCTGCCGCTTCACAGCGTGGCGCAGGGCGCGGACGTCGTCGTCCAAAGCCCGCACAAGACGCTGCCGTGCCTGACCCAAGCGGCGTGGGTCCACGTGTCGCGCCCAGATCTGGCGGGGGCCCTGCACGAGGCGCTCCTGTTTCTCCACACCACTAGCCCATCGTATCTGCTCCTCGCGGCGCTCGACGCCGCGCAGGCTTTTTTGCGATCCGGCCGAGACCTCGTCCGCCGCACGCTCGATGACTTGGCGGCATATCGCGCCTTCGAAGCCCATACGGATCCGATGCGGCTCTGGGTTCCGACGGGATCGAAGGCGCGAAGCGGTCACTTGGCCAAACGGCTCGAAGATGAGGGTCTGTTTCTCGAGTACTGGGACGCCTCAGGCGCCCTCGCGCTCTTCGGTTTCGGCCAGACAGCGCGGGACTTCTCCAGGTTTTTCTCGGTGTACGAGGCCTGGCGCGCCGAAGCGGGCGAGATGGACGCCGCGCGCCCGTGGGAGGGCGCCCTGTTGTACGAGACCCCTGCTCAACCGGCCCTACGGCCGCGGGATACCCAGCGCTTGCCGGGCAGGCGCGTTCCTCTGCGCGAGGCCGCGGGATGTGTGGCTCGGCAACCCCTTGCGCCCTACCCACCGGGGGTGCCCGCCGTGTGGCCTGGCCAGGTCGTGTCGGAATGGCAGGCCGAGGTGCTGGCGCGGCTGTGGCAGGACGGCCACGACGTCGTGGGCGTGGGTGCTGACGGAACGATTGAGGTGTGCGATGCGTAAAGGGCTCTTCATCACCTTTGAAGGCATTGATGGCGCGGGCAAGACGACCCAACTCCTTCGGCTCGCCGCCTGGCTCGAGGCCCAGGGGTTTCCTGTGGTGGTGACTCGGGAGCCGGGCGGAACGCGCATCGGCGACGCTGTCCGAGCCATTCTGCTCGATCCGCGCCACGAGGAGATGTCGCCGCGGACGGAAGCGCTCCTGTACGCCGCTTCGCGGGCGCAGCACGTGGAGGAACTCATCAGGCCCGCCCTGGAGCGCGGCGAGATCGTCCTGTGCGACCGGTTCGTGGACGCGTCCATCGCTTACCAGGGCGCGGGGCTCGGCCTCGGGGAGGCCTGGGTCGAGGCGCTGAACGAGTACGCCCTCGGCGGCCTGCGCCCAGATTTGACGCTCTGGTTCGATCTCGACTGGCCCAGCGCGCAATCGCGCCTTCGGGCCCGTGCGGGCGGGCGCGATCTCGACCGCATCGAACGGCGGGACGAAGCGTTTTTCGCGCGCGTGGCAGACGCGTTCGAGCGGCTGTGGCGCGCGGCTCCGCAGGTGCGCAAGCGGATCGACGCGGCGAGATCGCCCGAGGACATCGAGCAGGAGATCCGAGCGTTGGTATGGAATCTCATCCAACAACACTTGTAGAGGTGGGTGAGCCCGCGTGAAGCTGGTCATCGCCGTGGTTCAAGATAAAGACAGCAACAAGCTGGCCCAGAATCTCGTCAAGGAAGACATCCGCGCGACGAAGCTCGCGTCCACCGGGGGCTTCTTGCACGCGGGCAACACGACGTTCCTCATCGGCGTGGAGGATCACCTCGTGGACCGCGTGATGCAGATCATTCAGCGGTCCTGCAAGGCGCGCGAGCAGGTGGTGGCCCCGATGTCGCCGATGGGGGCGAGCATGGAGTCGTACATTCCGTATCCGGTCAACGTCCAGGTGGGCGGCGCGACGGTGTTTGTGCTCGACATCGAGCGGTTCGAGCAGTTTTGATCTCGGAAAGGCGGTCGACCCTTTGGGAGTGACAACAGCGAATGGCCGCTTCGAGGGGGCCATGGGGCTGCCAGAGGCCCTCGTGCGGCGGCTTCGTGCGGGCGAGCTCTGGCACGCGGTGCTCTTGGTGGGCGAGCCGAGCCAGGCCGAGCGCGCGGCCAGGTGGCTCGCCCAAGCGCTGCTGTGCGAAGCCCCGCGGTCGGATGCGCCGTGCGGGAGCTGCCGGAGTTGCGCGCAGTTTTCGGCCGGATCGCACCCCGATTTTTGGGCGTCGGGAGAGGAAGGGCTGAAGGCGGGGGACGTGGAGGCGCTGCAGGCGTGGCTCGCCACGAAAGGTCACGGGCCGCGCAAGGTGTACGCGCTCCACGGCGCCGACGAGATGACGCCCGTCGCGGCCAACCGATTGCTCAAGACCCTCGAAGAGCCCGCGCCGGGGACGTACGCGATTCTCACCGCCAAAAGCCGTCAGAGCGTGCTCTCCACCCTTCGATCCCGCTCGTTCACCTGCCTCCTGTCCGCCTCGCCTCCTTTTCTGTCGACGGATCCGTCGTCCATTTCGGTCGTGGCGCGCGCCGCAAGCGCGGAAGATCCTTCGTTTGCCGGGTTCATGGAACGGGTGATAGAATGGACGGAGACGTGGCTTCGCGGTGGCGCGACGCCCTGGGAAATGGCCGCGTCTTGGCAGTCGATTGCAAAGGATGTCCCCGCGGAAGGCGGCCTTTTGCTCCTCGCCGAGTGGCTCCGCGAGCTCATGCGGGTTCGCGCGGGCGGCCAGGCGGAGCGCTTTGCAAATTGGCAAGAGGCCGCGAGGCGCATTGCTCCCATTCTCGAGGTGGAGCAGTACGCGGCGTGTGTTCAGGCGGTGATGGAAGCGAGACTGCGCCTTCAGTCGCACGTCGCCCTGCTGCTCAATCTCGAGCAGATGTGCGTCCGTTTGCGGGAGGTTACAACCTCATGGTGACGATAGTCGGCGTGCGCTTCAAACCGGCCGGGAAGATTTATTATTTCGATCCCGGCCATCTTCAGATAGAGAAAGGCGCGGACGTGATTGTCGAGACCACGCGCGGCATTGAGTGCGGGCGCGTGGTGGTAGGGCCGAAACAGGTGGCGGAGGACGACGTCGTCCTGCCCTTGAAAGAGGTCATGCGGATCGCCACGGATGCCGACCGGGCGGTGGTGGAGGAGAATCGCCGGCGCGCCAAGCAGGCGATGGGGGTGTTTCGCGAGAAGGTGGCGAAGCACGGCCTGGAGATGAAGCTGGTGGACGCGGAGTACACGTTCGATCGGAACAAGCTCATCTTCTACTTCACGGCCGATGGGCGCGTGGATTTTCGCGAACTGGTGAAAGATTTGGCCAGCGTGTTCCGCGTGCGCATTGAGCTCCGGCAGATTGGCGTGCGGGACGAGGCGAAGATCCTCGGCGGAATTGGCCCGTGTGGGCGCCTGCTTTGTTGTTCCACTTGGATGGGCGAGTTCGATCCCGTCTCGATCCGGATGGCGAAGGACCAGAGCCTGTCGCTCAATCCGTCCAAAATCTCGGGCCTGTGCGGCCGCCTGATGTGTTGCTTGAAGTTTGAGAACGACGCATACCACGACCAGGACGCGATGGCGTAAAGAGGTTGGTGTCCAGCCATGGACAAACAATCGCTGTTTGTGCAGGTTGCGAATTTGGAAGCGCGCATCGGCGAGCTGTACGAAGAGCTCGGATCGCTCAAACATCAGATTCAGGAGCTCATCGAGGAGAATCAGCGCCTGCGGCGAGAAAACGAACATTACCAGGCGCTGACGATGGGAAAGGGCCTTGCGGAGTCGGGCTCGGCGCAGGAAAACCTGCGCCGCATTTATCGAGAAGGATTCCACATCTGCAACGTGAAATATGGGAGCCTGCGCACAGACGGGGAATGTCTGTTTTGTTTGGCGTTCATCGAACGCGCTTGACAGCAAGGGCCCGTTCGGCGCGCCTCAGGGCGCGATCGAGCGGGCTTTTTCGCACCACGGAGCATGGAGGAGAAAAGGCGTTGGAGGAACAGGTGAAATCGGCGGGCGGATGTCTCTACGTCTGCAGTACGCCCATCGGCAATCTGCGCGACGTCTCGCTGCGGCTCTTGGACGTGCTCCGCGAGGTGGATCTCATCCTGTGCGAAGACACGCGGCAGACGCGCAAGCTTCTGGCGCGGTACGAGATTCCGAGCGGCGAGCGCCTCGTGAGTTTTCACGAACACAACGAGGCGGCGCGGGTCGAGTGGCTCGTCGGGCAACTGCGCGAAGGAAGGCGGGTGGCGCTCGTCACGGACGCCGGCACACCCATCATCTCGGATCCGGGCGATGCGGCGGTCGCCGCCGCCCTGGAGGCGGGCGTGCCCATCGTGCCGGTGCCTGGCCCGAGCGCGTTGTTGGCTGCACTTGTCGCGAGCGGGCTGCCCGCCACGCCGTTTGTGTATCTCGGTTTTCCGCCGCGATCGCGCTCGGACTTCGCGCGCTTTCTGGCGCCGTATCGCCACCTCCCGGCCACCCTCGTGATGTACGAGGCGCCGCACCGCGTGGCGAACCTGCTGCACTGGCTCGCCGAGGAGCTCGGGGATCGAAAGGCGGTCCTCGCGAAGGAGATCACGAAGTTGCACGAGGCGTTCTGGCGCGGGACGCTCGCGGAGCTCGAGCGCCGGTTGGCGGAGGAGGGGGCGCGCGGCGAGTACGTCGTCGTGATCGACAACCGCGGGGCACAGGCGGAGGGCGATGCGCACGAGCGCGAGGAGGCGCGCTTTGCGGAAGCGGTGCGCGAGGTAGAGCGGCTGATGGAGGAGGGGCTCTCGCATAAGGAGGCCGTCAAGCAGGCGAGCGACGCGCACGGCGTCAAGCGGCGGGAGCTGTACAACCGCACGCTCCGCGGGTGAGCCTCGAACAGTGAGTGAGCGTCGAAAGAAACGAAACAAGCCGCAGCGCGAAGGAGTCCCTCTGCCGCTGCGGCCTCACCTTGTCGACGATTTACGCGTGCTGCATCTCGGCGATGCAGGACGGGCAGATGTTCTTGCCCTTGAAGTGGATAATCTCGTCCGCCTGACCGCAGAAGATGCAAGCTGGCTCATACTTCTTGAGAATGATGCGATCTCCATCGACGTAGATCTCGAGCGCATCCTTCTCGCCGATGCCAAGCGTGCGGCGCAACTCGATGGGAATCACGACCCTGCCGAGTTCGTCCACCTTGCGGACAATACCTGTAGACTTCACTGTACCATCCCCGTTTCTTTAAAATTTTTCTGTATGTCTCATAGAAATATCCGCACGGCCAACCAGCGAGACAGCCTGCGTCAAACGCGCCTCTTCGTCGCTATCACGCCATGCAAATACTTCTATACTCTTACTATAATGGATGTGCGGAGTTTTGCAAGACCTTACAGTTCTGATCCTGGCTGTTCCACGAGTCCGATTGCTAAAAATCCGCGAGATGATGCGGTTTTTGGCGAACAAAAAATTTTTTTGTGCGCGCTGTTCCATATTTGCGTTTTGCGGGGCCATCGCGTAAGATCAGACATCATGTTCGTTCCGTGACAAGTCCATCGGGCGCAGTGAAGGAAGGGTACCCAGGGACGCGGTTTGCAGCGAGCCGGGAGGGTGGGAGCCGGCAACAGAGCGCCTGGGGAGTATGATTCTGGAGCGCCGCTCGTCGAGCCGCGGAGTTATCCGGTGAGGCGAGCGCGGGAGTTCCCGTTATCGAACAGGCTGGGCCACGTCGAGCTCGGCCGCAACGAGGCGCGCGCTTGCGCGCGAAGTTGGGTGGTACCACGAGCAATCCTCGTCCCAATGGGGGACGGGGTTTTTTTATGAACCGCGCGGGGCAACACCGCCCGCGCGTGCCAACACGCGAGGGAAAGGCGGGATGTGTGTGAAACCTACCTTCTACGTCACGACGCCCATCTACTATCCGAACGACAAACTCCACATTGGCCACGCGTACACCACGGTGGCCGCCGACGCCATCGCGCGCTACAAGCGGCTTCGGGGATACGACGTGTTCTTCCTCACCGGCACCGACGAGCACGGCTTGAAGATCCAGCAGCGCGCAGAGCAGGCGGGGCTCGCGCCGAAGGCGTTTTTGGATCCCATCATCGCGTGGATTCAGGATCTGTGGAAGAAGCTCGACATCTCGTACGACGATTTCATCCGCACCACCGAGCCGCGCCACGAGCACGTGGTCGAGCAGATCTTCGAGCGCCTGCTCCAACAGGGGGACATCTACCTCTCCGAGTACCAGGGCTGGTACTGCACGCCCTGCGAGTCGTACTGGGCCGAGCGGGAGCTCGTGGACGGCAAGTGTCCCCAGTGCGGGCGCGAGGTGCAGTTCGTCCGGGAAGAGTCGTATTTCTTCCGCATGAGCAAATACGTGGATCGCCTGCTGCAGTACTACGAGGAGAACCCGGGTTTCATCGAGCCGGTCTCGCGCAAGACGGAGATGATCAAGAACTTCATCGAGCCAGGGCTCCAGGATCTCTGCGTCTCCCGCACCTCCTTCGATTGGGGCGTTCACGTGCCGTCGAATCCCAAGCACGTGGTGTACGTGTGGCTCGACGCGCTCGTCAACTACATCTCGGCCATCGGTTACCTCTCGGACGATCCGGCCGAGCGCGCCAAGTTCGAGCGCTACTGGCCTGCGGACGTGCACGTCGTCGGCAAGGACATCGTCCGGTTCCACGCGGTCTACTGGCCCATCATCCTGATGGCGCTCGGCCTGCCCTTGCCGAAGAAGGTGTTTGGCCACGGATTTTTCCTCGTCAAGGGCGGCAAAATGTCGAAGTCGAAGGGCAACGTCATCGATCCGCTCACCCTCGTGGATCGCTACGGCCGCGACGCATTCCGTTACTTCTTGTTGCGCGAGATCCCGTTCGGGCAGGACGGGACGTTCACGCCCGAGGGCATGGTGGAGCGGCTGAATTACGATCTCGCCAACGACTTCGGCAACCTCGTCCACCGCACCGCCGCCATGCTCAACCGGTTTAACGGCGGCGTGGTGCCCGCGCCGGGATCGCTCGCGGACGTGGATGGCGCCTTGCGCGATCTCGCGGCGGAGGTCAAGGCGAAGGTCGAGGAGAACATGGACCAGCTCCAGTTCTCCGTGGCGCTCGCGGAGCTCTGGAATCTCGTGCGCGCGGCCAACAAGTACATCGACGACTGCCAGCCGTGGAAGCTGAACAAGGACGGCGACCGGGAGCGGCTTTCGACGGTGTTGTACCATATGGTCGAGGCCATTCGCGTGTCCGCCATCCTCGTGCAACCGTTCATGACGGACGCGCCGAAGGCCATCCGCGAGCAGTTTGGGTGGTCCGACGAGGCGTTCGCGTGGGACAGCGCGGAAATGGGACGCGGGCCGAGCGGCCAGCAGGTGGCCGAGCGCGAGCCCTTGTTCCCGAGACTCGATGTGGAAAAGGAGATTGAGATCTTGGCTGAAATGACAGGTTCCGCAGAAGCGGCGAACGCGCCGGAGACAAGCGCCGAGCCAAAGGCCGTGGTGCACAAGGACGAGATCGGCATCGACGTGTTCGACAAGGTGGAGCTGCGCGTCGGGCAGGTGCTCGCGTGCGAAAAGCACCCGAACGCGGACAAGCTGCTCGTGCTCCAGGTCGATCTCGGCGCGGAGCGACGTCAGATTGTGTCCGGCATTGCGAAGTACTATCAGCCCGAGGAGCTCGTGGGCAAAAAGGTGGTCGTCGTGGCCAACCTGAAGCCCGTGAAGCTGCGCGGCCAGGAGTCGATGGGCATGATTCTCTGCGCGTCGGAGGGCGATGCGCTCTCCATCGTCACCGTGCCTGACAGCATGCCGAACGGAGCGATTGTGAAGTGAGGCTGTTTGACACGCACTGCCACCTGATGGACGCGCGCTTCGCGGACGATCTCGACGAGGTGCTCGCCCGCGCCCGCGAGGCGGGCGTCGAGCGCATCGTGGTGCCGGCGGTGGATCTCGCCACTTCGCGTGAGGTCATCCGCATCGCGGAGTCCCACGACGGCGTGTACGCCGCCGTCGGCATCCATCCCGAGTCGGCGGGAGACGTGCCGGAAGGTGCGTACGACGAGATCGAGCGCATGGCCGCACATCCCAAGGTGGTGGCCATCGGCGAGATAGGCCTCGATTATTACTGGGACTCGGCGCCGCGCCCGGTGCAGCAGGAAGTGATGGAGAAGCAGATCGAGCTGGCCAAGCGCGTGGGGCTTCCCATTATCGTGCACAACCGCGAGTCGACCGAGGACGTGCTCGCGCTCTTGGCTCGCACGCGCCCGGGAGATGCGGCGGGCGGCGTGATGCACTGCTTCAACGAGCGCGAGGACGTCATGCGCCGGGCCGTGGCGCTCGGCATGTACATCTCCTTCGCCGGCCCCGTCACCTACAAGAAGTCGGACGATCTCCGCGCCGTGGCGGCCGCTGTGCCAGAGGACAGGCTGCTCATCGAGACGGACAGCCCGTATCTGTCGCCGCACCCGTTTCGCGGTAAGCGCAACGAGCCCGCGCGCGTGGCGCTCGTCGCCGAAGCGGTCGCCGAAAACCGCGGCGTGCCGCCTCATGCGTTGGCCGAGATCACGTGGCAAAACGCGTATCGCCTGTTCAGGAAGGTGGAAGCATGACCGGTTCGCGCCCGAAGCTGCGCGAAGTGGTGGTGGTGGAGGGGCTGCACGACAAGCAGCGAGTGGACGAGGCGGTCGACGCCGAGGTGCTCGTCTTGGGCGGCGATCGCGTCAGCCGCCGCACGCTGGACCTGCTGCGGCGCGCCGTCGCGGTGCGGGGCGCCATTGTGCTGACGGACCCGGACGGCGCGGGGGAGCGCATCCGGCGTCGGCTGGACCAGCTTGTGCCTGGCCTTCGGCATGCGTACCTCCGCAAGGGGCGCGCGGTGTCCAGTCGCGGCGTCGGGATCGAGCACGCGAGCGCCGAGGACGTGCGCCGGGCGCTCCTGGCGGCGCAAAGCGGTGAGCCCGCCATAAGCGAGACGGCGCGCGATGAGCCGCCTCCGTTCACCTTGGACGATCTCGCCCGCCATCGGCTCGCCCACCACCCCGACGCGGCCAGGCGGCGCGAGAAGCTCGGCGAGCGGCTCGGCATCGGCTATGGCAACGCGAAGGCGTTTTTGCACAAGCTGAACGCGTACCGCGTCACGCGCGAAGCGTTCGAGGAGGCCGTCAGGAGGTTGGACGGATGACCCCGGTGTCCGCGCGCGAGGTGAAGGCGCTTTTGCGCCGGCATGGCGTGATCGCCAAAAAGGGATATGGGCAGAACTTTCTCGTCGACGGGCGCGTGCTGGAGGTCATCGTTCGCGCGGTGGCGCCGGATGCTCGCACGGTGGTGCTCGAGGTTGGGCCGGGGCTCGGCGCGTTGACGTCGGCGCTCGCCGAGCGGGCGAAGCGCGTGGTGGCGATTGAGAAGGACGCGAGCCTGCGCCCGGTGCTCGACGAGGTGCTTTCGAAGCATGGGAACGTCGAGATCGTGTACGACGATTGTCTGAAGGTGGACCTGCGGGCGCTCATGGCGCCGCGGATGGCGCAAGGAGAACGGCTGGTCTTCGCGGCAAACCTGCCGTACTACGTGACGACGCCCATTCTCTTTCAGGTGCTCGAGTCCGAGCTGCCGGTGTCGCGCGCCGTGGTCATGGTGCAGCGCGAAGTGGCGGATCGGATGGTGGCCGAGCCGGGCGGGAAGGACTACGGCGTCCTGTCGGTGGGGGTGCAGTATCGCGGGCGGGTGCGGCGCGTCGCAAACGTGCCGCCGAGCGCGTTTTTGCCGCAGCCCGGGGTGGAATCGGCCGTGGTCGAGATCGACTGCGAGATGCGCCCTGCGGTGCGCGCGGCGGATGAGGCGGTCTTCTTTCGCGTCGTCCGGGCGGCGTTCGGGACCCGGCGCAAGACGCTGGAGAACGCCTTGGCCGCGGGTCTCGGCGAGCCGAAGGAGGCGGTGCGCCAGAAGGTGATGGCCGCAGGGATAGACCCCGGGACGCGTGCGGAGCGGCTGTCGCTCGCGGATTTCGTGCGGCTCGCGGACGAGTTCGCCAAGTAGGGAAGGGTCGATGCGGCCTGCCGCGGCCGGGGGCTGGAGTCGGCTCGGACGCGGGCTCCCGCGGTGCGCCACCCAGCGCGCGGAGCGCCGGCGGGCAGAGAGCGCGAGGAAAAGGGGGAGCTGAACGATGTCCGTTCAGCTCCGACATGGGGATGGAGCATAGGCCGTGTGTCCCACGGCCGTGGTAGGGGGAAGGCCGCGCTGGGCGTCGCCGGCGCGGCCTGGAGATCATTGCACGACGCCGACCGTCTCCTCGGTGTAGTAATAGATTTCGTCCACAGATTTGCCGCGAGCGCGCTGCAAGACGCCAAGGCGCGTCGCGAACTGCTTCTGCGCGTAGGCCACAAACTCGTCGGGGTTCAGCCCGAAGGGCACATCGGTGATGCCGAGTTCCTCTGCGAGTTTCTGGGCTTCCTCGGTGTCAAGTTCCGCATTCAAATCCTGCACAACGCCGATGGCGTGCGGCAACAGCAGGTTGATCCGCCGGTTGACCACATCCCAGATGTGCTCGTTCTCGCTGATGAGCCGGGACAAGAGGTACGTGCCATAGCCGATGTGGCGCGATTCGTCCCGCTGCAAGAGGCGAATGGCCTGGATGAGCCCGGGCAGCTTGTTTTCCTTCTGCAGCGCCGCGTAAAAAGCGTAGTAGCCCGTTTCGGCGAGCACGCCCTCCACCACCATGTTGTAGGTCACGGACGCTTCCGCCTGCGCCTCCGGGGACGGATCGTGTACAAGGCGTCCCATGGCTTGGGGCAGGTACTCGTAAAAGATCTTGCGGTAGTGGTCCTTGTGGAAGACCGACAAGTCGGACGTTTCTCCTGCCACTTCGTCGAGGAAGCGGCGGAAGACCTCCGTGTGTTTCGCCTCTTCGAAGAGGAACGTCGTGAGGTACATCTCCTCCTCCAAGCGCCCTTCCCGCGCCACGGCCATGATGAGCGGGAGAAGGTCGAGTGTAACCGCTTCCTCACCGGCCACAAAGAGCGAGCACAGGCGCAGGATGACGCGGCGCTCCGCTTCGTTCATGCCCTGCCAATCCTCGCGATCCTTCGAAAAATCGATGTCCCGGGGATCCCAGGTCCCGAGCTTTTTCGCCTTGTGATATAGCCGCATCGGCAAGATGCTATGGTTCAAGCGCTTTTCACTGGTTGTCTGAAAGACGCGCGGCGTTTCCGTGAGTGCCATGGGTGTCGCCTCCAGTGCTCAAATTCTACGTCTCACCTTACTGGTGGCGCAGTCGGCTCGCCATCCCCCAGCTTCCGGGGAATCTCGCCTCCTATCCCCTGAACATCGGGGTCATGGGAGCACCGACGCGCACAGGTCCAGAACCGATGGATCCGACACCAGGCGGAGGTGGTTGTAGCCCGGCAGATCGGCGAGATGCTGCCCCTCGCGGCACATGGCGAGATCGGCCGGTACCAAACCGTCCGACGCTCGCCGGAGGATGGCGTGGTACACCGTCCCGATGAACAGCTCTCCTCCGACGCCCCAGCTCACGCCGCGCTGAATGGCGCGCACGGTGTACAGGGGGATGTGCGCCGGCCACGGGTGTTGTTCGACGAGTGCCCGGACGCGCCGCGGCGTCAGGCTGCCGAACGCTCGCCCCGCACCGACCAGGTAACCAAACCACAGAAAATCCCGCGCCATGGGCGCGCCTTGATGCGGCGTCCCCAGGGTCACGGCCGCGGCGACGTCGTCCGGGTGACGGTTGACGTAGCGCCGCAGCACAAGTCCCCCCATGCTGTGGGCGATCACGTCGAAAGGCTTCGTGAGCCCGCGCAGTTCTTCGAGCAGCCCGAGCTTGGTCTCCAGGTATGCGCACTGGCGCTCGACCGTGTCGCATCCGGCGCCCCGATGCACATCCCCTGCGAAGTGCACTCGCCCTTCGGGATAGTCCGCGCTCCAGAGGCGTTCGCTCTCGTTGAGGTGGACCACGTAGACGCGCTGAGATCCCCATATCGAAACGGCGCGCCGCAAAAAATCGTCCTTCCATCGGTGAGCGTTGCGCAGGCCGTGGATGAGCACAAGCGGGTGCGCCTTGGCCGTCTTTGTCTTGACAGATTCAGAAGATTGGAGCGATAGTGTCACTGTGAATCCCTCCTCTCTACACCATTGTCAGGATGTGTCGAACCGGGGCAACCCCTCGTTTTTCGGAGTCAATTACCCACGCCGGTGGGATAGGGCAAAACGCGGTGACGGCTTACGATAAGCTTAAACCCGGCGACTCGCACACGGCGAAGCGACGTCGAACGAGGGGCCCCCGGTTTTCGGGATGAAATCCATCGGGGGGTTGATCACAGTGACGACCGCGAACACGCAGGAAGGTGCGCGTGATCCGCAGCCCGACTCCGAGGCGAGAGCAGCGAATGGACGGCCGCACGTCTTCCAGTACGCCATCACGCCGACCCGTTGGCCGACGCCGGATCCGACCATTCTCTCCGAGTGGCGTGAAAACGTCTTCCTGCAACTCGGCGCGAAGAAGGCTGCGGAAGGCGCGGAGGGCGCGGAGGGCGCGCGAGGGGAGAATGACACGCCGCGCGCCGCAACCACCGACCCGGCGAGCGAGGTATCGCGAGAGGCGGGGCGCGAGGAGGCTGAAGCAAACGCGTCGGCCCCGGAACCGCGGCCGCACGTGGCGGAACCCGCGGAGCAAGATGGTCCGCATCCGGAGGTGGCCGCAGGGGATCGCAGAGCGCGCCGCCGCCGGCACGAGGCCGTGGACCTCGCGCTGTTGGTGCCGGCCGAATCGGCCGCGGTGGAATCGGAGGGCGAAGGCGGCGATACTGCCGAGGGGGCAGGGGAGACGCTTTCATCGCCTTCGACTTCAGAAAGCGCTTCCGAAGACGGGGTGCCTCCGGGCGCACTGACGCCGAGCCAAATCGTACGGGGAGATCCGCTTCGCTTGCCGGACGAAGGCGCAGAGCGGCGGAGGGCGATAGTTCGCGCGCAAGACCGGGG
>NZ_BCRQ01000050.1 GCF_001552675.1 Alicyclobacillus sendaiensis NBRC 100866
GACACGGACGGAAAACCCCGGTCTCGTTGACGCCGCATCCGCGACGTGATATGTTTGATTCTGACAATCCGCGTTCCGGAGGCAGATGCGATGGTCGTGCGAGCGGCGTTGTACAGGTTCGGCGCGCAAGCCCGAAGTGCGCCGCGCGCATGGCCTCGGTTCACTCGGTGAGGCGCAGGGAATGCGCCTTTCTGGGTGTGAAACACAGCTTCTTCTCACAAGAGGACCGGGCAGGCCACACAAGGCATGCCTTTTGGTGTCTAGGAGGCATGTTGGGTGTTCCGAGTCTTGTGGAAATTGCGCCACTTTTTCTGGCAGGAGCGAAGGCGATACGGGCTCGCCGTGGGGCTCCTCTTGTTTCTCAACTTGGTTGAAATTCTCCCGCCGTATTTTGTCGGCCGCGCCGTCGATCTGATCAGCGAACACGGGTTGACCGCGCGCTCGCTCGCCGAGCTTGTCGGTTTTTTGCTCTTGACCATTGTCGTGTCGTATGTGTGCGGATTCACGTGGCAATATCAACTCTATTCGGGCGCTCGCACGCTCGAGTTGTCGTTGCGCAGGCGGCTGATGCAGCACTTCTTGCGGATGACGCCACGCTTTTTCGAGCAGTATCGCACTGGCGATCTGATGGCGAGATCGACCAATGATCTGAACGCCGTCATGCAAACCGCCGGTTTTGGCATCCTGACGCTCATCGACTCGACCACGTGGTCGCTCACCATCCTCGTGACGATGGCGGTGGCGGACAGCTGGAAGCTGACGCTCGCGTCCCTTTTGCCCATGCCCGTCATCGCCATCTTGATGACGAAGTTCGGTCAGATTCTGCATGGGCGGTTTGAGCGCGCGCAGGACGCGTTCGGCGACATGAACGATCGCGTCCTGGAGACGGTGGCGGGCATCCGCGTGGTGCGGGCCTACGCGCAGGAGGAGAACGAGGAGAGGCGTTTCGCCGAGACCATGGAAGACGTCTACCGCAAAAATGCGGCGGTGGCCCAGATCGATGCGCTGTTCGATCCGACTATCAGCATGCTCGTCGGCGTCACCTACCTGATAGGTCTCGGATACGGCACGTATCTCGTCTTTCAAGGTCAGCTCACCGTCGGACAGCTGACGTCGTTCAACGTCTACCTCGGCATGCTCATTTGGCCCATGCTCGCGGTAGGGCAGCTCATCAACATCATGCAGCGAGGGAATGCCTCGCTGGATCGGGTGAACGAGGTGCTGGCGTATCCCCCGGATGTCGTGGACCCGGATGCGGCGCTCGTGGCTCATCGCATCGAGGAAATCCGCTTTGAGCGGTACAGCTTCCGCTATCCCACGTCGGACCGCGACAACCTCGTCGACATCGATCTCGTGGTCAAGCGCGGGGAGACCCTGGGCGTGGTGGGGCGCACGGGCAGCGGCAAATCGACGCTCGTGCGCCAGCTGCTGCGCGAATATCCGGTCGGGCACGCCGGGCGCCTGCTCATCAACGGGCAGCCCATCGAGCGGTTCCAGCTCGACGCCCTGCATCGCCTGATGGGCTACGTGCCGCAAAATCCGATGCTATTTTCTCGCTCCGTGAGGGACAACGTTCGCTTTGCGAAGCCCGATGCGACGGATGAGGAAGTGCTCGAGGCGCTCGAGCTCGCGGGTTTCACGGACGATCTCCCTCGCCTTCCGAACGGGCTCGACACGATGGTCGGCGAACGCGGCATCTCGCTGTCCGGCGGGCAGAAGCAGCGCATTGCGCTCGCCCGAGCGCTCATCCTGGACCCGGACGTGCTCATCCTCGACGACGCCATGTCCGCCGTCGATGCGCGCACGGAGGTGCACATCCTGCGGTCCATCCGGCGCGTGCGGCAGGGGCGGACGACCATCATCGTCAGTCACCGGATGCCGGCCGTTCAGCACGCGGATCGCATCGTGGTGCTCGACGACGGCCGGATTGCCGAGCAGGGCACGTTTCAGGAGCTCATGCGCTTGAACGGGTGGTACGCGCAGCAATATCTGCATCAGCAGGCCTTCGGCGA
The DNA here is from genome assembly GCF_001552675.1 of Alicyclobacillus sendaiensis NBRC 100866. Lineage (GTDB taxonomy): Bacteria > Bacillota > Bacilli > Alicyclobacillales > Alicyclobacillaceae > Alicyclobacillus > Alicyclobacillus sendaiensis. Next base: position 2,013 of record NZ_BCRQ01000050.1, read on the forward strand.
GGCCGAGGCGGATCTGCTCGCCGAGGGAGTCGCGGAGGAGGCTGTCGAAGAAAGGGGGGCTTTGCGGTGAAGCGCAAGAAAAGTGGCAGCGTGGGCTATCGGCTCCTGCAGTACGCGGCCCACGCCAAGGGCGCCATCGCGATCGCGCTCGTCTGTTTGGCGCTCGCCGTGACTGCGCAGCTCGCGGGGCCCTTTGTGGCGAAGGATATCATCAACCGCTACATCGTCGGCGTGCAGCAGGTGTGGTATGAGGTTCCGCCCCACACGGAGGGCGCGGTCGCGGTGGACGGCGCCTGGTTTGCCCGGGCGGACCGGTTGGCCCCGGGCGCGCGCCGCGACAATGCGCACACCTTTGCCACCATCGGAACGTCCAGTTATTTTCTTCCTGGGGAGATTCAGGCGATTGCCCCCGGTCCGCGGCCCGGCGCGATACGGGAAGAAACGCACGGCCGCTGGCGCGTGGTCAGCGCGAACCCGCTCACGCGAGCCCAAGCGTTCGCCTTCTATCGGCCTGAAGTCCCCCGCGTGATCCGGATGGCGCTCTTGTACTTTGCCCTGCTCGCGTCGTCCGCCGTGTTTTTGTACGGGCAGCAGTACCTGTTGGAGATCTCGGCAAACCGCATCCTGGTCCGCATGCGCCGAGACGTGTTCCACAAGATCCACTGCCTGCCGATCTCGTACTTCGATCGCGTGCCGGCAGGAAAAATTGTGTCGCGCGTGACCAACGACACCGAGTCCATCCGCGATTTTTACGTGCAGGTCGTTGCCAACGTGCTCTCCAGCGGGGTGATGATGCTCGGCATTTACATTGCGCTCTTCATTCTCAACGTCCACCTGGCGCTGTTGGCGTGTGCGCTGGTGCCGATGCTCGTGGCCTGGATCTGGATCTACCGGCGCCTCACGGTGTCCGTGAACCTTCGCGTTCGCCAGTTGCTCTCCGAGATTAACGCCATGCTGAACGAGTCCATCCAGGGCATGCCCATCATCCGCGTCTTTAACCGCGAGGCGCGGACGGCCGACGAGTTTGGCGAGCTGAACCAGGCCTACTACGAGGGCCAGACGCGGCTCTTGAGGGTCAACGCAGCCACGGGCTACAACCTGGCGGGCGTCCTGCGCAACCTGTTCTTCGCCGCCATCATCGCCTGGTTCGGCTGGCGATCCCTGCACCTCGAGCCCATCGTCTCGCTCGGCGTGCTGTACGCGTTCGTCGATTACCTAAACCGCCTGTTTCAGCCCATCACGCAGGTCGTCAACCAACTCGCCACGCTCGAACAGGCTCGGGCTTCGGCAAAGCGCGTCTTCGAGCTCCTCGACGAACCTGGCGTGGAGCCTGAATACGGCGCCATCCCGCGCTTTCGCGGCGAGGTCGAGTTCGAGCACGTCTGGTTCTCGTACGACGGCGAGCATCCCGTGCTGCGCGATATCACGTTCACGGCGCAGCCCGGGCAGACCGTCGCGCTCGTCGGACACACCGGCTCGGGCAAGAGCTCCATCATGAATCTCTTGTTCCGCTTCTACGATCCGGACCGCGGCGCAATTCGCATCGATGGACAGGACATCCGCGAGATTCCGCCGCAAAAGCTGCGGCAACATATGGCCATCGTGCTGCAGGATCCGTACCTATTCACAGGGACCATCGCGTGGAACGTCGGGCTTGGGGACGAGCGCGTCACGCGCGATCGCATCGAGCGGGCGCTCCGCGACGTGGGAGCGGATCGGTTGTTGAGAAATTTGCCCGGGGGTCTTGACGAGCCGGTGCTCGAAGGCGGCAGCACCCTTTCCGCCGGCGAGCGCCAGCTCATCTCCTTTGCGCGCGCGCTGGCGTTCGATCCGGCCATTCTCGTGCTGGATGAGGCCACCGCGAGCGTCGACAGTGAGACGGAGCGCATCATCCAAGACGCGCTCCAGGTGCTGAAGCGCGGCCGCACGACGTTCATCATCGCCCACCGCCTGTCTACCATTCGCGACGCCGATCTCATCCTGGTGCTCGACAAGGGCGAGATCGTGGAACGCGGGACGCACGAGGAGCTGATGGCGCTCGGCGGCCGCTATCGACAGATGTACGAGCTGCAGACGAAAGCGCTCGGCGTCACAGGTTGACGACGGCGCGCCCCTGCATCTGACCCGCGAGGATCTGCCTCAGGGCGCTGTCGAGATCGTCCAAGCGGATGTCGTGCCCGATGTGCCGGAGCGCGTCCTCGCTTGGCTTCCACGGGCCGGCGAGACGGCTCCAGATCTCGCGGCGCGTCTGCATGTCGAGCCACACGGAGTCGATGCCGATGATGGCCGCCTGGCGGCGGAGGAACGGAAACACGCTCGCGGTGAAGTCCGGCCCGCCCGTGTAGCCGCTGATGGCGATCACGCCGCCATATTCGAGGCGCTGCAGCAGGTGAGGGACGTATTTGCCTGAGACGGGATCGATCACGCCGGCATAGCGCGTCCTGGCGTTCAGGTACGACTCGCCTTCCTGCAAGAAGAGGGTGTCGGGGTGCACGACGTCGTCCGCGCCAAGCGCCGTAAGCCACGCACGGGCCTCGCCCTTCCGCGTCGACGCCACCACGCGATAGCCGGCTCGCTTGGCGATGGCAATGCCGGTGGCACCGACGCCGCCGGTGGCGCCTGTCACAAGGAGGGTGCCCATGGCGGGGGAGACGCCGTTTTGCTCCATGCGATACAGCGACAGCGCGGCGGTGAATCCGGCGGTGCCGAGCACCATGGCGTCGCGCAGCGACAGGCCGTCGGGGAGGGGGACCACCCAATCGGCGGGCACGCGCGCGTATTCGCTAAAGCCGCCGAAATGGCCCGTGCCGAGATCGTAGCTCGTGCAGATCACGGCGTCGCCCGGGCGGAAGCGGGCATCCCGCGATTCGACGACTTCGCCGGCGAGATCGATGCCGAGGACCATGGGATAGCGCGTGACGAGGCGACTCGCGGGTTGCGAGCAAATGCCGTCCTTGTAGTTGACGCTCGAGTAGCGGACGCGGATGAGCACGTCCCCCTCTGGCAGCTGGTCGAGGGTGAGCTCGCGGACGCCAGAGCGGTGGGTCTGACCGTCTTGTTCCACCATATACGCGCGAAATGTGGTCACATCGATTCTCTCCCTTCGATGGAAGATGGGGCGCATCACGGTGCCGATGCGCCCTTCGGTTTGACGCCGATGTGGTGGAGCAGGAATGCGTGGATCTCCGCGGATTCGCGCAGATGCTCGAGCCTTCCGGACGAGCCGAAGTGCCCGGCGCCCATGTGCGTTTTGAGCACGAGCGCTTCTTGACCCACCTTGGTGGCGCGCAGTTTCGCCACCCACTTGGCCGGTTCCCAGTAGGCGACGCGCGGATCGTTGAGCCCCGTGGTGACGATGAGGTGCGGATACCGTTTCGGCTCGACGTTGTCGTAAGGGCTGTACGACTTCATGTAGAAGTAGTACGTCTCCTCTCGCGGATCGCCCCACTCGTCCCATTCGAGCGTCGTCAGCGGGATGGTCGGATCGAGCATGGTGGTGACCACGTCGACGAACGGCACGCCCGCCGAGATGGCGGCGAACCGGTCGCCGCCCATGTTGGCCACGGCACCCATGAGCAGGCCGCCCGCGGATCGCCCGTCGGCCGCAAGTTTGTCGGGCGAGGTGTAGCCTTGACGGATGAGCTCGTCCGCACAGGCGATGAAGTCGGTGAACGTGTTCTTCTTCTGCAACATCTTCCCATTCTCGTACCAGTGGCGTCCCATCTCCGATCCGCCGCGGACGTGCGCGATGGCGTAGATCACGCCGCGATCGAGCAAGGGGAGAAGGAGCGTCGGCATGAACGTGGGATCTAAGTTGGCGCCGTAGGACCCGTAGCCGTAGAGAATGCACGGCGCCGGGCCTTCGCGGCGCGCGTCCTTGCGAGCCACGATGGAGATGGGGACTTCCACGCCGTCGCTCGCCTTCGCCCAGAGTCGCTCCTGCACGTAGTCGGACGGGTTGTACGGGCCATTCACCGGCTGGCGATGAAGCTCCGTCCTCGCGCCGGTGACGGGATCGAGCGCGTAGGTGGTGCGAGGCGTGAGAAACGACTCGTACTGGATGAGCACCTCGCGGGTGTCGTAGCGGCGATTGGCCGACACGGACACCGTGTAGAGCGGCTCATCCCACTCGAGCCGCGCGAGGCGCCCGTTCGCGAAGGTCCAAATCTGCGACAAGCCGCCTTCCCGGCCCTCGATGACGACGGCCTCTCGAAACGGGTGCACGCCGGTGAGGTATCGAGCGCCGTCGTACGGGAAGAGCTCCTCCAAGCGATGGTCCTGGCACGGCGCGACGGGATGGCGAAACAGGCTGAAGTTCGGGCGATGGAGGTTGGTCAGGACGAGAAAGGCGTCTTCCCAGTGTTCGAGTTCGTACTCCACCTTGGACTCGCGCGGGCGGAACACCGTCCACGCGCCGAGCGGCTCGTCGGCCGGCAGATAGCGGACCTCCGTCGAGGTCTTTGTGGACGAGGTGAGGAACAGATACTTGCCGCTCTGCGACTTCGCGAGCGTGAGAATGCAGGTCTCGTCGTCCTCCTGATACAAAAGCTCGTCCTCCTCGACCGAATGGCCGAGCTTGTGCCGATACAGGCGGTATGGTCGCTGGGCCTCGTCCACGGTGATGTAGAACAGGTATTCCCCGTCCGCGCTCCAGGCGACGCTCTCGTCGATGAACACGCCTTCGATGCGATCCGGCAGCATCTCGCCCGTGTCGAGGTCCTTGACGAAAAGCGTGTACCGGTCCGTGCCGTCGCGGTTTTCGAGGTACGCGAGACGCCTTTCATCGGGGCTCACGGCGAGCACGCTGACGCTCAGGTAACCGCCGTCGGCGAGTTGATTGACGTCGAGCACCACCTCCTCCTCCGCGTCCGCCAGCGCTTCTCGAGAGTCCGCGCGCTTGCGCGCGTGAATGGGATACTGCAAGGACTTTTCCATGCGCGTGTAGTAGTAGTACTGGTCTCCCTGAACGGGGACCCGCTCCTCCGCATCGGGGATGCGAGCCACCATATCGTCGTACAGCTCGTCCGTGAGCGGCTTCACGCGCTCCATGAACCACCGGTAGTATGTATTCTCGTCTTCGAGATACTGGATCACATTGGGATTGTCGCGCTCCCGGAGCCAATAGTATGGGTCGATCCGGCGGTCTCCGTGGATCTCGAGCACTGTGGGAATCGCTTTTGCCTTCGGCGCTTCCATGCGGTCACTCCTTCGCGGCGTTGATACGGTTTTAACGTGAGTTCAAGCCTTCACGAGTATCATATCATGCGGCATTTGCTGGCGCCTGCCGCCAGTCAACATGGGGGTGGATGGCTTGCGCAAGCTGTTTCCCTATCTACGGCCGTATCGGCTGCGCATCGTGCTCATCGTGACGTTCATCTTCCTGCAGGTGCTTGGAAACCTGTATTTGCCAACGCTGATGTCCGAAATCGTCGACAACGGAGTCTTGAAAGGCAACCTGCCGTACATCGTTCGCATGGGCGGGTTCATGCTCGGCGTTTCCATCGTCGCAGTTGGCTTTTCCATCACCGCCAGTTACCTGTCCTCGCAGACGGCCGCGAGCTTCGGCAAGCACCTTCGGCGCGACCTGTTTGCGCACGTGCAGACGTTTTCACTCGAGGAGATCGACCGCTTTTCGACGGCGTCGCTCATCACGCGCACGACCAACGATATCACGCAGGTGCAGCAGTTGGTCAACATGATGCTGCGCATGATGATCATGGCGCCGCTCAACTGCATCGGCGGCGTGTTGATGGCCGTGTACACGGACGCAAAGCTCTCGCTCGTCGTGTGGCTGATGCTTCCGGTGCTCGCGGGCGTGATTGTGCTCGTGTTTGGACGGGCAAGCCGGCTGTTCCGCCTCATGCAGGGCAAGATTGACGTGCTGAACCGCGTGTTGCGCGAAAATCTGACGGGCATTCGCGTCATCCGCTCGTTCAACCAGGTGGCGCGCGAGGCGGAGCGGTTCGATCGCGCCAACGCCGACCTCACGGACACCACCACTCGCGTGCAGAAGATCATGGCCGCGCTGTCGCCGGCGCTGATGCTCATCATCAACCTGGCCGTGATTTCTATTCTATGGTTCGGCGGCATCCGCGTGGCGAATGGGAAGATGGAAATTGGCTCGCTGATGGCGTTCATTCAGTACGTCACGCAGCTCTTGTTCGCCATCATGATGGTGTCGATGATGTTCTTCATGATCCCGCGCGCGAACGCGTCCGCGAACCGCATCTGGGAGGTCTTGTCGAGCGAGACGCGGATCCAAAATCCCAAGTCGCCGAGGTCGGAGCCCCAGGCCGCCGGACTCGTCGAGTTCCGAGGCGTGACGTTTCGGTATCCCGGCGCAGAGGCGCCAGCGCTGTCCGACATTTCGTTTGTCGCAAGGCCTGGTGAGGTGACGGCCATCATCGGCGGGACCGGATCGGGCAAGTCGACGCTCGTGAGCCTGATTCCCCGCTTCTACGACGTGGAGGCCGGGAGCGTGCTCGTGGGCGGGATCGACGTGCGCGAATGGGATCAGGAGGCGCTGCGCGGGCAGATTGGCTACGTGCCGCAAAAATCGGTGCTCTTCAGCGGCACCATCGCCGACAACATTCGGGTCGGCCGGGAGGACGCGAGCGACGAAGAGGTGCGCGAAGCTGCCCGCATTGCCCAGGCCCTCGAGTTCATCGAGCAGATGCCCGATGGCTTTGACGCCGTGGTGGAACAGGGCGGGAGAAACCTCTCGGGAGGTCAGAAGCAGCGGCTCTGTATCGCCCGGGCACTTGTGCGCCGAGCTCCCATCTACATCTTCGACGACAGCTTTTCCGCCCTTGACTTCCGGACGGACGCCCGCCTCCGGCAGGCGCTGCGCGAGGCTGTGCGGGATGCCACGGTGATCATCGTCGCACAGCGGGTGAATACGATTCGCGATGCCAACCAAATCGTTGTGCTCGACGAGGGGCGCGTGGCGGGCATGGGCACGCACGAGGAGCTGCTCGCCAGCTGCCAGGTGTACCGGGAGATTGTGCGGTCGCAACTCGGGGAGGAGGTCACAGCATGAGCCAGGATCGGCGAGAGATGCAGGCCATGCGGCCGCCCATGCCGATGCGCCACGGGGGCATCAGGCCGGGCATGCCTGTGCAGAAACCGAAGGACTTCGGCGGCACCGCGCGGCGCCTCATGCGGTACTTTCGGCCGCACGCCTGGCGCATCGCGCTGGTGTTCATCATGACCGTGCTCGGGACGCTGTTTTCCATCCTGGGTCCGGACGTCATGAAGGGCATCACGAACGATCTCGTCGCAGGGCTGCGCCACGAGTGGATGCATTTGCCCGGCCCTGCGTTTCGGTGGGGCGACATCTTGCGGATTCTCGAGGAACTGACGGGTCTGTATGTGCTGTCGAGCCTGTTCAGTTACTTGCAGCAGTACATGATGGCCGGCGTCGCTCAGAAGACGGTGTACGCCCTTCGCCGGGAAGTCTATGCGAAGCTGGAGCGCCTGCCGCTCTCGTTCTTCGACGGGCGCCCCATCGGCGATGTGATGAGCCGGTTTGTCAACGACTTCGACAACATCGGCAACACGTTGCAGCAGGCGTTGCTCCAGTTTGTGTCGAGCATCGTGACGTTTGTCGGCGTGATCGCCGTGATGATTTCCATCAGTCCGCTCATGACCCTCGTGATGTTTCTGACGCTGCCTTTGTCGTTTTACGTGACGCGATTCGTCACGAAGCGGTCGCAGGGCTTCTTTGTCGGGCAGCAGCGCTCCCTGGGACTTTTGAACGGCCACATCGAGGAGATATACACCGGCCACGCCATTGTGCGCGCGTTCAACATGGAGCGGCGGGCGCTGGAGACGTTCGATCGACACAACGAGGCGCTGTACGAATCCGGTTGGCGAGCGCAATTCGTCTCTGGGCTCATCTTCCCGCTCAACAACTTCATCGGCAACCTGGGGTACGTGTTGGTCAGCGTGATCGGCGGACTGTTTGTGGCGCGCGGCACCATCAGCATCGGCGATATTCAGGCGTTCATCCTGTACGCGCGCCAATTCTCTCAGCCCATCACCCAGCTGTCGAGCATTTCCAACGTCATTCAGTCGACCATCGCGTCCGCGGAGCGGATTTTCGAGCTGTTGGATGAGCCGGAGGAGGCCCCGGATCCCGAGCATCCCGTTCGCCTGCGGGAGCCGCGCGGCGCCGTGGCGTTTCACCACGTCTCGTTCCGCTATAAAGAGGACCAACCGCTCATCGAGGACCTCAACCTCGAGGTTGAGGCGGGTCAGACGGTGGCCATCGTCGGTCCGACCGGCGCCGGGAAGACGACTCTGGTCAACCTGCTGATGCGGTTCTACGACGTGCGCGAGGGGGCCATCACCATCGACGGCGTCGACATCCGCGACATGACGCGCGCGGATCTGCGCAGTCTCTTTGGCATGGTGCTCCAGGACACGTGGCTGTTCCACGGCTCCATCCGCGACAATATCGCGTACGGAAATCCCAGCGCGAGCGACGAGGAGATCCGGCGCGCAGCGCGGGCCGCGCGCGCAGACCACTTCATTCGCACGCTGCCGGACGGTTATGACACCGTCATCAACGAAGAGGCGTCGAACCTGTCACAGGGACAAAAGCAGCTCATCACGATTGCTCGCGCCATCTTGGCCGATCCCGCCATTCTCCTCCTCGACGAAGCCACGTCGAGCGTGGATACGCGCACGGAACTGCTGATCCAAGACGCGATGCAGCGGCTGATGGAGGGCAGGACGAGTTTTGTCATCGCGCACCGGCTGTCCACCATTCAGAACGCGGATCAGATCCTCGTCATGAACCACGGGCGCGTGATCGAGCAGGGCACGCACCGCGAATTGCTCGAGAAGGGCGGCTTCTACGCCGAGTTGCACCGCAGCCAGTTCGCCGGAGCGAGCGTCGACGAAGCTCTGCGCGAGGCGTCCCAAAGCGGGGCGGCACCCATCAGCGGTTCGCGATCTGGAAGTGGATGAAAAAGGAAGACGGTGGGCAAGCTAGGGTCGTCGAATTTCGGATGGAGGCGATGACCCATGGGGCCCGCTCTTCTCGTTTCTATGGCGCTCTTCGGATGGCCGCATCTGCACACGCTCCCCGCTTCCGCCGCGACGCGACAGGCGGTGTACGGGCCAGTGGTGCACGCCGTTCGCCTGGACCAGGCTCATCACGTGGTGACCATCGATCTCCGGCCGGTGGCCGGACCTCGTGTGACGCCGCCTCTGGAAGCGACGGATGGCCGCGGCGTCACGGCGCCCATTTCCCCGGACGCGTACACGGATGGCCGGGCGATCACGGCACCCGTGTCTCCAGACGCCTACACGGACGGCCGGGACACGGGCCGCGCGTTCCGCGCCCAGCGTGGCTCGCTCGTGCTGTCGGTGCCGCTCGGCTGGGAGCTCGCCGTCGAGGGCATGGAGGCCGACAGGTGCCAAGTGCGCACGTCAGATCTCGCAAACCAGGCGTTTCCACCTATCCAAGGTGCGGCGGATCGGCCGCATCGCCGGTTCCTACTCGGGCATCCTGGCACGTACCGCCTCGTGACCGTCGACGCGGGGCAGGTGGCGCGCGTCCTCGACACCGTCGTCGTGTCGCCCCATCTCCGCGAACCCGTCATCGGCGCACCGTGATGGGGCGCATCTCACGGCACGAAGTTCACCGGATTTGAGCGACGAGCATCCCGAAGTACGTCGGTCGCTCGTAGGACAACACGCGCGGGTGCCGCTCATCCCTCGGCACGGCACCTGCGAGAACCAATGCCTGCCATATGCCGTCGGGCCGAGCATTTTGGATCATCTCGGCCGGAAATTCCGCCAAGCGTTCCAGCTCTCCCCCGGCGATGGCGCGTTCGACCTCCGCATCAAGCTTCGCGGCGTCCTCGTGGTAGCCGTACGGGCCGTCTTCCGCGTGCGCATGCGCCCAATCGCAGCTCGCGATGAGCGCCGCCCGGCGACCGAGCGCGCCGCACGCCGCGCGCGCGGCTTGACCCAGGCGAACGTGCTCATGAAATGGGCGGGATGGCGCCGTCTGAATGACCACCACCGGTCGATCCGGCATGAAGGAAAGCGGGATCATGGTTCCCCAGTCGAGAGGGAGGGTCGAGAGAGGGCCGTCTGCGGTCGCGAAGTTGAGCACGGCGAGCGGCAGCTCGGGCGAAGCGATCTTTGCGATTTCGCGCGCGAGTTCGCGGTCGACGGCACGGCGCATGTGCACGCGGTTGCCCTTATCGAGTCGGTGCGATCGCACCATCCATGCCGCGGTCTGTTCGTTGAGCTCGCCTTCCATGTAGGCGCTTGCGCTGAGGGTGAATTGCCCCTCGGCTCGGATGCCATGCGGCGTGATGACGATGAACGCGTCGGGATCGGCGCTTTGCGCAGCGCGCCCCAGCTCGACGAGGCTCGCGCGGGTTTGGGACATCCGATCCGGGCCGTCGCCCGCGAGTTCAGGGAGAATCGGCAGTCCATGGGGTGCGATGGCCGCAAACACGATGCTCATCGAATCGCCTCCTGACGCCACTGTAGACCAAATCTCGCGACGATACTAGATTTGGCTCACGCAAGAGAAGTGACTACAATACAGTCAGAGGAGCCAGACGGCCGGGGGCGATGGGGAATGCCGAAGAGTCGAGAGCAGGCGTTCAACGAGATTGTTCGCAGGGTTCGCAAGGAGTGCTTCGGCAAGGGACCGGAGCGGATTCACACGGTGTTTGTCGAGAACATGGCCATCTCCGTGCTGCAGGGCAACCTGACCCCGACGGAAAAGTTCATCAGTCGGACGCCCGAGGGGGCCGAGATGGTGCGCGTGGCTCGGACCAGCATGATTCAGGAGCTGTACAAGCGCAAGGTCCCCGAGGGCCTGGAGGAGGTTGCCGGATCCAAGTTTCTGCACTTGTTTTCCGATTTCAAGGTCGAGGAGGATATAGGCGTCTCGGTGTTCATCTTTGAGCGCCCCATCCCGCGAGAACCGCTGCCGGACGGCGAGCCGAGATTCGGGAAACAAGGAAATCCAGCGCAAGAATCCGGAGAATGAGTTGTATTCGGTTTCAGTGCATGCGTGGTATAATACCCTTGCGTGGCGGGTGCATTCGCGTGAGTGGGCGCGCTACGAACAATTGGCTCGGCGCTTGAATGGTTGGCCTGTAGGTTCTGCAGGCGAACACATCGGCACAAGTTGACCGCAGAAGCGGCAATTTGTGTCCTTTTTTGTGCGCGCTAGACATGGGTAATTATGGATTTGGTTTTGCGTATGAAGCTTGTGGCGCTGCACAAGGTAAGATTGGACAAGGTGGCATCCAGAAGAGCGCTGAGCAGAAAAGGGTGAGAGTCGCATGAGCAACGGGTTCTTGAGTCCAGCGGAGATTGCGCAATTGGCGGTGGAAGTCGGCGAAAAGAAGGCGAAGGAAGCGTGGTGGAAGCTGCTCATTCTCGGCATCCTGGCAGGTGCGTTCATCGCGCTCGGATTCCTCGTCGACATCCGAGTGACGGCGAGCTTGCCGGATAGCCTGGCGTCCATCAAGAGCCTAATCGGCGGCGCCGTGTTTCCGGTCGGCCTCATGCTTGTGGTCATCGCGGGCGCCGAACTCCTCACCGGCAACATGATGACGGTGCCCATCGCCGTGCATGCGGGCCGCGCGAGCATCGGAGGACTCGTGTACAACTGGTTCTGGGTGCTGATTGGAAACCTTTTGGGTTCGCTGTTTGTGGCGGGCGCGTTCGGCATCGGCGCGCATCTGTTGACGGCGGATCCGTTCAAGGCGACCGTCATCGCCATTGCGACGGCCAAGGCCAAATTGGCGTTTGGCCCGACCATTCTATCCGCCATTGGGTGTAACTGGCTGGTGTGCCTCGCGGTCTGGATGGCGTACGGCGCGAAGGACATCGTGAGCAAGATCTTCGCCATCTGGTTTCCCATCATGACGTTCGTGGCCATCGGCTTCCAGCACGTCGTGGCGAACATGTTCGTGTTGCCGGCCGGCCTCTGGGTCGGTGCCGACTACTCGTGGGGGAAGATCATCGAGGAGTGGTGCGGCGCGTTCATCGGCAACGCCATCGGCGGCTGGATCTTCACAGCGCTGGCCTACTATCTTGTGTACCTGACGAAGTCCCGCCGCGAGGCGTGACACGCCCACTCAAACGCCCGCCCGCCATCGCCCGCGCCCTCTTCATGGGGCGCGGCGCGTTTACGCGGCCGTCTGTCTCCTCTCGCGCGCAAACTGAAAGACAAGGGGGATATCGCGATGATCGATATCAGGACCGAGGCACAGGCCGAGGCGCGGACTGTTCTGCTCGAGATCGACGGCAAGACGGTCACCGTGGATCGCGGCGCGTCGGTGCTCGACGCTATTCTGTCCACGGGCCAGGAGCATCCACACGTCTGTTATCATCCAGCGCTCGGCCCCATTGAAACGTGCGACACCTGCATCGTCGAGATCGACGGAAAGCTCATGCGCGCGTGTTCCACACCTGTCGAGGACGGCATGCAGGTGCGGACCAAGTCCGTGGCCGCGCGGTACGCCCGCAAAGAGGCGATGGACCGCATTCTGAAAAACCACGAGCTGTACTGCACGGTGTGCGACAACAACAACGGCAACTGCGTGCTGCACAACACCGTGATGCAGATGGGCGTGGAGCATCAGGCGTATCCGTTCACCCCAAAGCCGTACGAGGTGGACATGTCCAACCCGTTTTATCGGTATGATCCACAGCAGTGCATTCTTTGCGGCCGCTGCGTCGAGGCGTGCCAAAACCTGCAGGTGAGCGAGGTTCTCTCCATCGCGTGGGATCGCGAGGTGCCGCGGGTCATCTGGGACAACGACGTCCCCATCAACGAATCGTCGTGCGTGTCGTGCGGACACTGCGTGACCGTGTGCCCAACCAACGCGCTGATGGAAAAATCCATGCTCGGGGAAGCGGGCTTTCTCACGGGTATCGAGAAACCGACGCTGGACAAGATGATCGACATCACCAAGAAGGTCGAACCTGGCTACTCGTCCATCTTCGTCGTCTCCGAGATCGAGCACGAGATGAGAGAGGCGCGGATCCGGAAGACCAAGACGGTCTGCACGTACTGCGGCGTGGGGTGCGCGTTCGACGTCTGGACGAAGGATCGGCACATTTTGAAGGTCGAGCCGCAGATGGAGGCGCCGGTCAACCAGATCTCCACGTGCGTGAAGGGCAAGTTCGGCTGGGACTTCGTGAATAGCCCAGACCGCCTGACCAAGCCGCTGGTGCGCAAGGGCGATCGGTTCGTGGAGGTGAGCTGGGACGAGGCGCTCGACGTGATCGAGCGGCGCATCAAGGACATCCAGGCGAAGCACGGGTACGATGCGGTGGCGTTTATCTCGTCGTCCAAGGCGACCAACGAAGAGAACTACCTGATGCAGAAGCTGGCGCGCGCCGTCATGCACACGAACAACATCGACAACTGCTCGCGCTATTGCCAGTCGCCCGCGACCGAGGCGCTGCGGCGGACCATGGGGCTCGGCGGCGACACGGGATCCATCAAGGACCTGGAGCTGGCCGATCTCGTCCTCATCGTCGGCGCCAACCCCGCCGAGGCGCATCCGGTGCTTTCGACCCGCCTCCGCCGGGCCCAGAAGAAGCGCGGCCAGAAGCACATCGTGGCCGACGTGCGGCGCAACATCATGGCGACACGCGCGGATCTCTTCATCCAGCCGCGCCAGGGCACGGACTTGGTCTGGTTGTCCGCGGTGACGAAGTACATCATTGACCAGGGCAGGCACGCCGAGGCGTTCCTGCGGGATCGCGTCAACGGCTTTGACGAATACGTGAAGTCGCTGGAGAAGTTCACCCTGGACTATGCGAGCGAGGTCTGCGGCCTTCGCAAAGAGGAGATCATCCGCGTGGCCGAGATGATCATGGAGGCGGAGCGCGTCGCGGTCTGCTGGGCCATGGGCGTGACGCAGCACCGCGGCGGCAGCGACACGTCGACCGCCATCTGTAATCTGCTCTTGGTGACGGGGAACGTGGCGCGGCCGGGCACGGGCGCGTATCCGCTGCGCGGCCACAACAACGTCCAAGGAGCCGGCGACATGGGCTGCGCACCTCCGTTTTTGCCGGGCTATGAGCGCGTGGACAACGAAGCGGAGCGGCGCAAGTGGGAAAAGCTGTGGGGGGTCGAGATCCCGACGACGCCCGGACTCAACAACCATCAGATGGTGGATGCCATTCACGAAGGCAAGCTGAAGGCGATGTACCTCTGCGGTGAGGACATGGCGGTGGTCGATGCCAACGCCAACTACGTGGAGGACGCCTTCCGGAAACTCGAATTCTTCGTGGTCCAGGACGTCTTCCTTTCGAAGACCGCCCAGTTCGCCGACGTCGTCCTTCCAGCCGCACCGAGCCTTGAGAAGGAGGGCACGTTCACCAATACGGAGCGGCGCATACAGCGCCTGTACAGGGTCCTGGATCCGCTCGGCGATTCCAAGCCGGACTGGGAAATCATCCAGATGGTCGCCAATCGGTTCGGGGCCAACTGGCATTACTCGTCTCCTCGCGAGATCTTCGAGGAGATGGCGAGCGCGGCCGATCTGTTCCGCGGCGCGTCGTACGACCGCCTCGAGGGCTACCAGAGCCTGCAGTGGCCCGTGCTTCCGGACGGCTCTGATACGCCACTTTTGTACACGGATGGGTTCGCCTTCCCCGACAAGAAGGCTCGCCTGTATCCGGTCGACTGGACGCCGCCCATCGAAGTCGGCGAGGAGTACGACCTCGAACTGAACAACGGGCGTTTGCTCGAGCACTTCCACGAAGGCAACATGACGAGCCGCGTGCCGGGCATCCATGAGAAGGTGCCGGAGACGTTCGTCGAGATCTCGCCGGAGCTCGCGAAGGAGCGCGGCGTGACGGACGGCGCGCTGGTGCGCCTCGTGTCGCCGTACGGCAGCATCAAGGTGCGCGTCACCGTGACGGATCGCGTCTCCGGGAAACACGTGTACGTCCCGCTCTTGTCCCACGCGGACGAAGAGGCGGTCAACCGCCTTACGTCGAGCGATCACGACACGGTCACCTACACGCCGGCATACAAGGAGATGCGCGTCCGCATGGAGGTCATCCAATCGTGCGGCGAGCCGCCCGTGAAGCGCGGCAACTTCCGCCTGGGCAAGCCGAATCCGCAGCCCGGCGTGAACGTCGAACAAAAGTGGGCGCGCAAGGACTACGTGCCGCTGGTGACGGATCGCGCGCTCGTGAAGGAGGGTTGAGCCGTGGCGGAACCCATTCGGGTCATTGAGCGACGGGAGGAGACGCTCGAGGAGCGACGCCAGCGCGTCCTCGAGCGTCTGGCGGATGCGGTGGTCCACGAGGAGCGTGCCGCGGAGCGGTTGATTCAGCTCGTGGCGCTGGCGGAAGACAAAGGGCTGCTGCCGATGTTGACCGCACTGCTCGAACGCGGAGACCGCGTGCTGGCCCACGTCGTGGATTTGCTGGCTCGCGATGAATATACGTCTGCCCTGCAGAACGCCATTGGGCTCGCGCAAGCGCTGGGAAAATTCAACCCGGATGTCTTGGCCAAGCTCGTGGACGGCCTCGCGGGTGGGCTGGCGGATGCGAACGAGGCGACGGCGGCAGACCGAAAGCCGCTCGGCGTATTCGAATTGCTCGCCTTGCTGAAGGATCCAAATGTATCCTATGCAATTCGCTTCCTTCTCCGCTTCCTGTCCGGCATGGGGAAGGCCCTTCAGTCGCCGGGATCGTCCGATTGACGGCGCAATTTCTCGGGAAATGTCGAATGGGAAAGGCCGCGGTGTCCATCCGCGGCCTTTCCCATCCCAGTAGATCTCGAGCCATTGGCGATATCGCTTCAATAGCATGACAGGGCCGCCCAAATACATTAAATATTTCATTTTCGAACCGTCCTTGAGCACCAGTGCGGTGGCGCCCGTCGCGTGATGCCTGCCGATCTCGGCCACGCCGTACCTCGGCCCGAGAGAGGCCACCATGCCGTGATCGTGGTAGACAAAGGGCAGAGGGGGGCGGCCGTGTGCGCTTCGGACGAGGTTTGCCCCGAGGTGGTGGCCCATCTGTTCGGCCACCTGTCCAGTGGGTGGCAGGACGTGGCCATGCGCGTCGGTGAACCGCGCACAATCTCCAACGACGTATATTTGATCTGCGCCCCGGGCCATCAGAAACTCGTTTACATCGACTCGGTTTCGAGCGTCCACCGGAAGCCCCGCTTCCTTCAGCAGACCGGGCGCCTCGACGCCTCCTGTCCAGACCAGGGTGCCTGCCTCGAGTCGTTTGCCCGAGGCGAGGCAATACGCCTGCGGTTCTGCGCCCGCCACGCGCTCGTTGAGGATCAGTTCGACTCCGCGTTCGACGAGTTTCGCTTGGGCCATGGCTCGGAGCTCGTGGTCCACGTCGGGCAGGATCTCGGCGTGCGCATGAATCAAGCTGAGGCGCAAGTCCTCAAGCGGCAGCCCGAACGTGGCCGTGCGGCTGCCGAGCGCGACAATCAGCGTATCGTAGGCCAGTTTGCCGTCATCCGTTTCTACGAGCTTGTCCGACAGGTAGAGGCGCTTGACCTCCGCGATGACGATCTCGCTTGTGGGGTGGTGAAACAGTTCCTTCAGCGACAGCGCGTACCTGTGCGGGTCGTGTCGCGCGCCGGCCACTTCGTGCAAGAGCGTCTTGAACGTGTGATAAGGCTCGCGGTTGACGAGCGTAAAGGGAATGCCGTGCCGATCCAGTTCCAGCGCTGCAGCGAGGGGATTTATGGGTGTTCGTCGAGATCTGGAGACAGAGGGAGCCGCGCAAGCGCGGCTCCGTCGAGATGCGCCTCAGTTGGCGTAGGTGCCGTACGGAACGAGGAGGATGAACAGCACGAAGATGATGAGGAACACGACAGCCCAGCGGGTGTAACCACCGAAGACACCGTACATCGTCTCTGCACCTCCTTGTCGTTCGATGGTTCACTGTATGTAGGCACGCGCGACATGGGGTGGACGGATGCCCGGTTCCGAAGCGTATAATGGGCAAGGAAGGATGTCTTTCGAGGAGGGCGAATTTTCGTGGCATTGACGTTCATGCAGATGGTGCAAAAGGCCAAGGAGAATGTGCCAGGACTGACGGCCGCTGAGGCGAAGAAAAGGTTGGAGGAGAATCCCGACACGCTGGTGATCGACGTTCAGGACGCGGCGGACGCGGGCGCGTGCGGGCTCATCCCGTCGAGCATCAACATCTCGCTCGGCATGCTTCCGATTCGCGCGGATCTCGAGCTTCCGAAGGAACTGCGCGATGAGCGCCTCGCGGATCGCAACCGGCCCATTATCACCACGTGTGGGGCGGGGGGACAAGCGGCGCTCGCGGCGTACGTCCTGAAACTGATGGGCTTCACGAACGTGGCCTACATCGAGGGCGGGACGGCCGCGTGGAAAGAAGCGGGCTACGAGGTGGTGCACTGAGGCGTGCAGAGAGAAGAAAGCGCCCGAATGGGCGCTTTCCGCGTTAAAAGGTGTCGGGATCCGGCCCGAAGCGATGGTTTCGGTTGAGCGCGTTGATGCGCTGCATATCTTCGTCGGAGAGCGAGAAGTCGAACAGATCCGCGTTCTCGAAGATGCGCTCTCGGCGAACCGACTTGGGAATGGTGACCACTTCGTTCTGCAGATCCCAGCGAAGCACAATCTGGGCGGGCGTCTTGTGGTACTTCTCCGCCAATTCCTGCAGGACCGGGATGTCGAGATTGCCCCGCATGATGGGACTCCACGCTTCCAACTGGATGTGATGGTCGCGGCAGAACTGCCTCAACGGTTCCTGCGTCAACAGGGGATGATATTCCACCTGATTGACAGCCGGCACGACGTTCGAGTGCGCGAGGATGTCTTCGAGATGATGAATCTGGAAGTTACTCACCCCGATGGCTCTGGCGAGCTTCTCGTCGTAGATGCGCTCGAGTGCACGCCAAGTCTCTCGGTACTTTCCGCTCACCGGCCAGTGCACGAGGTACAGATCCACATACTCGAAGCCGAGGCGCTTGAGGCTCGCTTCAAACGCGCGCAGGGTTTGATCGTAACCCTGGTCTGTGTTCCACACCTTGGTGGTGACGAAGACCTCGCTGCGCGGCAGGCCCGATTCGCGGACGGCCTTGCCCACGCTCTCCTCGTTGGCGTAAAAGGCTGCGGTGTCGATGTGCCGGTAGCCCGCTTCGAACGCGAAGCGGATGGCCTGTTCAACTTCGTCCCCTGCCTGCGCTTTGTAGACGCCGAGCCCGAGCCAGGGCATCTTGACGCCGTTGTTCAGTGTCACAGTGTCCTGCACGTGTTGAGCGACCATGCTGCTTCAGCCTCCCTCTTGGACGGGTACAAAGTGCCAAACGCTATTATAACGCAAGCGCATCGCGATGCGATCTGGACATTTCTCAAGATTCCGTTCATAGTGAAACATAGCATCCCTTCAATAGGCCTAAGATACAGATCTCAGGGAGTGGCGAGGAGATGAACGCATGAGCTACGTGTACTTGCTCGACACCACGTTGCGAGACGGCACGCAGGGCGAGGGCGTCAGCCTGACCGTCGCCGACAAACTCAAAATTGCTGAAAAATTGGACGATCTCGGCGTCGCCTACATCGAAGGCGGCTTTCCAGGCGCCAATCCGAAGGACGAGGAATTTTTCCGCGCCGCCAGGTCACTTCGCCTCAAGCACGCGAAGCTCACGGCGTTTGGGTCCACGCGGCGCCCCGGAGTTCGCGTCGAGGACGACGCGAGCGTTCGGGCCGTGCTGGACGCGTCGACGCCCGCCGTCGCGATCGTCGGGAAGGCCTGGGATTTTCATGTGACGGATGCGCTTCGGATCGATCTCGACGAGAATCTCGCGATGATCCGAGACACGGTGCAGTACTTAAAGCGCTCCGGTCGCGAGGTGATCTTCGATGCGGAGCACTTCTTTGACGGATTCAAGCGGAACCGAGCGTATGCGCTCGCCACGGTGCGCGCGGCGTGGGAGGCCGGCGTGGACTGGGTGGCGCTTTGCGACACGAACGGCGGGAGTATGCCGCACGAGATTCACGAGATCGTGGCCCAGGTCATTCAGGAGGTGCCGGTCCAAGTCGGCATTCACACCCACAATGACTGCGAGTTGGCGGTCGCCAACAGCCTCGCAGCGGTGCAGGCGGGTGCCCGGATGGTGCATGGGACCATCAACGGCATCGGCGAACGCTGTGGGAACGCCAATCTGGCTTCCGTGATCCCGAACCTCGAGCTGAAACTCGGGTATTCGTGCCTGCCGTCGCGCGAGCACCTGCGCCTGTTGACGCCGGTGGCCCGGTTCGTCGGGGAGGTCTGCAATCTCGTCGCGCACAGCTACCAGCCGTTCGTCGGGCACAGCGCGTTCGCCCACAAGGGCGGCATCCACGTCAGCGCCATCCAGCGAGATCCGGAGACGTACGAGCACATTCCTCCGGAGCTCGTCGGCAACGAGCGGCGCGTCCTGCTCTCGGAGCTGTCCGGCGTCTCGAATGTGCTGGCGCAGGCGCAGGCGTTTGGCATCCCGACGGAGGGGAGAGAGGCCGAGCTCAGGCGTCTGCTCGATCGCATCAAGCAGATGGAGCACATGGGGTATCAGTTCGAGGGCGCCGAGGCGTCGCAGGAACTGTTGTTCCGCCGCGCCCTGAACGACTTCACGCCGCCGTTTCGAGTCCTCGCCGTGCGCGTGGATACCGACGTGCAGCGCCAAGGCGAGTCGACGTCTCAGGCCATCATCAAGCTTGAGGTCGACGGAGATATCGTCCACACCGTGTCGGAGGGCAACGGACCGGTCAATGCGCTCGACGCGGTGTTGCGCAAAGCGCTTGCTCCGCATCGCCCCGAGATCCGCCGCATGCACCTCACGGACTACAAGGTCCGCGTCTTGGATGAAAAGGACGCGACCGCGGCGAGAGTCCGAGTCCTGATTGAGTCGACGGACGGCGAACACGTCTGGCGCACGGTCGGCGTATCCGAGAACGTGATTGCCGCCAGCTGGGAGGCGCTCGTCGACAGCTTCCAGTACTACCTCGCGCTCGTGGTACCGAGCCAGGCGCTCGTCGAGGC
>NZ_BCRQ01000051.1 GCF_001552675.1 Alicyclobacillus sendaiensis NBRC 100866
CCTTTTCACGACTCATGTGGGCGAGTTGGCCGCGGAATTCTCCACGCGCGAAGTCTGGCTTCGCAACGGGCGCCTTGACACAGCAGGTCATCTCGAGGATTAAGGAGGTGTGATCGTGCCGTTTCAAAAGGAGAGCATTCCGTTTCTGTCTGGCGCGGTGACGCTCGCGAGTTTGGCTCTCTCTGCGAAGGTGGGAAAATCGCTTTATCTGGGCCAGCTTTTGGTCCCGCATCTGGATCCTGTGGTGTTCAAACTTACCATGGCTGTCCTCTTCGTCCTTGCATTTGGGCTGTTCACTTCCAGATCGAAAGGTTTGGACAAACCATGGGTGCGACTCATCCGCTTTGGAGTCACGGGGCTCATCGTGATCGACATGATCACCTACATCGCGGTCGGACAACGATAGAGGCGACGCCATCCGTATGACCGGTTCGGACGGACACCCGTACGATACTTCGGCTTGGGGAGGCAGGCCCACCTGCCTCCCGTTTCACATCGCGCTGGTTTAACACCTCGGCAGGCCGCTCGACGGAAGCGCAGATACCACCACGTCGAGCGCCGTGCGAATCCCCGTGACAAGCGTCGCAAGCGGCAGCGATGGCGCCTGCTTGTCCAGAGCCTGCTCGGTCATGTACGGGACGTGGATGAAGCCCCCGATGAGGCCCGGCTCGTGTTCGGCGATAAAGTGCATCAGCCGATAGAACGTGTCGTTGCACACGAACGTCCCCGCCGTGTTGGAGATGTGCGCGGGCACGCCCGCCACGCGCATGGCCTCCACCATCGCGCGGATGGGAAGCGTGGAGAAATAGGCGGCGGGTCCTTCGGGCGCAATCGGCTCGTCGATGGGCCTGTGGCCCGCATTGTCCGGAATGCGCGCGTCCATGATATTGATGGCGATGCGCTCAGGAGTCACGTGCGTGCGCCCGCCCGCTTCGCCCAGGCAGACGACGGCGCGCGGCTTCACTTCTCGAATGGCGCTCACGAGTTCCTCTCCGGCTCGACCGTACACCGTGGGCAGGCGCCGCGCGATGATGCGGTAGTGGACGCCCACGGTCTCTCCGGCGAGCGATCTCGCCACTTCCCACGACGGGTTGAGCGCCTCTCCCTGAAACGGCTCGAATCCTGTGATGAGTATCGCGTCCATGGGCCTTCCCCCATCGCCGACCGATTTCCGCGGGTTGCCGCGGTGTCTTCTCCTTGCATCTGTTCGCGGTCGGTTCGACGAAATCCTGTCGACCAAGAGGCAAGAGGCGCGCTGAGCTTGCATTGACCAAATGACCCATTTAGAATTTTGGTCAGAGCGCCGCAGCACGCAGAAGGCGAGGGGTGACCGTGCGGGAACGCATTGAGGAGGCCGCGAAGCGCGCGTTCTCCGAGTTTGGCTACAAGGGCACGACGATGGACCAAATTGCCCGCCTCGCGGGCGTCAGCAAGGGGGCCATTTATCTTCACTTCCCGAGTAAGGAAGCCCTCTTTCACCACATGCTGCGAGGCGTCATCGCGCAGGTGCGGGACGCGTTCGAGTCGGCCCAGGTGGAGGGCGACGACTACTTTCGGAACCTCGAGCGCGGTCTGCGCGCGCTCATGAAGTTTCGCGCCGATCATGCCATGCTCTCCAAGCTGGTCCAAGAGGTCCGGCAATTCGGGACGGCGGAGGCGCGCGCCGGCCTACAACAGCTTGAGGCCGCCATCCTGGACTACCTGGCGCGCCACCTGCAGCGCGGGATGGACCTCGGTGTCGTTCGGCCGTGCCGGGCCGATCTCGTAGCGTTCGTCCTCTTTCGCGCCTACACCTCGGTGTTGCGCGACTTTCGGCCTGAGGAAGGCGAGCTCTCGGAAGGGGCGCTGTACGAGCTTTTCACGGGCCTGTTTGTGGACGGCCTGCGCCTGAGGCCCGGCGAGGGCAGGGCGAGCAACAGAACATTTCTGGAGGAGAGGTGAGGCGGATGGCAAGCGTTCCCGAAGCGAGTGCGCGCGGCATCTTTCACGAGTTCTCGCGGCTGACAAGGCCCAAGATGTTGGTGCAGGCCGTGGGCATTGCGCTCATCCCGGTGCTGTACGCGGGCGCGTTTCTCTGGGCGTTCTGGAATCCGTACGGCCATCTTGACCGCCTTCCGGTGGCCGTGGTCAACGAGGACGCGGGCGCTTCATTTCACGGCGAGCGCCTGAACGCGGGGCGCGAACTCGTCCAGAAGCTGAAGAGCGATCACAGCCTCGGCTGGCACATCGTGACGCCCGCGCAGGCCTCCGCGGGCATGGCGGACGGGGCGTACGCGATGGAGATCGTCATTCCGCGCGACTTTTCCCAGCGCGCAGTCAACCGCGCGGAGCACTCAGGCGCGCCCGCTCCGGAGATCACGAGCATCACCAATGATCGGTACAACTACATCGCCGGCGTCATTGGGCGGAACGCGGCGGTGAAGCTCGCGTCGGAGACGGCGCTTCAGCTTGCGAAGTCCTACACGGCGTCCTTGGTCGACGCGCTCGACCGTTCGGGCGCGGGGGTTGGCAAGGCGGCGAAGGCGGCCGATGCGCTCGCGTCAGGCGCTCGAGAGCTCCAGGCAAAAGGCGGGTCGCTGGTCGGCGGCGCGTCCCAATTGGCTTCTGGCGCGAAGCGGCTGGAAGGCGGGCTTCATCAGGCAGCTCAAGGGTCGGGCGCGCTGGCGCACGGCATGGCGCAGGCCGCATCTGGTGCCAAGCGCCTGGACGCGGGTCTCGCGCGGCTGCATCAGGGCGCCGCGTCGCTCGCAGAAGGTGCGTCGTCCTGGGCAGTTGAGGCGCGCGCGTTCGGCGCGGCGGGGAACAAGCTGAGCTCGGGGGCCGAAGCCGTTGGGCAGGGCGCGTCCCAGTTGACGGCGGGCGCGGGCAAGCTCGCGACCAGCCTGGGTCAGTTGGGTGCCGGCGCTTCGCAGGTGGCGTCGGGCGCCGCGTCGCTCGCGCAAAACGCGTCGCAGTTCGCGCAGGCTGCGGATCAGACCGCGGCGGGATCGCAGCAAGTGGCGGTGGGCGCGAAACAGGTGGCGCAAGGGCTCGAGCAGTTGGCGAAGCTGAATCCGTCGCTCGCCGAGACGCCCGCGTTTCAGTCGCTCCTCGCGACGAGCGCTGAGGTGGCGCAGGGTGCGGCGCAGACCGCATCGGCCAACGGACAGCTCGCCGCAGGCGCGGCAGGGCTTTCGCAGGGGGCGTCCCAGGTGAGCTCCGGCGCATCCACGCTTGCGTCGGGGCTCCAACAGGCCGCATCCGGCGCCACCTCGCTTCAACAGGGACTCCAACGGCTGGAACAGGGAGCCATGGGCGTGGCGCAGGGAGGCACGCGCCTGGCGAACGCGTCGGGCCAACTCGCCACAGGCGCCAGCCAAATCGCGCAAGGGGCGCAGGGCCTCACCTCGGGCGCCGGCGCTGCTGAGCAGGCTTCGTCCGCGCTCGGCGCCGGGCTCGCGCAGCTCGAGGCAGGGTCCGCCAAACTCGCGGATGGGAATCGCACCCTTGCGGCCGGCGCGTCCTCGCTCGCATCCGGCGCTCAGAAGCTGTCCAACGGGCTCGGCGCGTATCAGGGGGGCGTGGGCAAGCTCGCCAGCGGCGCTCAGGCGCTCGCGGCGAACCTGTCAAGCGGGGCGTCCAAGCTGCAGGCGCTCGACACCAGCGCGGTGATGACTGCCGTCTCGCACCCGGTTTCCCTGCATCAGGTGGAGCTCGGCGACATCCAGACGTATGGGAACGGCTTTGCGCCGTATTTCCTTTCGCTCGGGCTGTACGTCGGCGTGCTGATGATGAGCGTCATCTTTCCGTTTCGCGATCCGTACGTCCCGCCAACAAGCGGAATTCGCTGGTTCTTATCCAAATGGGTGTTTGTCGTGGCCATCGCCTGGGCGCAAGCCCTCATCGCCGACGCCGTCGTGCTCGGCCTCGTCGGGGTGCACGCGGCCCATCCGCTGGCATTCGTGCTGTTCTCGCTCCTCGCGAGCGCGACGTTCGCGTCCATCCTGCTCGCGCTGGTGGCGCTGCTCGACAATCCCGGCCGCTTCCTCGGCGTGCTGCTGCTCATCCTGCAGCTCACCTCGACGTCCGGCACCTATCCTGTGGCCCTTTCGCCGCCTTTCTTCCAGAAGGTGGGCCCCTGGCTGCCCATGTACGCCACGGTGAGCGGATTCCGATATCTCATCGGCGGCGGCGATCCGTCCCTCATGGCGCGCGATGTCGCGGAACTCGCCGGCTACGCACTCGCGTTCATCGCCATCGGCATGCTCATCTTCGCGGGTTTGTTCCGGCGGTTTCAGCGCGCAGAGCTCAAAACGGTGTAAACTGATACGGAGAACTGCATCGAGGCGCTCCTCGGCTCAGACGGGAGCGCCTCCGTCTGTTGAGACGGCGTCGCGGACCGCGAAGGTCACAAAGCCACGCTGAAGGAGGAACCGGTCGCATGGAAGGACAGCCCTCAGCGCAACACCCAGAATGGCGGGCGGAACAGGATTACGTCGATCGCGTCGTGGCCGCCATGCGCACCAAGCTCGCCGAGCTTGACGGCGTCTTGCGCGGCGTGCGCGGCGAGATCGTCGAATTTCGCCGGCACTTTTGGGACGACGTGACCATCAACCTGAGCACGTTGGACGATCTCGTCGAAACCCACTTCGCCATCCGCCAGCAGGCGGAGGTCCTCGGCGAACGCGAGCGGCGCTATCAGCAGGCGGCGAAGACCAAGCGGACGCTGGAACGCCAGGTGTCGTCGCCGTTTTTCGCGCGCATTGACTTCCGCTACGAGGGCGAGCGCGAGGCCGAGCCCATCTACATCGGCATCGCATCGTTTCGCGACGAGCGCGAGCACGCGTTCCTCGTGCACGACTGGCGCGCGCCCATCTCGAGCGTGTACTACGACGCGCTGCCCGGGCCGGCGTCGTTCAAGGCGCCTGCCGGCGTGGTTCGCGGCGAGCTGACGCTGAAGCGCCAATTCGTTATCCGCGGCGGCACCATTCTCGCGATGTTCGACGCAGGGCTGACCATCGGAGACGAGCTCCTCATGTACGCCCTGTCGCGCCGATCCGACGCGCAGATGCACAACATCGTGGCGACCATCCAGCGCCAGCAGAACGTCGTCATCCGCGACGACGAGTCCCCGGCGCTTCTCGTCACCGGCGCGGCCGGCAGCGGCAAGACGTCCGCCGCCCTGCAGCGCGCCGCGTATCTTTTGTACAAGCACCGGGGCGATCTCGACGCGCGCCAGATGCTCTTTTTCTCGCCGAACCCGCTCTTCATGTCGTACATCTCGAACGTGTTGCCCGAGCTCGGCGAGGACAACATCGAGCAGGCGACGTTCTACGACTACCTGTGCGCGAGGCTTCAAGACGAGTTTGTCATCGAGGACCCGTTCGATCAGATGGAGCGCTTGCTCGCGGCGGGCGAGGACAGCCGCATGGCGAGGGCCGTGCGGTACAAGGCGTCGAAGGCATTTGCGGACGAGATCGACCGATACGTCGCTCGACTCGCGCCAGAGATGCGTTTCCATCCGATTCTCGTGGAGGGGCGCGTCATCGCGACGGCGACGGACGTCAAAGCGGCGTTCGACAGGACAGATCCCGGGCTTCGCCTCCCGCTTCGCGTCGATCTCGTCAAGGAGGAGCTCTTGAACCGCCTGCGCCAGTTCGAGCGCGACGAGGCGCTTTCCGACTGGGTGCAGAAGGCCGTGGACGGGCTGCCGGACGAGGCATACCGGCGCGCGGAGCGCGCGGCAGCCAAGCGCAAGCGCGAGCACCCGGAACTGGACGAGCAGGAGGAGGCGCGGCGGTTGCTCGGCCGCGAGGTGCTGCGGCGCACGCTTCGGCCCGTTCGTCGGTTTGTGGAGACGCTGCGCTTCGTGGACACGGCGGGGATGTACCGCGCTTGGTTTGAACAGGCGGCGTCGAACCCGCCCGAAGGCTTTCAACCGGAGGACTGGGCCCAGATCTGTCGTCAGACGGCGCGCGAGATGGACGAGGGCACGCTCTGGTACGAGGACGCGACGCCGTACCTCTACATGAAGGAGCAGATCCTCGGCCGCGCGGTGAGCGCCCCCATCCGGCACGTGTTGGTGGACGAGGTGCAGGACTACTCCGTGCTTCAGCTGCGCCTCATTCGCAGTCTCTTCCCGTATAGCCGCATCACCATGCTCGGCGATCCCGAGCAGCTCGTGTCGCCTCATCGCCCCGGCATCCTCGAGGAGGACGAGATGGCGCGGCTCTTCCCCGGGCTCGTCCGGGTGGCGTTTGGGCAAAGTTACCGCTCGACGCGGCAGATCGTGCTGTTTACCCGCGGCATGGCGACGGAGGGAGGCCGGATCGAGCCGTTCGATCGCGACGGCCCGTTGCCGCAGCTCGTGGAGGTCTCGGGAGAGGCGCAGCAGGCGAGCGTCATCGCGCGGTGGCTCCGCGACTTTGCGGACGTGGGGTATCAGACGACGGCGGTCTTGACCAAGACGCAGGCCGAGGCCAAGCGGCTGGCTGATGCGCTCCACGGGCTCGGCGTGAAGCTTCGGCGCCTCGACAAGCGCGCGGTGAGCCTCGAGCCGGGTGTCGTGGTGGCGCCGGTGTATCTGGCGAAAGGCGTCGAGTTCGATGGCGTGATCGTCGCCAATGCGTCGCGGGAGCAGTATCACACCGCGTCGGAGCGGCAACTCCTGTATACGGCCTGCACGCGCGCGATGCACGAGCTGCGCGTGGTGTCGGTCGGCGAAGCGAGCCCGTGGATCCTCGCGCAGCCCGCAGATACCTACGAGCGGGTGGATGCGGCGGAGGTGAACGCGACGTGAAAATCTACCTGTTTCGCCACGGGCAGACCGTGTACAACGCGGACGGCGAGCGATTTTGCGGCACGTCCGACGTGGGACTGACCGCGCTCGGGTGGCAGCAGGCTCGCCGCGCGGCGCGCCTCATCCGGGGCGTGCGCCCGGTGGCCATCGTCCACTCCGGGCTGCGGAGATCCCTCGAGACCGCCACGGCCATCCGCGAGTCGCTCGAGGGCGGTGAGGCGTACCCGCTCGTCGCGCACCGAGGGTTTCGCGAGGTGGGGTTTGGCGCCTGGGAGGGCCTGACCCGGGCCGAGGTGAACCGGCTGTACCCAGAGCTGTACGCCGAGTGGCTCGTCCGACCTGAGGAGGCGCGCATTCCCGGCGGGGACGACCTGTACGCGCGTCAGCAGGAGGCCGTCGACGCGTTCTGGGACCTGGTGGCGCGCTATGCAGGTGGCGATCTCGTCATCGTCGCGCACAACACGGTGAACCGGCTGCTCATTCTCGGTCTCCTGGGGATGGATGCGCGCCACTACCGCCGCATCGTCCAGGAGAATGCCTGCCTCAACATCCTGGAGTACCACGAGGACGAGGGCGTGCGGCTGCACGCGCTCAACCGAGTGCCGGAGCGGGATGAATAGGCGCGGCCCGGAATGGTTTGTTCGCGCGATGTGGTAAGATACTTTCGGAGATTCGCGACGCTAGGAGGGGAAGACGTGATCGAACTGTCCCTGGAAAAAGCGAGAAGATGGTTTACGGAAGAACACGAGGCGCGGCTTGCGCCCTTGGCGGAGTTCGCGCTTGGCGAGCTAAACGACAGGAATCGCGACGCGTTCGGGAAGGGCTGGATCGACTGGCCGGCGGCGGATCACAGCGCGCTGTACCGCGAGGTGGACGCGATTACGGCGGACTTTCGCGCCAAGTCGAATGCCACTGTCGTGATTGGCATCGGCGGGTCGTATTTGGGCGCGCAGTCGGCCTTGTCCATGGCGAAGCCCGCGTTCACGGGCGAGGGCGAGCATGAAGTGATCTTTGCGGGCCAGCAGCTGAGCCCGACGTACCACGCGCATCTGCTCCAGTACCTCGACAAGCGCGAGGTCACGCTGGTCGTGGTGTCGAAGTCTGGCACGACGCTCGAGCCCTCGGCCGTCTTTCACACGTTCCGCGAATACCTGGAGAAGCGCTACGGCGTCGAGGAGGCCAACCGGCGCATCTGCGCCATCACGGACGCCGAGAAGGGCAGCCTGCGCCAGTTTGCGAACGAGCGGAGGTACGCCACGCTGCCCATCCCGGACGACATCGGCGGGCGGTACTCGGTGCTCACGGCGGTCGGGCTCTTGCCCATGGCGCTTGCCGGGATCGACTACAAGCGCGTGATGCAGGGCGCGGCGCAGATGCGCGAGGCGCTGTCGAAGCTGAAGGTGGCGGATCATCCGGCGGTGAAGTACGCGCTCGCGCGCCACGTCTTGTACCAGCAGGGCTTTGTCGCGGAAGCGCTGGTGACGTACGAGCCGCGCGTGGCCGATTTCGCGGGGTGGTGGCAGCAGCTGTTCGGCGAGAGCCAGGGCAAGGATGGCACGGGGCTGTTCCCCACGATGCTGCGCTACACGACGGATCTGCACTCCATGGGCCAGTACGTGCAGGACGCGCGCAAAATCCTCGTCGAGACGGTGCTCGACGTCCATTTCTCGGACGAGCCGGAGCTCGTCGTGCCGCGCGGGCTGGACGAGAAGAACGCGTATCTGGACGGCGTCTCGTTCTCCCGGCTGCAGGAGGTGGCCGTGGAGTCGGTGATGGTCGCGCACAGCGAGGCCGGCGTGCCGAACATCCTGATTCGGGCGAAGGGGGATCCAGAATCCCTGTACGGAGAACTCGTGTACTTCTTTGAGATCGCCTGCGCGGTCGGCGGGTATCTCATGGGCACCAACCCGTTCGACCAGCCGGGCGTCGAGGCCTACAAAAACGAGATGCGATCGCGCCTGAAGGCGTAAGGGACCAGAGGAGAAGGGGCAACGGATGGAACAGAAGCTTGCGCTAGGCATCGACATTGGTGGTACAAACGTGAAGTTGGCCATCGTGCAAAGCGATGGCCGCGTGTTGGCAGACAGGTCCATCCCCACGGCCCCTGAGCGGGGGCCGGAGGCCTTCTCCCGCACGGTCGGCGCAGAGGCTCGCGCCATGGCGGAGGAGGCGTCCGTGGCGTGGGACGCCGTCGTGGGCGCGGGCGTGGGCATGGCGGGTTTCTTGGACGTGGCCCGCGGCTGGGTGGAGGAAGCGGTCAACCTGCATTGGCGAGATGTTCCCCTAGCGGACCTGCTCCAGGCGTCGCTAGACAAACCTGTCCGCGTGGACAACGACGCGAACGTCGCGGCGCTCGGCGAGGTGTGGCTCGGCGCGGGGCAGAATGCGCACACCGCCCTCTGCGTGACACTGGGCACCGGCGTCGGCGGCGGCATTGTCATTGGCGGGCGCATTCACCGCGGCGCTTCGACCATGGCGGGTGAAATCGGTCACATCATGGTGAAAAACGACGGCGAGCTGTGCAATTGCGGCCACCGCGGCTGCCTGGAAACGCTCGCCTCGGCTACCGCGCTCGTGCGCCACGCCGCGGCGGCAGGCGTGAAGAGCCCGGACGGCGGCGAGCTCACCGCGAAGGCGGTGTTCGCGCTGGCTGCGGCGGGCGATCCGGCCGCGCGGGCGGTGGTGGACGACATGATTCACTGGCTGGCCGTGGGGCTCGCAGTCGTGGCCAACATCCTGAATCCAGACGTCATCGTCGTGGCGGGCGGGCTCGTGAACGCGGGCGATCAGCTCATGGGGCCGCTTCGCGACGCCTTTCAGCGCGAAGCGCTGGCCCGCGTCGCGCGCGCGTGCAAACTCGTCCCGGCGAAACTCGGGGATCAGGCCGGCGTCCTGGGCGCCGCACGGCTCGTGCTGCAGGATATCGAGAGCCTGTGAGGCAGGCGGTGGCTCCTGCCTCACCTTTGGCCGAACGTGGTAGAGTCAGCGGAGGTAATCCTTGACGCGATCGTACACGGCTTCGGGGGAGAGGCCGTCGGCCGAGATGACAGGGACCTGCTGGATGGCGCTCTGCATGCCCATCACGTTCTTGTCGAGTCCCGTGATCACGACGGCGCCCACCGACGGCTCCATGTGGGACGACATGTCGACGACCTGACAACCTTGGCGTTCGAGGTACTCCTTGATGGGCGTCAGACCCGATTCCACAGCCACGGCTTTCATGACGGATCCCTCCTTGGGCGTTTGTACACGCCCTAGTGTCTGAGGGTGATTCGAAAATATGCGGGCGGCGTTTTGCCTTGGAAGGAGGTGTCATCCAAATGGGGCACGTGCACATGATCTTTGGCGTCATCCTCATCATTCTGGCCATCTTGGCGACGGCGTGGGAAATTGCGACGCAGCGCGGACTGCCTCGTGCGCTTCGCGGGATCCTCATCGGGCTGTTTGACCTGCAGGTGCTCTTCGGCATCATCACGTGGATTGTGCGCCGACCAGGCTGGTCGTTTATCTTCCATCCCATCCTCATGATTGCGGCGGTCATCATCCTGCACGTGATGACATCGCCGTCCTCCACGAGGTCGCGCCGGTTGACGGGATGGATTGTCGCCACGGTCTTGTTCATCATCGGCGCGGCCATCTATCATCACTGAGGGCCTTCGCCGGTCGGTCACGAGGTCTCGCGGCCATGTCATCAGCCCAGGGAACAATCACCAGCAGACAATCGGCTCAGATCTTTGTAGAATCGATAGAGCATGGAGATTGGGCTTAGCGACAAGGGGCTTGATGCATGGCCGACCGACTGCACTTGCAAATCCGATACCTGGAGCAAGGGCTCACCAAGCGCGAGCGGCAGCTCGTCGTCTGCTTGGTTCAGCGCATCTGCGTGCACCATCTGCAGCGGCGGCGGGATCGAACGGTCCACATTCGGCCGGCGAACGTGGACTCCATCCATCTGCTCGTGAATCAGCTGATTGAAGTGGACCCGGCTTTGGCCGAGGACGAACGCGACATCCTGCGGGCGCTCGTGGATGACGTGAATCACACGCTCGAGCTCTGTGACATCCGCGGCGAGGACATCGTGCGGGTCCACTTGGCGTAGCGCCGCGCGAAGTGGCGCCGAGGCGCGGGACTCGGTACAATCGGGATGGGGAGTGATGGTTGTGAAGCTTCACATCTCGACGTTTCAGCTGCCGGACGGCATGTACGTAGCGACATGCGCAGAGATCCCTGTGTGTCGGGCGTTGCGGCAAAACAAGGGTCACGCGGTGCAGGATGTGAAGCAGCAGATCCGGCGCTTTCTCGCGGAGCGGCAGGCGGAGAATCGCCCTTTTGAACCGGAACCGCTGCTGGAAATTGACGTGGAGGCGCCGAATGGCGCTTGACGAGTGGGGCATGATGTGTTATAGTCTAAAGCGTTCGCCGCGTTAGGTGAACGAAGGAGAAACCTCGCGGGGTGGAGCAGTTGGCAGCTCGTCGGGCTCATAACCCGAAGGTCGCAGGTTCGAGTCCTGCCCCCGCAACCAGATGGAGCCGTGGTGTAGAGGCCTAACATGCCTGCCTGTCACGCAGGAGATCGCGGGTTCGAATCCCGTCGGCTCCGCCAAAAAGGACCGCTCTTTTGAGCGGTCCTTTTGCGTTTTGGGAGGGCGGCCTCGGGCGCCGTGCGCTAGGTGCGCCGTGGCCAGCGCGCGGCGTCGCCGAGGAGCGCGGTGATGGCCGGCACCAGCCAAGGCCGCACGACGAAGGTGTCGAGCAGCACGCCGATGGCGGTGACCACCCCGAATTGCAGGAGCACCTGAATGGGCAAAGACGCGAGCATGGCGAAGGTGCCAGCCAGGATGAGGCCCGCCGACGTGATCACGCTCGCTGTGTCGGCGACGCCTCGCTCCACGGCGGTACGAGCCTGCCCCGGGCGCCAGACCTCCCAGATGCGCGACATGACGAAGATGTTGTAGTCCTCGCCGAGCGCCACCAGGAAGACGAACGCGTAGAGCGGAATCGCGCCCTGCATGGCGGGCTGATGCAGCACCTCGCGAATGGCAAGCCAGCCGAGGCCCATCGCGGCCCCGTAGGAGAGTACGATGGTCGCGAGGAGATAGAGGGGCGCCACGACCGACCGCAGATAGACGAGCAGGAGCAACCCGATGGCGGCCAGCACCATGGGGACCACCACGCGCGTGTCGCGAGCCGTGATGGATCGCGTGTCGGCCTGTGCGGCGGTTTCGCCGGCGACGTACACGCGTGCGGCATGCCCGCCGGCCGACGCGCCGGTCACCGCAGCCCGCTCGACGGACGGAAGTGCGGCCATGGCAGCTTCGCTGTAGGGATTGGTGCGAAGTTCCACCTGCAGCAGGGCCTCGTGTGCGTCATGTAGCGACGCCACCAGCTGGACCTTCTGAACACTGGCCAGCGACTGAATGGACCGGATGGCAGCCTCCGCGTTGCCCCCCTCCACCAGCACGTCGACGGGCGCGAGCGCGCCCGGGCTCTCATGGGCTGCGAGCACGGCGTAGCCCTCGCGCGAGGGCATATCCGCCGGGAAGGACGAGAGGAGGTCGTACGTGGTGCGCACGTGGGGCAGGGCCAGGCAACAGGCCGCAAGCGCAAGCGAGCCCAGGACGGCCACCGGCGTGCGGCGCCGCACCGCGGTCCGCCCTAGCCAGCGCGAGATGCGCCCCGGCTGCTCCGCCTCCGGCGAATCCGGCTCATAGCGCGGGATGCGCGGCCAAAACGCCGCTCGCCCCAGCGAGCCAATGAGCGCCGGCACGAAGGTGATGGCGACGAGCGCCATCACGAACACCCCCAGGCTGAAGGGAATCGCGAACTCGTGGAAGGACGGCGATTGTGCCGCCAACAGCGAAAGCAGCGACACGGACACGGTGAGGCCGCTCATGAGAATGGCGGCTGCGGTGCTCTTGTAGCCTGCGCGCAGCGCATCCGACGGCCGCGCGTGGCGCCGCAGCTCCTGGCGGTAGCGGGCGATGAAAAACAGGCAGTAATCCGTTCCCGCGCCAAACAGGAGCACCGTCAGGATGGAGACGGTCTGCGCGTCGAAGGTCAGGCCGCCGTAGCGCGCCCACGCGCCGAGCAGCGAGCTCACCACGGTGTAGGCGATCCCGACGCTCACGAGCGGCACCAAGGCCAGGATGGGCGAGCGATACAGCACCATCATCAGGGCGAGGACGAGGAGCGTCGTGGCGATGAGCAGGGCGAGATCGGCATGCTGAAACAGGTGGGTGGCGTCCACCGCGATGCCTGCCGGTCCCGTCACGTAAACGTGCAGGCCGGGATTGCCGGGTGCGCGCTCGAGTGCCTGGGCGCCGGCGGTGCGGCGGAGCACCTGGTCGATCTCGGCCACGGCTTCGTTCAGCTGATCCTGCGACGCGTCCGGGCGCAAAAGCACGGGGACGCTCACCACCTTGCCGTCGCTCGAGGCAAAGCCTGCGGCTGCGGCAGGGGGAAGCGCATCGAGCGGAGGCACCGCTGTTTGTGCCGTCACGGGATGCGCGCGAAGTTCGCGGATCGCCTGGCGAATACGTGCCCAGTCGGCAGTGGAGATGCCTGCCGGATCCGCAAAGACGAGGATGGCAGGCGTGCCGGACGATGCGGGGAACGCCTCCCGCACGCGGGCGGCCGCCACCTGGCTCGGCGCGGAGTCGGGCACGAGCGTGGCGCGGTTGACCTCCTGTTTGGATGCCGCGGGGAAGATGGCGGCGAGCAAGGCTGCGGCGAGGATCCAAGCGGCGAGGATGGCCGCGCGCCACGTCCGGCTCCAGGCCTTCATGTTCGGTTCAGAGCGAAGCACGTTCGTCGACCTCCTTTCGGCGATGCCGTAATTATATATACTGGATGGTTAATTTGTAAACGCGCTTTGCGCGCTGCCTCAAATTCGATACCATCGAAGGCGATGCGAGAAGAAGGTGAGAGCATGCGAAAGGCCAGAAACCGGCGGCCCGGACGCCCGCCGCAGGTGGAGGTGGACGAACCGACCGCCGAAAAAATTCTGCGTGCGGCGGCCGACTGCTTTATGGAGGAGGGCTTTGCCGCGGTCTCGATGGATGAAGTGGCGGATCGGGCCGGCGTCACCAAGGCCGTGGTGTATTACTACTTCGGCTCCAAGACGGAGCTGTTTCAGCGCGCGATGATGGAAGTGATGCGCGCGTCCCGCGAGCGCACGCAGGCCATTTTGCGCGAGGGCGGGCCGCTCAGCGAGCGCCTGCGCAAGCTCACGCGAACCCGGCTCGCCATTCCTGCGACGCTTGACATGAACCACATTCTCCGCGGCAGTCAGCGCGCGCTTCGTAAGGAACAACTGGAGGAGATGCACCAGGCCGAAGAGCGGCTGGTCGAGGTCATTGCCCAGGAACTGGCCGAGGAGATGGCGCGGGGGCGCCTGCGGCAGATCGACGCGATGTTTGCGGCGAGATCGTACCTGGCGCTGCTCGGCATGGGTCAGGCGGAGATTCGGCGCCGCGGCGGAGGACAAGCGGTCATTGACGAGGTGGCCGAGGAACTCGTCGATCTCCTGTGGCGCGGCATCGAACCGACGTGACGCGCGGCGTGACACGCGCCCAACTTGGCAAAAGCGGGCGAACGTCTAGGCTTCGGGGCGCTCCGCCACATACCGTATAGCGAACGCTTGCAAGAAGGAGGAGGATGTTCATGTACGGTGTGTTTGGTGGGTACACCCGTTGGGCGGTCGTGTTCCTGATCATCTTCGTGTTGTTCTTCCTGTTTGTCCCGGCTGCGCCGGTCGCGACGGCGTCCTGCTGAGTGGCGAGCCGTCGGGGCGGCGGCTTGGCCGGGCCGCCGCCCGCCACGCCCAGGCCGTTTGCGCATCGGGCTTCGCCCGAGTAAGCGGACATGAAAAGAGGCGGCCCAACGGCCGCCCGGTCGTGCGCGCCCTTACGCCTGTTGGAACGCGGGATCCTCGTACGGGTGCGCGACCCATCCCGCCGGATCGATAAACAGGCGCACCGCCACGACCTTGCGCTCGTCCGTGAGCGTGAAGAAGTGCGGGTTCCCCTCCGGCACCGAGATGACGTCCCCGGCGGCAAGCACCACGTCGAAATAGCCGCCGTCCTTGCCCTTGATGACGAAAATCCCGCTCCCCGACACGATGGCGCGGACCTCGTCCTCGGTGTGCGTGTGGACCTGCTCGAACTTCTTCAAGAGTTCATCCAAATTTGGTGCCGACTCCGAGAGCGAAATGACGTCCCACTTCACGTAGCCGCGCTTGCGGGAGAGGTCCTGAATCTCCTCCTGCAGAGCCTGCAAGATCTCGTCCTTCTCCGCATCCGAGAGGTCAAACTTGCCTTTGAGCGCCTCCGGGAGCCGCGCATCCACATCCCAGTGATCGTAATAGACTTCGTTTCGGTTTAAGAACTCGCGCACCTGGTCCTCGCCGCGGATCTCTTCGCCCGTGTTGCGAATCCGTACGTATGCCACCACGCCGACCTCCCTGTTTTCATCTCCATGTCCGCGGACATCCGCCGCTTGCTGTATATCGTAGAATTCCGAGTGGCATTTGTCCACAGGGGGCGATCTCGTCCTCGATGTCTGGGTTGGGATACGCCAGAGAGCCGGGCGCGCCGAGGGCGGCTGCAATCTCCTCGTACGTGAGGGCCTGCAGCGCGGGCGCGTAGGACCGCACGTCGAAGATCTGGTCGCCTTGGTCAAGGCCCAACGCCGTGCCCTTGTCGCGGTAGGTGACGTACACGCCGGCGCCACCATCCCCCTGGGCGAACGGAGATCCCCAGGCCTTCATTACCTGCTCGATGTTCTCTCCGTCCGAAAACGGCACGCCGGGGAGCGATCCACGAAGCGCCGTCTGCATGACGCTCTGCACCACCTCGCGCGGGTTCGGCGGCAGGCTCGCGTTTGCGCTCTTGGGCTGTGCGGCACCTGTCCACATGCTTATCCACAGTTTCATCCCCAATATCCACAGGCCGCTGTGGAAAACCGCGTGTGACGCGCGATCCGGCTTGTGTATAATGGCGGTTGGATTACCCACAGGTCTGTGGATGAACCCGTGCGTGGGCATACGAAGCGAGGTGGAGGATCAAGTGGTGAACGCGGACGTTTCCCCGCGCGATGCGGTGGTGGCCACGTATCGCCTGCGGGATCGCAGAGATAAGCTGGAGGCGAGAGCCGAGGGCATCGCGGTGGGCTTGACCATCGGCTCGTGGACGGATTTGCCGGCCGCGCGCAAGTCGGAGGTGGCGAAGCACTGCGGCCGCGTGGAGGGCATTCGCGTCCTCGAAGAAGGCACAAACGGCGAGGTCGTCGCCGAGATCGACATCGCCTATCCGGTGGCGAATTTGAACGGCACGTTCGCGTCGCTCCTCGTCACGGTGTTCGGGAAGCTGTCGATGGACGGCGAGATTCGGCTCGAGCGGCTGTACCTGCCCGACGCGCTCGCCCGCCAGTTCCCCGGGCCCAAGTTCGGCGTGGAAGGTGTGCGTGAGCGGCTCGGGGCGCACGGCCGCCCGCTCGTCATGAGCATCTTCAAGGCGTGCGCGGGGCTCACGCTGGACGAGCTCGTGGAGGCGTTTGGCGAGCAGGCCGAGGGCGGGGTGGATCTCGTCAAGGACGACGAGATCTTCTTCACGGAGGCGTACGCCACGCCGGAGGAGCGCGTCCGCGCCTACGCCGAAAAGGCGCGCGAGGTGGCGCAGCGCACCGGGCGGCAGACCGCCTATGCGGTCAATCTCACGGGGCCCGTGCACGCCTTGCGCGACAGGGCCCGCAGGCTCGCGGATCAGGGCGCCGGCGCGCTGCTCGTCAACGTGGTGGCCTACGGCTACGACGTGGTGGCCGATCTCGCCCGAGACCCTGAGGTCCACGTGCCCATCCTCGCGCACCCGGCCGTGTCCGGGGCGCTGTACGGATCGCCCAACTACGGCATCGCGGCGGACATCGTGCTGGGACAGCTCATGCGGCTGGCGGGGGCGGACATCGGCATCTTCCCGTCCATGTACGGTAGCGTGACGCTCGGAGCCGAGCCCACGCGCCGCCTCGTGGAGCATCTGCGCGCGGACGCGCCGCACAAACCCGTGCTGCCCGCGCCGTCCGCCGGTATCTACCCGGGGCTCGTGCCGCGGCTGTACCAGGACTTCGGCGTCGATCTCGTCCTGAACGCCGGCGGTGGCATCCACGGTCATCCTGGCGGCGCGCGCATGGGCGGCCGCGCGTTTTTCGACGCCATCTGGGCTGTCGAGCATGGGGTGCCGCTTGAGGAAGCCGCGAAGGACCGCCCGGCGCTCCGGCAGGCGCTGGAGAAGTGGGGGGTGCCCTCGTGACGGTGCGCGTGATCTGCGACTTCGATGGCACCATCTCCGAGCGGGATATGATTGTCAGCATCATGCGCCACTTCGCGCCGGAGGCGAGCGAGCCCATCATTCGGGCCGTGCGCGCGGGCGAGACCTCCGTCAAGGATGGCGTCGAGGCGATGTTTGCCCTGATTCCATCGAGTCAGTACGGCGCGGTGGTGGCATACGCGCAAGCGGCTACGGTCGTGCGCCGAGGTTTTCCACAATTCATCCACACCTGTGAACAACTCGGGTGGAAGGTCGCCATTGTCAGCGGCGGATTCGACTTTTTCGTGGAGCCGGTTATCCACAACTTATCCACAACCTCTGTGGATATCTACTGCAACCGCATCGACGCGACGGGATCGCACCTGCGCGTGATCTGGTCGAAGCCCTGCGACGAGGCGTGCGAGGGCGGCTGTGGCCTGTGCAAGCCGCGCGTCATTCGCGAAATCGCACAGCCGGGAGATGACATCATCGCCGTCGGCGACGGGGTCACGGATGTGAAAGCCGCGAAGATGGCCGACTTCGTCTTCGCGCGAAGCGATCTCCTGCGCCTCGCGCGGGAGCTGGGCCTGCCGCACCTCCCGTTTGAGACGTTTGACGACATCACGGCGGCGATTCTGGACAAGGGGAGCGAGTTGTATGTCCACCTTTCATGAGGCGCAGGCAAGCGTCATGGAGC
Organism: Alicyclobacillus sendaiensis NBRC 100866; assembly: GCF_001552675.1. Lineage (GTDB taxonomy): Bacteria > Bacillota > Bacilli > Alicyclobacillales > Alicyclobacillaceae > Alicyclobacillus > Alicyclobacillus sendaiensis. The sequence goes on from NZ_BCRQ01000051.1 coordinate 17,774, forward strand.
TGGCCCAGTTCGCGGCGAGCCGCGGCTGGCTGCCTGCGACGAGCGGCAACCTGTCGGTGCGGGTGTCGGAGGAGCCGCTCACGTTTGCCATCACGCGAAGCGGCGCGGACAAGTCCCGGCTGCGGCCGGAGGACGTGCTGCTCCTTGACGCAAAGATGCAGGTGCAAGGCGAGACGCCGTACAAGCCTTCCGCGGAGACCACGGTGCATGTGGCGCTGTATGAGAAGTTCGGGTGCGGCAGCATCCTGCACGTCCACACGGTGTACAACAACCTGGTGAGCGAGCTGTACGCAGAGCGGGGGTTCGTCGAGATCGGCGGACACGAGCTCGTGAAGGCGCTCGGCCACTGGGAGGAGGATGCCGCTGTGCGCATCCCGATTGTGCCCAACTGGGCGGATCTTCATCGCCTGGGCTCGGCCGTGGCCGACGCGGCGCGCGCCGACGTGCCGGCCGTCCTGGTGCGGGCACACGGGGTGTACGCGTGGGGAAATACGCCGGACGACGCCCGCCGGCACCTCGAGGCCGTCGAGTTTTTGTGCGAATACGTGTACAAGCTCCATGTCGCTCGTGTCGCTGGCGCCGTATAGCGGCGAGGCGCGCGGCGCACACTAGCCGCGGAAAGCGGGGTGGAGCACCGTGGGCCCGGAATTTGCGTCCTGGTTTCAAGGTCTGGATTCCGAGACCATCATGTGGATGATCATCCTCTCGGTGATGCTCATGCTCGTGGGTGGCGGCCTGTTGTATTGGGATCACGTGATGCGCAAGCACGAAGAACCTGTGCACCCGCTTGATTCTCCTGGAGAGCGGCGCTGAGGCCGGGCGAGGCCGTCGGCGCCGCTCGTTTGTGCAAAGGTCGCCGTCTCTCCGTTTTGATGGCAGCTAGCCTTGGGGCGGTGAGCGGATGTGGCGCGAGCCATGGAAGTCCACCGGCCGCGCACGCAAGCGCAAGCGAGAGGGCGGCGCTTGCGAAGGAGATCCATGTGAACCCCGTCGCGGCCACATTCCACGGATTCCCCGCAGACGCCTACAGCCCAACGGCAGGCTTCCTGTGTCCGACGCCCGGCGTTCAGGTTCCGGGCGGGCCCAAGGCGGGATCGTACGCGTACGGGCGCATTTGGGCGACGAATCTGCGCGCGTATCTGCCGCAGCCGGGCGCCGAAGGCTATCGCGAGACGTACGATGAGCAGGCGAGCGGGGACTGGATTGCCTGGCAGTACGTCACGATGGACATGTCGGATGGCGAGACGCGCGTCGATGCGTACGACGTGAAGGCCAAACGGGCGTTTGAGGTATGGCGCGCGTCGGCCGAGAACGGCGTGCTGTTGAAGATGCAACTGGTGGGCAGCGAGCTCTGGTATCTCACGCAGAAGGAGCAGGGAACGGGAGACGCGGCGACGGTGGTGACCGCGCTGCACCGTCGCAATCTTCTGACGGGAGCGGATGGCGTCGTCCTGAGCCGTGCGGCGCAGGGGGACGAGGAGGTCATCGCGGACTTTGCGGTGGACGGCTCGACCGTGGCCGTGGTGGAGGAACGCGCGGGGGACGTCCTGCGCGTCCCGATGAAGATCCCGTTCACGCTTGAGCTCGACGATCTCGCCCACCACCGCGCGGTCATCGTAGCGCACGGGGAGAACGAGAACCCATCGACGCTCTGCGCGGCAAACGGCATCTACGCCTGGTCCTCGAACGCGGCGGGCGTGATGGCGTACGATTCCGCGCGCGGTCAACTGCTTCACATCTCGTCGACGCCGTCCTACGTGGCGGTGGGCGGCAACGAGGTGTGGTGGCGCGCCATCAATTCGAGCGCGTACGGCGGAGAGAATGTGCGCTCGGGCGAGCGGCTGCGCTTTCCGTCGAGCGTGAAGCCCGTGGGCATCGTCTTCTCGAACGGCGTCGGCATCGTCAACACGATGCACAACACGTACACCTTTTCGCCGAACGCTTGACGGGATGCCGCGCAAGTGGACGCAAGTGGGGCACCGCGAGCGGGCCGAGCTATCGCCCTCGGCCCGTTTTCGCGTCGTGCCGGCGCACGCGGATGTCCACCACGGCCCAAGCCGCGGCGATGCCCACCACAAATGCGAGTCCCCACAGCCAGTCCGGTACCAAAGCGACCAGCCTCCTTCGGTCTCCCGCTAGAGTGCGCGAAAACCGGTGGCCGTATGCGCGACCCGCGCCCCAACCGCCGCTCATGGGCCCGACCCGGCAGTCGCTCGCCCACTCGTCACACCACGCGCACGCGGTACGCCTTCATCCACTCGTTCACTTCCCACAGGTAGTGGAACATCTGCGCGGTGCCCATGATCTGGCCGAACCACGGCCGATGCTCCATCGGGCGCTTGCTCATCTCCGCCAAGGCGCGAAGGGCGTTTGCGTCCACAAACGGCAGGATGGGCGAGGACGGATCGTCCAGCATGGCGAGCGCTTTGTCGCGCACGAGCGCCAAATACGCCGGATGCGGGGTGGAGGGGTACGGGCTCTTCTTGCGGTACAGAGCTTCGCGCGGCAAGAAGTCCTCCATGGCGAGCCGCAGAATGCCCTTGACCTCGCCGCCCGCCGTCTTCAGCTCCCAGGGGATGTTGAAGACGTACTCCACCAGCCGGTGATCGCAAAACGGCACGCGCACCTCGAGGCCGGACGCCATGCTCATGCGGTCCTTGCGGTCGAGCAGGGTGGGCATGAAGCGCGTGATGGACAGATAGCCAATCTCCCGCACGCGCGCGGCTCGGCCTGTCTCGCCAGGCAGGCGAGGCACCTCGTCGAGCGCCTCGTGGTACCGCTCCTTGACGTACGCTTCCGGACGGATGCGGTGCTTCAGTTCATCCGACATGATGGCCATGCGCTCGAACAGCCGGAGCGACCACGGGAACGTGTCCGCTGCGATCGCGTCCTCGCGGTGAAACCACGGATATCCACCGAACACCTCGTCTGCCGCCTCGCCGGACAGGGCCACGGTCACGTCTTCCTTGACGCGCTTGCAGAAGAGATACAGCGACGTGTCGATGTCCGCCATGCCGGGGAGGTCGCGCGCGTAGAGCGGATCGGCCAAGTGGCGCTCCAAATCCGGCGTGTCAAAGGCGATGGGGTGGTGAATACTGCCGATGTGCTCGGCAATCATCTTGGCCCACGGGCCGTCCAGGCTCTTCTGGAACGCGTTCGCCTGAAAATATTTTTCCATATCCACGAACTCGATGGCGTAGGTGTGAAGCGGATCGCGCCCCATCCGCTGGTAGTAGCGCGCCGCGACGGCCGACACCGCGCTCGAGTCGAGTCCACCCGACAGGAAGGTCCCGAGCGGTACGTCGGACACCAATTGCCGCTCGACGGTGTCGATGAACAGGTGGCGCACCGTTTCCACCGTCTTCTCCAGCGAATCGGTGTGCTCGCGGCTCTCGAGCTTCCAGTAGCGGCGCACCGAGATGCCCTCCGGCCGCGCGATGAGCAGGTAGCCCGGTTTCAACTCCTCGATGCCCTTGAACACGCCGAGCCCCGGCGTGCGCGCTGGGCCGATGGCGAAGATCTCGGCGAGCCCCGTCTCGTCGATGACCGGCTCGACGCTCGGGTGCGCGAGGAGCGCCTTGAGCTCCGAGCCAAACGCCAACCCTTCCCCGATGCGCGTGAAGAACAGCGGCTTCACGCCCAAACGATCCCGCCCGAGCACGAGCTTCTCCTCGGCCTGATCCCAGATGGCGAACGCAAAGATGCCGTTGAGGCGCTCCACGCACGATTCGCCCCAGGCGATGTACGACACGAGCAGCACTTCGGTGTCCGAATAGCCGTCGAAGCCGTAGCCGCGCGCGGCGAGATCGCGCCGAAGGTCCTCTGTGTTGTACAGCTCGCCGTTGTACACGATGGTGTAGCTGCGTCCGTTCACCGTGCGGGTCATCGGCTGCTTGCCGCCTTCCGGATCGACCACAATCAGCCGGCGGTGGGCGAAGAGCGCGTGCGCCGCCGCGAACCAGCCGCTCGCGTCGGGGCCGCGCGACACGAGCGCCTGGCCCATTTGTTTTACAATGTCGATGTCCGGCCGCAGATCGCGCGTCCAGTCGACCCAGCCAGCAATTCCGCACATGGGCAGTTCCTCC
>NZ_BCRQ01000052.1 GCF_001552675.1 Alicyclobacillus sendaiensis NBRC 100866
CCGTGTACGCCTGCCGGCACTGTGAAGCGCAAGACGTGCAGACCCCTGTGCCGATGCCGAAGCCGGTGCAGGAAAAGTGTGGTTCGGTTGACGCTTACCATTCTCGATTTTGATGTGTCCATTGTATTGACTCAATACCCATACTCACATGGGGCTTTCTGTGGGACATTATGCAGGTGTGTGATCCCACAATCCCCCCTCTTTCAGCCGTTGGCGAGACCTGTCGCATGTTTCGTGTTCATGACCAAGATGTGTACCGGTCCCGAGGCCAGCACGTGGCCGCCTTCTACCAGCTTAAGGTTCCAACCCGTAGCTGGAATGCTCGAAATCTGCTTAACGATAGTCATAAACGTTGCCTCGCCATGTTCATCTGCCTTCAGCGCGCCGAGCAACTTCTGAGACTTATTCGAGACATCCGAATCTGTCACAAGGAAGACCGCATAGCGATGATTTGGTGCAAGGTGGACGGCGTCGACAGACACAGTCAGAGTTTGATTCTCTCGGTTGACAGCGAGGGTCGCCGAAGCGCTCACGGAAATCGCACCGTGTGGTTTAAGTTCCGCCTCCGCGATGGTCACGGGTGACGACGCCTTGGAACCGCTTGCGGCGGACAGACCATTTGCGTGATGATGAACCTGTTCAGATGTAGAACATCCAGTCACGGTAAAGATGAGTAATGCGACACTCAAAGGGATACCCATTAATTTGCGATTCATAATTTCCTCCTGGTTTGGAAAGATTCTTCTAATGATTCTATAGCTCAAAGTGATTATATCATTGTCAGCTAAGACACCGCGGAACAAAATCTGCATTATGATGAAAAAACACCTTGTTCCTCCCATTAACGACTTTTCATCAAAAGGTCAATTGCCCCTTTGATCACATAATTGACCGAGCCGTCACTCGCTAGTTCATCGCGGACGCACCACTCACGGAGCTTTTGGCTCAACGTGAAAACATCCACGTCAGCACGTCCACCGTTCGGCGTATCCTCCGTGCAGCCGGCATTTCAGCCACCCGCAAACATCGTGCTCCTCGAGCCCATCGCTCGCGTCGTAGAATGCCCCAAGCGGGCCTGCTCTGGCAAATGGATGCCAGTACCTTCGACTGGCTCGAAGACCGCGGCCCCCGTCTGACCTTGCATGCTGCAATCGACGACGCCACAGGGCGAATCGTCGACGCTGCATTTGCCCCCACGGAGTGTCTTGAGGACTATTGATGTGTTCTCCACCAAGGCATCATGGCCTATGGCATCCCCGTCGCTCTGTACGTGGATCGCCATACGATCTTCCGCTCGCCTAAGGCTGACAAACTCACGATCGACGAAGAATTGGCTGGCGTCAAACCTTCCACTCAACTTGGCAGGGCAGTGGCCGAACTCGGGATTTCCTTGACCTTTGCACGCTCCCCGCAAGCGAAGGGGCGAATTGAACGTCTGTGGGAGACCCTTCAGGACCGCCTCACGCACGAACTACGCCTGCACCGCATTTCAACCCTTGAAGCGGCGAATGCCTTCCTTCGCGCGTTTGTTGAGCGGTTCAACGCACGTTTTGCTGTGGAGCCTGAGTCACCAGAACCGGCATACCGACCACTGGCTCCTCACCACGACCTCCGTCGTATTCTTTGCCACCGGGCTTGGCGTAAGGTTTCGCCCGGTCAAACGATTTCGTGGAAAGGACAAACGTACCGCATGGCTCCCGCTCAGCACCAGGAGACTCTGGCCCCTCGTTCCACCGTCGAGGTTCGGGTGACTGCCGACGGAGAATTGTGGATTGCAGCTGGACAACGGCGCTTGTATCGTCTCGAGCCTTGTCCGAAGTCCCCGACTGTTCAAAGGCGGGAAGATGTCACGCCCACACCTTCCCGCCAACCCTACAAGCCCCCTGCAGACCATCCATGGCGTCGAATGACTGTCGGCCGACCAAAACCGAAGCTTTCGACTCCATCTGCAGAGGCAATTTCACCGTAATCAAGCCACGGTCGGATCGTCAAGGCTTGCTCTTGGGGTGGCTGCATGCGAGGCCGTAAGCGCAGCGTCCCTTGCACCGTGTGGCACGCTCGCTACGGCCTGAAGAGACGCGACTAGCTCTTCTTGCTCCTGGGTTCCTTCAGGCTTGCCCGTCAGACACACCACACGAGTGCAAGTGTACGGCCTATCAGATTTCACATGCGCAAAGTGACATTATCACTGCCGCATTTGGCCTCGTTCGGAGTGACAGATTCACTGACGCTTGCCATATACCCAACAAGGTATATTCGCGCTCAGCGCGTTACTTCTCGTATCAGACCTCGGATAAGAAGACGATGCGATGTCCGGATTTCCTATCGTTTATGAACGGTCCCCGCGCTCCCTTGTAGTTCCCTCAACCGACTACGAATGGATTCCAAGTACACTTATTGTCCAGTTGCTAATCCGCTGCATTGCATTGCTCGCCAGCAAAATTCCCATCAGAATTAGGAGGTATCCGCTCACCCTCGAGACCCAAGCGCTATAGCGGACAATACTGAGGAGTATTCGGCGAGATCCTAACGTGCCAGCTATCACAAGGAACGGGATGGAAAATCCAGCTATGTAGGCCGTGATTAGTAAGATGCCCGCAGCTTCATTTGTTGCCGCGAGAACGAGAACCGACGAAAAAATAGGTCCAACGCACGGCGTCCATCCAGACGCAAAGCTCACCCCGATGAGGAACGAGCCGAGATAATGTACACGCCGCCGACGGTAGTGCCATTTCCATTCGCGTATCAGAATGTTTGGTGCAATAATACCAGCGAGTATGAGACCCATGACAATGAGCACTAGACCGCCCACGAAACGGATGATTTCCCGGTACTGAAAGAACAACCGCCCAATCCAACTAGCAGAAAGACCCAAGGAAAAGAAAATTACAGATAACCCAAACACAAAAAACAAAGTGTGAAGCAATACTCGTATCTGTGTTTCGCGCGTCAGAAGTCCGACTTCCACTTGACTAATCGACACACCGGAGATATATGACAGGTACGATGGATAGAGTGGCAGCACGCATGGTGAGAAAAACGACAACAATCCCGCCAAAAATGAAATCCAGACGGTTGGTGTCATGATTGAGCCCCGTTTCAATCTCAGGTCCGCAATTACTCCCGAAATCCTATCTACTGGCTATGGCCTGCTGAACAACCTGATTAAGCGCAGATGAGGACAGTGCACCAACGTGAATAGAGACAACTTTACCAGAAGGACTGACCACGTACGTCATGGGTTCCGCGATCACGCTATAAGCACGGTAAAAATCTCCCTTTGTGTCGAACAACACCGGATAGGGAATGTGATAACGCCGAATGAATGCCTCGGCATCCACGATGCTGTCTAGACTCGTCAGGTTTACTCCAAGAAATTGCACTTCGGCTTTATAGTCAGCGTATAACTTGACGAAATGAGGTGTCTCCTCCTGACATGGAGGACACCAAGAAGCCCAAGCATTGATGATGAGAGGCTTTTTTCCTATGTATGATGCCAACTGAACCTGCTTGCCCGAGGGCTCTAAGGTTAGTGTGACGTCTGGCGCTTCAGCACCTGGGATGAGAACGCTTGCACTGGCAGTCGCATTCCCCGTGTCCTGGGACCCACCGTTTCCCTTTGCAGGAGGCTGTTCCACTCCAGTACCGTACGTCTTCGACGAAACTTGCACCGTTCCACACCCTGCCACCCCCAGGACACACACCAGGATGAGCGCTGTCAGCCGCCATGAGGTGGTTTCCATCCACATGTCCCTCCAATTACGCATGCAACCTCGTTCTGAGTTCAACCTTATCACATTTTTACGCTAGTAGGGGGACCTCACTGAGTAGATTTCTCAAGCCATTGCGCACTACATTCTGGAAAATTCGCGTAAGACGAACTCCACCCAGGGGCGGTCCGCGGGTAGTGTTAGGTAAAACAGTGGACACAGCGAATCGAGAATGTAAGAATGAGCCGATTCGAGGTGAGCCACGTAACACAAAAGTACGACAACGACATTAAGCTACATGCTGTTCAACTCGCTTTAGAAGGTCACGAACCAGCAAGCGAGATCGCACGTGATCTCAGGATCTCCGTGAAGACTTTGTACGGGTGGATGGCGAAGTCCGGAACCTAAGACCGAAAGCGAAAGAGTTGTGTCCGGTATCATGTGTAAAAAGAGTTCCTGTGAAACTTGCAAAACTCCCACCTACCATCTTGCAAAAATTATATCGCGATCTTCAAAAGGCTCCACGAAGCGACGGAAGGCCAGACACAATTTCCAATCTCACCATTCTGCATGCCCATCTTGTACTGCATGAAGCTTTAGAGCGCGCGACACGTTGGGGACTCGTTCCACGTAACGTGTGCGATTCAGTTGATCCTCCTAGACCACAAAAAGTTGACGTTCAGGTGAGGATATCGAACATGTGAATCGTTTCCTGAGTGTTGCTCAACAAGATCGTTACGATATTGCCTTTCTGCTATCTATCATGACAGGATTACGTAAAGGCGAAATTCTTGGGCTTCGGTGGATGGATGTCGATTTCGTCAAAACTCATCACAGTGCCCAAAACTTAAGCTACCCCATTATTCCGGCATTACAGATCCACAAAGAACGCCAGGAGGAACAACCTGCAACAATCAGCCATTGACCAGCTAAGTGACTTCATCTCAGTCCACAGTGCTCCCCCCAACCTCGCAAAGAGCGATGGGCAGAAGAAGGAGAGATGACTGTGAGTGAACCAAAAATGGCGAGGGGCAAAACCCTCGCCATTTCTCAGTTTGTTGGCGGAGAGGGTGGGATTCGAACCCACGGTGCCCTTGCGGACACGGCGGTTTTCAAGACCGCTGACTTCAACCACTCGCCCACCTCTCCACATGACAACGAAGGAGAGGCCATACCTCCCCTTGAGCTGGAGCGGAAGACGGGATTCGAACCCGCGACCCTCGCCTTGGCAAGGCGATGCTCTACCCCTGAGCTACTTCCGCATATGTCCGCGCCCAAACGCACCTATACTTTAAATCGACGTCGCGACGCCTGTCAACTCCCACGCCGTTCGAAATCTCCATAAAACGTCACAAAGGCGAGTGCTGCTCCCGGAGATTTTGATACAAATGGCCACGCTGCGAGCGCTATAATATCGTCAAGGCGACTTCATCAACAAGGGGAGATCCGGGTTGCCAGCCATTCCGCAGTGGGTTGTGTATGCTGCCGCCGTCGTGTTCCCCATTTTAGCGTTTGCGCTGACACCGCCCAGCATCTGGGCCAACCGCCTCATTTCGTCGCTGTCCATTCACCCGACGTTCGACGTTTCTCGGGTGACATCGGTCAACGTGTACGGCACGGAACTTCGCGGGCGCGATCGCGATCGATTTCTTCACGCGTTCAACCAGGCAGACTTCCTGTTTGAGCGCGGCATGATACCTGAATTGAACTATAATCCAATTTTCATCCGCGTCAAAGAAGGAAAGCGGATGTACGAGTTTACCGCGTACCTCTACGGGGACGGCATGGTGCAAATGGTGCGGCATAAGCGGAAAAAGAATGTCCCTTACCGCGTGTCATCCGAGCAGTTGGAACTGGTGCTCCGGTCCTGCGTTCGAGATCCCTGGTGGGTTAGCTGAGCCGTCTGCCCCGATTCGAGAGGATTTCAAGCCTCCTGTGTTACGTTCAAACCGCACCGTATCCATCCCACTTTCGGTACGGAGGTGGCAAGGATGGCAACGTTCACGCACCGGAAGGCTCTTCTCGGATCAGCCGCGCTCTTGTGGACGTTCGCCGTGGGCGGGGGTGTGGTGTTCGCCGCAGACCATAGCACGAAGGCGGTTCGCGCTGCGGATGGAAACACCAACTCGTCGATGCCCGAAAAACGCCAAGTTCTACGCACGCTTCGGCATGACTTGCTGACCGAACTCGCGCAGGAACTCAACCTGACACCGACAGCGTTGCAGCAAGACTTGCGAAACGGCAAGACCATCGGGCAACTCGCGTCCCAGGCCGGCGTTTCCACGTCGACGCTCGTGACCGATCTCGAAAACAAAGCCGCGTCGGACCTTCAGGCAGACGTTGCGAGCGGCACGCTCACCAGTCAACAGGCGTCGACAATCGAATCCCGGGTCGATCGCGCCATTCAAGGCTGGGTGAGTGGAAAATCGCCGCTCGGATGGGACAAGGTGCGCCCTCGCGAGTTCGGCGCATGGCGCCGCGATCTCGTCGCGACCGCCGCGCAAGACTTGAAGCTGTCGACCTCCGCGCTCATTGCCGATTTGCGCAAGGGAGAGACGCTCGCCGAGATCGCCACGGCCCAGGGCGTCTCGTCGTCGACGCTCATCTCCGACTTGGAGCGCGCGGCGCAAGCCGACATCCAAAAGGCCGTTTCCGGCGGCAAGATCTCCTCGAGCCAGGCACAGGCACTGTCCGCGCGGGTCGACACCTGGATCACCGACTGGGTCAATGGTACGCTCCCGCATCCTTCAGGCGCCCATCTGCCAGGCGCACAGCCGACGTCGTCGGCAACAGCCACGTCCAACGCGACATCCAACGCGTGACGTGCGCTCCCATCAAGGCCCCGCTCCGAGGTCGGGGCCTTGTTTCGTGAGCGCCGAACCACGCGCCTTCGGAGATCGCCGGGTCTTGGGCGACGGCAGCTCCCCCGCCTTTACAGCGTTCCCCAAAACCTCGAATCACCCAAGATCATCCTTTGACTTTTCATGAGGATCACCGCCTGAGCTACGACTTCAACGATCGCCCTCCCTTTGGATCCATGGATCCTCCGCGCGATCCATCAATCTCGTAATGAATGAGCTTGTGCTTCCTGTTACGCTTTCCTTGCACCACGCACACCAAGATCACGCCGAATCCTGCAGACGCAGGTACGGGGGACAAGCGGGCTCAAGGCCCAGGGGTGAATTGCGCCACAGGCGCGTAGGGGGACTCTTCCACCCGAACCCGTCAACTAACCTCGGAGGCTACAGGAGGAGAAGCATGCTGCCGAAACGAATATCTCTTGGAGCGCTTGCCGCAACTTGCGCCACCGTTGCCACGTTGACGTTGGGCGGTTTCACTGCCTTCGCTCAGACCTCACTGCCCCCCGGGGTTCGTCTGGATCCTTCCATTCAGCCTCTCGCCCCGAAAAACGCGTCCTACCAACAGAAGACACAGGCCGTCCTGAAAGTCGCCGATAGCAAAATCGGCACGCCTTACATCTGGGGTCACAACGAAGACCGTGGGCAGTACGGATTCGACTGCTCGAACTTTGTGGAATACGTGTACCACCACGCCCTTGGGTATCGCTTCACGACGTCATCTCGGTTGCAGTACCTCAAAGTGGGTTGGCGCGTTTCACTCAGCAACCTCAAGCCAGGCGACCTGCTCATCTTCGACGACGGCGGTCACGTCGGCATCTACGCCGGCAACGGCAAAATGATTCAATGCGGCGGCGGACTTGGCCGCGTGGGCTTCCTCAGCGTGCGGCCGGGATCGTACTGGTATCGGCATCTGTCCGCTGTTCGACAAATGTACACCTGAACGACACGTGTCGCCCGGCCACAAGGTCTCGCGATCTCGGCCGGGCGACGCACTTCTACAGGTCAGGCCTCTCCCGATTGCATAATTTGCCCATCCATGCACATCTTACAACCATGAACCGATCCCGACGCATAGGTATGTGCCTCACGCTCGTCTGTGCAGCCGTTTCTTGGTGCTCAAGTGCCGCGCCGGCGAACGGAACGCCGGTCGCCAAGCATGCGCCATTGGCCGCGCATGCAGAGCAGGCGTCGTGGCGAGCCGAACCGGAGGCCATCACGGTCTTCGGGCGCAGCTACGACATTCGCCGGTGCAAGAAGGTGACCGACACGTTCGTCGTCACCGCCTACAACCTGGACCGCTACTCCACGGGAAAGGATCCTGGCGATCCCGGCTTTGGCGTGACGAGCACCGGGCGGCCCGCCGTGATCGGACGGACGGTTGCCGTCGATCCGGCGGTGATCCCTTACGGCAGCCTGCTCTACATCGAAGGCGTGGGCTGGCGAATCGCAGAAGACACGGGAGGTGCCATTCGAGGCCATCACATCGACGTGCTGATGCCGTCGCGGAAACATGCCTTGCAGTTTGGGGTGAAGCGCAACTGCCGGGTAACCGTGTACATCCCGGACGATCTCGACGACGTCTAGTAGTTGCGCAGAAACTCGCGAATCTGGTTCATGAAGGGAGCGAACAGATCCGCGTAACGCAACACCGTCTCGCGCACGTCCGTCGGCGTGATGCGGGCGTGATCGCGAAGAAGGCGAGAACGGAAGTCGATTGCGCCGGTGAACGCATCGAACCATGAACGTTGGAGGACGTCTTCCTCGACGAGGACTTTGACGATATCGGCGTAGCCGCCGGGATCGCGCATCACGAGCGCGTCGATGATGAGCGACGCGATGTCGGTGACGTATTCGACACTTGTCCAGAGCGCGCGCTCGGCGGCAAGCCGCCACGTGAGATCGAGCTCCCAGGCATCCTCCCGCTCGGCCAAGGCCTGCAACCATTCGGCGCGTTGACTGAGCGCTTCAAGCCATGCCTCGATTTGCTGCTTATGATCCTTGGTCAAAAACATCATCTCACCTCGCTCGCGAACGGAATGCCACTTCCGCAAACAGCTTCGCAAACACCTCGTCCTGCACGATGGGACTTCGATCCGCCGCAGGAAAACCTTCTATACCCCGAACCCACGGCACGAGCTGAACCGCCGTCGTCTCGGATGTCGCGGGCCGAGCTTTCACGTCGTACACGTCGGCGACATACACCCATTTGCTCGCCTCGCGGCCGTCGCGCAGGACAATCGTGTACTGCGCAAACCAGGCGAGGTTGTCGAGCAAAACCCCCGCCTCCTCAAACGCTTCGCGCCGCGCTGCGGCGTCCGGCGCCTCGCCAGGTTCCACCTTGCCCCCGGGAAGCTCCCATCCCCGCTCATGATGACGCACCCAGACGCAGCCGTCGAACAGCCTCGCGAAGACGAGCACCGAGTGCGGTGCCGGGTGGCGACTCGCGAGGTCAAACTGCAAGTCTTTGGCTGGGGCAAATCGCACGTCCCCCACGTCACCACCACCTGCCGAAGGCGATTCCGATGACGAGGCCTATCAAACCGCCCACGACGATCTCGGCGGGTTCATGCCCGAGAATCTCCTTCAGGCGCTCTCCTTCAGGCTGCCCCGCGACGGCCGATTCGGATCGCTGCGAAAATTCCATGGCAATCCGGTTGAGCAGCACAGCGTGTTCACCCGCATGACGCCGAATGCCGCCGGCGTCGTACATCACGATGGCGGCGAAAACCACGGCGACAGCGAAAATGGGCGACGTCGGGCCCACGACAAACCAGAGCGCGGTGGCCAACGCCACCACGCCCGCCGAATGCGAGCTCGGCATGCCGCCCGCGCCGAACACGCGGCTCCAATCCCAGGCGCGCGTCGTCACAAAATGGATGGGGATCTTTAGGATCTGGGTCACCACGATGGCGCAGATGGCGGCCATCAGCGCGGTATTTCCCCACAGGCCCTGCAGAAAATGTAGAAGGTCGGGCATTCAGGGGCCTCCTTGAGAAGCGAGGCGCCGAATGACCGGCGCCTCGCGGACTGTCCACTTTTCACTTTACCACGCCTGAATTTCGGTGACCATATCCCTATCGAGCGCCTTCACCATGGCCGTGACGAGTTGGATAGCCTGCAGGTAGTCGTCCTCGTGCACGACGCCGTTGTGGCTGTGAATGTAGCGCGTCGCAAAGCCGATGTTCACGCTCGGCACACCGATGCCGTGCAGGTGGAACGATCCCGCATCCGTTCCGCCGCCCGCCATGCTGCTGAGCTGCACCGGAATGTGTTCCGCCGCGGCGATGTCCAACACGAAATCCCGGAACCGGTTGTTCGGGATCATGGAGTGGTCGTAAATCATGAGCAGCGGCCCCTTGCCCGCGTCACCCAGGTGCTGGCGTTCCCCGCTGTCGATCCCCGGCGTATCTCCCGCCACGCCCACGTCAACGGAAATGGCGATGTCGGGATCGACCAGGTGGACGAGCGTCTTCGCGCCGCGCAGACCGACTTCCTCCTGCGCGGTGGCACCCGCAAACACGACGTTAGGGTGCGCCTGCCCTTGCAGTTCCTTCAGCACGCAGAGCGCGGTGGCGCAGCCGAGCCGATTGTCGAGCGCCTTCGACACGTACATCTTCGGATTCCCGAGCTGGGTGAACGGGCTGTGCGGGACAATGGCGTCGCCCGGCCGCACGCCCATCTCTTCCGCGTGCTCCTTGCTCGTGGCGCCGATGTCCACAAACACGTCCTTCAGTTCAACTACCTTTTTGCGCTCGTCCGCGGACAAAATGTGAGGAGGCTTGGAACCTGTGACGCCGAGCAAAGGCCCCTTGCGCGTCTGCACGATCACGCGCTGCGCCAGCACGACCTGAGACCACCAGCCGCCGATGGGCTGGAACTTCAAGAAGCCCTCGGGGGTGATGTGCGTCACCATGAAACCAATTTCATCGAGATGCCCGGCGATGAGCACCTTGGGTCCGTTGGGATCCCCGGTCTTTCGCCCGACCACGCCGCCAGTCCGGTCGCGCAACAACTCCTCGGAAAGCGGCCTGAGGCGCTCCTCCAACAACTTGCGGACGCCGGATTCGTAGCCCGAGATACCGTGGGCGTCGCAGAGATCGCGCAAGACTTCGACATGTGGATGCATCGATGACTCTCCCCTCTGCGCCAAATCTCACACCGCCACTCATCATAACATACTCGCCATTGGACAAGGGGGCGCACACCTTTGGCGCTGTCGCGTCATACGATACCAAGAGCGCGGGGAGGAGAGATGCAGATGGTGCGCGTGGAGCCGATGTGGATTGAAGGATACCCGTTTACGGCGGTGCAGGTCGAACTTCCGAAGACGACGCTCCTCGTCATCGCGAACGCCGTGGGATACGCGATGTGCGGGGCGCTCGACGTGGAGCTCCTGCGGACGAAGCTCAGGAGTCGCAACGTCGTCGCTATGCGCGCAACCGGGGTGCGCACGTTTGAGGAGTTGCTCGCCGCAACCGTGGAGAACCAGACCCAAGCCGCCGAGGAGCTCGGCATTCACCCGGGCATGCCGATGCGCGAGGCGCTGGCAACGCTCGGCCGGGCCGCGCAGAACGGATGAACCGTTCTGCGCGTGGACAAGCCCATTTGAACTCGCGCTCCTCCAGGTAAGTCCTTGAGTTGTGGCGCAAACCAGGTACCATGGAAACAGACCTGTGCGCTCAACGCAGAAGGAACGGAGGATGAACGTGTCCCATCTGACCACGATCGTGATTCATCACGGACTTCTCGGCATCTTCCTGCTGATGGCCCTCGAGAGCTGCTGCATCCCCATCCCCTCCGAGGTCGTGATGCCGCTCGCCGGCTTCCTCGCCTACCGGCACCTGCTCGGCTTTTGGCCAGCTGTCCTCGTGGCGACCGCGGCCAATGTCGTGGGAAGCCTCGCTGCGTACGCCATCGGCAACTACGCCGGCCGCGCCTTCGTGCTGCGGTACGGCCGCTACGTGGGCCTCTCGGCTCGCCACCTGGAGCGCGCTGAGCGGTGGTTCCACCGGTTCGGAGAGGCGACGGTCTTCTTCGGACGCATGGTCCCCGCCGTGCGGACGTTCGTCTCGCTGCCCGCGGGCTTCGCGCGCATGTCTGTCGCGCGATTCGTCCTCTTCAGCCTGCTCGGTTCGTTCGTGTGGAACCTCGCGCTCGTGTACGGCGGTTACCAGCTGAACAAGCATTGGCAACTTTTGGATGATCATATCAAGCCCTTCACTTACGTGGGCGCAGCGATCCTCCTGATTGCGCTCATTTGGTTCTGGTTCCGCCGGCGCGCGGATCAGAGCGCCGAATAAGCAATGGAGCGCACGCGCGCGGACAGTGGGTGAGCAGGGTCGAGCATTTCCTTCGGCAGGAACATCCGCTCCTCCGAGCTCGGCACCAGCGTGCGAATGAGCTTCGAAGCCTGGCTCAGGTCCTCCACGCGGCCGCTCGCGTCGCGCAGGAGCAAGCCTTGGCCGATCACGTCGTACCCGGGGATCTTGCAGGCGCGCAGCGAGACATAGTAGTCCGGGTGAAACCCCATGGCCTTGGCCGTGGTGCGCAACAGGGCGAGATCGTCGACCGGCGTCGGACCTTGGCGCACCACGGGAGCGAACAGACGGCGGTGCAGGAAGCGCTCGGCGAGATCGCGGAGAATGGGATCCGGGTGTTCGGCAAACGTGTGAAAGGCGTATAACAACACCGATTCATCCAGCCGGATGTACCACGAGACGTCCTCCATGTCGCCGTCAAGCACGCGCCTGAGGGGCTCGGGCATGGTGATGCGCTCCCCCTCGGCAATCAGATCCTTCGCTCGAACCAGGATCTTTTCGACGAGGACATCGCTCCCCACGGTGACCGGGTGCAAGTACACCTGAACGTACATGAAGTACCGCGCCAACAGATACTGTTCCACCGTGTGGAGATTTTGACGTTTCACGTAGATGCGCCCGTCCCAGTACGTCAGCGAGCGGATGAGCCGGGCGAGTTCAAACAAACCGTACGACACGCCGGTGGCTTCGGCGTCCCGGAGCATGTAGTCCATCCGGTCCACGTCGAGCTGGCTCGAGATGAGCGACTCCACGGCTGGATAGCGGCTCTCGCGGCGAAGGACCCGGACGAGATCGGGCGCGAATTCGTCGTCCACGCCATCGAGCACGGACCGCAGCGCGGGATCCTCCAAAATGATGCGATGCGTCCACGCCTCGTGTTGCACGCCGAGGACCGATTCGAACGTGTGGGAGAACGGACCGTGCCCGATGTCGTGCAAAAGCGCTGCGGCCAGAGCCAGCCGGATCTCGCGCGGATCGGTCGGCCAGCCGGATTCGCGCTGGAGATGGTACAACACCCGGCGCATCGTCTCATAGGCACCCAGGGAGTGCGCGAATCGAGAATGTTCAGCTCCGTGAAACGTCAGATACGAGGTCCCGAGCTGGCGGATGCGGCGCAGGCGTTGAAACGCGGGCACGTTCACCAGAGCCCACAGGAGCGGATCGTCAAACAGGATCTCGTCGTGAACCGGGTCTTTTAGGACTTTTTCGAACACGTCGCGCCCTCCAAACCTCGACCTACGCGGCAACGGGCCGACCGAAGCGCACCCTCGGTCAGCCCGTTCCGGCTCAGTTGCACGATCCCGGCTGCCCCGCACGCGTGGCGGTCCGGAAACTCGAACCGCATCCGCACATCTGCGTGGCGTTCGGATTGTTGATTTTGAAACCTTGGCCCGTGAGATCGTCGATGTAGTCGATCTCGGAGCCGTCAATCAGTTCCAGGCTCTCCGGATCGACCACGAGCTTGACGCCGTGCTGAACTGTCACCACGTCGCCCGGCTTCTCGTTGTCGAGTGCGAGGCCGTACGTGAATCCGGTACAGCCGCCCGGCTTGGTGTAGATGCGAAGCGCATCCTCGCCCGACGCCTGTGACTCGAGGAGCGTCCGGACGCGCTCTGCGGCTTGTTCGGTCAGCGTGATCACCGTCATCGCCTCCCTTTCCAGCTTCTATTATACGCCTTCGCGTTCCCTGTTTCAGCCCGCGATTTCCCGCACCTTCGCGAGCACCTCTTCAGCATGCCCGTCGACCTTCACTTTCGGAAACACGGCCGCGATGACGCCGTCCGCATCGATCACGTACGTCGTGCGCTCGATGCCGAGCGTCTTGCGCCCGTACATGTTCTTCTCCTTCAGCACGTCGTACGCTTGGCAGATCTGTCCGTCGGGATCGGAGATGAGCGGAAAGTTGAGGCCGTGCTTGTCCCGGAACTTGGCGTGCGAACGGACATCGTCGCGCGACACGCCGTAGATGACCGCACCGGCCTCCTCGAACCGCGACTTGAGATCGCGGAACGCGCAGGCCTCCTGGGTGCAGCCGGGCGTGTCGTCCTTCGGATAGAAGTACAGCACGACGACCTTCCCGCGCAGATCCGACAGCTTGACCGTCTCGCCCGAGTCGCACTCCGCTGTGAACTCAGGCGCCTTCACGCCGACTTCCAGAGCCATACAAACTCCTCCCACACGCGGCCGGACGTTCACTCGCGGACGACTTTGATCATGCGGATCTCGGGGTCGTCGGGGCCCTGCACGGGCAGTCCGGCCCGCAGATTGGCTTCAATATAATCGATATTATCCTGCGTGATCACTTCGCCAGGCAAGAGGATGGGGATTCCAGGCGGATACACCATCACCATCTCCGCCATGGTCCGCCCCACGGCTTGCTGCAGCGGCACGACCTCAGTGGGCGCGTAAAACGCGGAGCGCGGCGTCATCCGCAGTTCGGGCATCGAGGGCAGCGTCACGGGCTGGTGCTCGCGCACCGCGCCTTGGCCGTAACGGTCCGCAATGGCCTCGAGTGCCTCGATGAGCGCCTCGATATCCTCTTCCGTGTCGCCCCACGAGATGATGCACAGGATATTGTACAGATCGCTCAGCTCGACCTCGATGTTGTACTCCTCGCGCAGGATGCGCTCCACGTCGTATCCTGTGAGGCCGAGATCGCGCACAGAGATGGTCAACTTGGTCGGATCGAGCGCATACGTGGCGCTCGAGACGAGCTGGCGCTCGTCCAGACAGCGCAATCCGGGAATGGCCTGAATCGCCCGCCGCGCTTTGTTGGCCAGGGAAATGGCGTAATCGAGCCGCTCTCGCCCGTGAATCGCCAGCTCCTTGCGCGCCACGTCGAGCGAAGCGAGCAAGAGATACGAGGTCGAGGTGGTGGTCAGCATGCTCAGGACCACCTGGACGTGCCGCGGGTCGATCATCCCCTCGCGCACGTTCAACACGCTCGATCCCGTCATGGAGCCGCCGAGCTTGTGCACGCTGGTCGCCGCCATGTCGGCACCCGCCTGCATCGCGGACAGCGGGAGATCCGGGTGAAACCCGATGTGCACGCCGTGCGCCTCGTCCACGAGCACGGGAACGCCGACGCTGTGCGCCACCTCGACGATGCGCTCGAGATCGGCCGCAATGCCGAAATAGGTCGGATTGATGACCACAAGCGCGCGCGCGTCGGGGTGCTCCTCGAGCGCGCGCGACACGGTCTCGACGGACAGCCCGTGCGAAATGCCAAACTCCCGGTCCACCTCGGGGTGAAGAAAGACGGGCTTGGCGTCCGCCAGGATGATGGCCGTCAGGACGGACTTGTGGACGTTGCGGGGAACCAGAATCTTATCCCCAGGACCGACGGTCGCCATGACCATCGTCATAATGGCCGTGGACGTGCCCTGGACGGAGAAAAACGTGTAATCGGCGCCGAACGCCTCCGCTGCGAGTTCCTGCGCGTGCTTGATGGCCCCCGTTGGATGGTGGAGATCGTCGAGCGGCGCGATGTTGATGAGATCCAGCGCGAGCGCGTTGTCGCCCACGAACGCGCGGAAACGGCTGTCCATGCCGCGGCCCTTCTTGTGCCCTGGAATGTGAAACTGGCGCGGATTGCGCGCCACGTGGCGCAACAGTGCATCAAACAACGGGGTCTCATTTTGATTCAACGGAGACATCCCTCCTTGACGACGTGGGACCGCGGCTCGGCCGCTTCACGCGGCGGAGAAAGCCTCCCGGAAGGCTGCGGACGCGTTTTCCCACAGGTCCGGGCGGAGTCCGCGCAAGAACGCGGCGAACTTCTCGATCTGCTCTGGGCTCAAAAGGCTGAGGTCCGCCTTGCCCTTCACAGCCTTATCCATGGCGTTCACGTGGTCCGCGAGTTTCTTGTACCCGAGCTTGGCCTCGCTGTCAATCCACATTTCAAACGCCTGCACGCCATGGAATCCCATGCCGTTCTCAAATCGCTTCAAGCTGATCCACAACCCCACAATGCGCCTCGGATGAGGCACCTCCTCGAGCGATCCGACAAACCGCACGCCCAATTCGACCCGACTTTTGGCGTGGATGGCGTTGTTGTCAATGAAGACCTCATCGCCGTCCATCAAGACAGCCGAGATCCCTTTCAGTTGATCTTCTGATGCATGCGGTTGCTTCGACTGGCCGGTGAGACTCAGTTTCTGCATCCGACACCCTCCTCGTGGAATGGCCTTGACCCTGTTGACCGATTCTGTAGCTCGCAATTCTAAGGACTCATTGTACCCCCTCCACCTGGATGTGTCACATGCGCCACCGGCGCATGTTCGGCGGAAAGCGGGGAAAAGTAAGACAAACGACCATATCTCGCGAGGGGACGGGTCATGACGAGCGTACAACGGACAGTCAGCTTGCTGTGCGCGAGCGGCGCCTTCGCCGCTCTCGCGCCCATTCTCTCGGCGCCTCGCGTCGAGGCTGCCCAGACCATCTACAACACCAGCGTTCCGTCGGTCATCCGGGTCGCCATTCGGGAAAACAATCCGAGCGGCGAACCGGATCCGCGCGGACGGATCATGTACGTGGAAGCCGTTCCGTTCACGACCTATTGCGAAGACGTTCTGCCGAACGAATGGTTCCCGAGCTGGCATCCGGAAGCGCTGAAGGCCGGCGCGATGGCCGTCAAGATGTTTGCCTGGTACCACCATCTCCACCCGGTGACCATCGACGGCTTCACGTTCGACGTGGACAACACGACGAACTTCCAGCACTTTCAGGAGATGTCGAGCCAGCCGACGACCAACGCAGCGTTTCAAGCTATTCAAAAATTCGCGTACACCAAGCCGAACGGAGAGATCGTGGAACTCAACTACTCGGCTGGCTACGAAAACGATCCGAACTGGCAGTACCGCAACGCGCAGAAGATGGCCCAGTGGGGCTCAGAATACTGGGCGAGGCACGGGCAGAACTATGTGCAGATCCTGCAGTTCTATTACCAGAACCGGGCGCTCATGCGCCTGCCGTGATCGCGCCAAAGCACCGCCCACCATCGTGTGAGAAACGAGGGAGATGCCGTGAAACGATATCCATCCAAGCGAAGCGTGATGGTCGCATCGCTCCTTGCCAGCGCCGTGACGATGGCCATCCCGACGCAACCCCAGGTTGGCGCCCTTCGTCACGAGCATGCACGGGCGCTGCACGGCGCCATCGCGGCGATGGCGCCTGTCGAAATCGCGCCGGTCGAGCAACGCGCCGAAACAGGCCAGCCACCCAAGCCTCGCGCGAGCGAGAGGCCGGCGCAAAAGCCTCGGTCGGGCGACACAAGGGCCGAGAAGCCTGGCTCATCCAAGGCGCCGGAGAAGCGGAAGCCGGGCGGAAGCACCGCAGAATCCGCAAAACCATCGAACGGCTCGAAACCTGGCCCAACGCAACCCGCCCCGCCCAAAGGGGTATCGCCCGCGGCTCCGAAGCCGGCTCCGACGCCGCCGGCGCCCGCGCAACACAACGACCAGCCGGCAGGTCCAGAATCCTGGGGCTACACGCGAAAGACGGCGAAACTTCGGATCCGCGTCATCGACGGCCGCACGAAGGAACCCATCCAAGGGGCCGAGGTCGTCCTGATTGAAACCGAGCAGCGCTTCAAGACCGACGCGCAGGGTTACACACCCTGGTTTGACGCCCCGGTCATCCGGAATCCGAGATACCGTCCCATGGTCGCCGAGCTCCACGGACAACTCGGTGCGATTGCGTACAAAGATGGCTACCGAGACTCCATCCACCTCGGCATTCGCGTACACGAAGGGATTCGCCAACAGACGACCATCTGGATGTACGAAATCGGGCCGGTGGATCGCCGCATTGAGCCCGTGCTGTATCAGGAGCCGTACCATCACCTGTGGCTGGTTCGACTCGCGGACAAATTCCGAAGCCACACGCAGCCTGGCGAGGGGCCGGAGCGCCCTTAAAACTGCCGAGCCCAGAACCTCGCCATCCGTTCGGCCGCCTCGACGAGCCGATCTTCCGGCGCGAGCAGGCCCACCCGGACGTAACCTTCACCGTGCTCGCCGAATCCTCTCCCCGGGGCGACCGCGACGTGCGCCTCTTCCAGCAGCGCGTTCGCGAACGCCACGGAGGAAATGCCGGAAGGAAGGGGAATCCAGCAGAAGAACGACCCCTGGGGCGAAGGCGCCTCGATGCCGGCGGATCGAAGCGCGCCGAGAAACGCGTCGCGCCGGCGCTGGTACGTCTGGCGCAGCGCTTCAATCTCGTCCGCAGGCCCGCGGAGCGCCGCCACGGATGCCCGCTGAACGGCCGCAAAGATGGACACGTAGTAGTGATCTTGAATCCGGTTGATATGCTCGATGACCTCTTCATGGCCGGCCGCGAACGCCACGCGCCACCCGGCCATGTTGAACGTCTTGCTGAGCGTGTAGATCTCGATCCCGACTTCCTTCGCGCCCTCGATCTGCAAAAAAGAGGGTGGGCGGTGACCATCATACCCAATGGCGCCGTACGCGAAATCGTGCACGATGAGCACGCCGTGCTGGCGCGCCTTCTGAATGGCCCGCTCGAAGAACCGAGCCGTGGTGCCCGCGCCAGTGGGATTATTGGGGTAATTGAGGTACCACACCTTCGCCCGCTCCCACACCGCCCCAGGCACCGCCTCGAGATTGGGGATGTACCCGTTCGACGACGTGATGGGAAGCGCGTGCGGTTCTGCCCCGGCAAGCGCAATGCCGCTCAGGTAGTCGGGGTATCCTGGGTCCGGCACGAGCGCCACGTCCCCTGGCTCAAGGTACAGCTCCGCGATCTCGACGAGACCCGTCTTGCCTCCCACGAGAATGGCGATCTCGCGCTCCGGATCGAGCCTCACCCCGTAGATGCGCCGATAGAAATCGGCGGCCGCCTCCTTCAGCTCCGGCAGTCCGCGAAACGGCGGATACCTGTGCGTGGCGGGATCGAGCACCGCTTCCCGGAGGGCCTCCACGATGTGCGAGGGAGTGGGCAAATCCGGGTTGCCTTGCCCAAGGTTGATGACGTCATGCCCCGCCTGCTGAAATGCCGCCACTCGCCGCGTTAAACCGGAGAAAAACTGCTCCGGCAGCCGCACAATCCGGTTCGCCAGACGAAATGTCACGCCAATCGCCCCTTGCTTGTCTCGAATTGGGCCTGCAGGCGCGCTCGCCTGCGCCTCAGCCCGACGCTCAACACGATGCCCACCGCGAAATAGTTGACCACGAGCGACGTACCTCCGTAGCTGATGAACGGCAAGGTGATGCCGGTCGATGGGCTCATGTACATATCCGCGCCGATGTTTTCGAAGACCTGAAACGCGAACATGCCGACGATCCCGACCGCGATGTACATGCCGAAGGGGTCCGTCGTCGTTTGGGCGATGCGGATGAGCCGATGACACAAAATCAGAAACAACAAAACCAGAATTGCCGACCCAACAAAGCCGAACTCCTCGCCGATGGCGGAAAAGATGTAGTCCGTCCACTGGTTGGGCACCCATCCGCCGGACGTGAGCACGCCCTTTCCGTACCCTTCCCCAAACAATTCACCGCTGCCGATGGCCGTCTGCGCCATATGAATATTGTAGCCGTATTTGTCCTGGCTGAAGTTAGGATCCACCCAGGTGAGGATGCGGTACGCCTGGTACCCCTTCAGAATGTGGTGTTTCATGAGCACGTCCACGAAGGCGAGCGTCTGCTTCGTGAAGACCGTCGTCGCCAGGACGCCAAGCGCGATGACGCCGAGCACAAACAACATCAGCACCGCGTACGGACCGCGGCGAGCGAAGACGCTGTACATCGTCAGGAAGATGGCGATCATCACGAGGGCCTGTCCAAGCGCCGGCTCTTTGAAGGTCAGCGCAAACGGAACCAGGACGATGGGCAGAAAAATCCACTGCTTGCGCAGTCGGTAATCCGGGACTTCCGCCTCCTCGACGTCCGCCATATATTTGGCCAACCAGACGACGATGGCTACCTTCGCGAGCTCCGACGGCTGGAAAGAGAACGAGTGAAACGAAATCCACGAATGCGCGCCCATGGTGGCTGGAAACCCAAACACCGCCACCAACAACACGCAGGAGATGCCCCAGAGCCACCAGTGCGCCTTGCGAAGCCAACGATAATCCATCAGCGCGCCCGCAAATAACGCGACGAAACCCAACACTTCATACGCGATTTGCTTGCTCATCACGTGGGATGGGATATTGGCGCTGTGGTTGCCTGCGGTCGCCGCGTGAATCGCAAGACACGCGTACACGGCGAGCAGCGCGAGGACCACGACTACCGTGATGTCGAAATACTTCCATTCCCGACGAACCGACTCCACGCGCCGCCCTCCTCCCCGTACAAACAACCCCATGATGTCACGTTTATTGTTTCAGTTCCAGCAGGAGCTTTTGCAAGATCTGCGGCGAATTTGTGACAATGCCGTCGACGCCTCGTTGTAATGAGATCTCGCATCACGTCCGGGTCATCGACCGTCCACACGTCGATCTCCAGGCCGCACCGGTGGGCAAATGCGACGAAGCGAGGCGTCACCACCTGAACGCCGTACTGCCTAACGGGCACCTGAACGGCCTGAAACGGCATCCTTGCGCGCCGACCGGGCTCCCAGCCTGTGCGCGCCATGACCATCAAGCGCGCCACTTCGACGGGCGAAGCGCTCGTCCTTAGCCGCGGGCATCGCGCCCGAGCCTCCACAAGCGTCGCATGATGGAAGGAAGCCAGTGTGACGCGCTCGAGCGCATCTTCCTCCTCGAGCATCCGCAGAAATAGACCGACCTGCGCGCGCTTTGGTTTCAAATCCACGTTGAAATAGGCGCAAGGAAACGCGCGCAGCGCCTCGCGAAGCGTGGGAATGCGAATCCCGCACCCCCGGTAGGGGTACGTTTTGCCGCCGTCGCGCGTGAATCGATAACCAAAGTCGTACCGCAAGAGTTCCTCGTAGGTCTGATCGGCGATAGCGCCGGTTCCATCCGAAACCGCATCGATGCGCCCGTCGTGGCAGATGACCAGTTCCCCGTCTTTCGTCCAGTGGACGTCCGTTTCGATCACGTCGGCCCCTTGGCGCAGCGCAATTTGAAATGCGACGAGCGTGTTCTCTGGCGCCTCGCGGCTCGCCCCCCGATGCGCAAAGACCCGAACTCGCGAGCGCCGCGTTTCCTCCATAGGCTTCCGCGTTTCAGCCATACTTCGACGCTCCTCACCGGTGCAACCGCCCAGCCAAAGGGGCCAGATGCCCCGTAAGGTAATCCAGAAAGGAGGCGTTCACCTATGCTTACGCTTCGCGACGTCCGCGAATACTTGGGCCGGCCCGTCCACTGCCACACGCATTTCGGATCGTTTCATGGCGTGGTGGTGCACGTGACGCGGCATCATCTCATTCTGCAAAACGCCGTCCGCGCCGACGCCCCCATCGCATCGCTCGACCACGCGCGAGGACTGTTCGGTCCCGGCCCCAACGGCATGCCACCCGTTCCGCCGCCAAACCCGTATGGACCGCCGGGCGGGCCGCAAAGCCCTTGGCACCTCGCCATCCCGCTCGCCGCCATTCTCGGCATCACCGCCATCGGGATTCACTGGTGGTAAAG
>NZ_BCRQ01000053.1 GCF_001552675.1 Alicyclobacillus sendaiensis NBRC 100866
TCATTTGGGGTTAGAGGATATTTATACCCCCCCCCCCGCAGGAGGGGTTATTTGGAAGTTCATTGACCATGTTCTTATGCACCAATACCGTTACTCCTCTCTGGAATGATGACCCATTGCCCCCCTACTTGCGGAATTCTTGATTCCATTCGAGGAGCAATCCAACAGATATGAGCGTTTCCTCTTCTTGTATATGTGCCTAATCCCCCTCTCATTTCCTCTGTACAATTCATCGATCCAACTTTCAATGACATATTCCTGCATCATTCGCTATTTGTCAAGAATATATGCTGGATTTATCTAATATCTCTATAAGTAGTATAATTGCGTTTTTATACCTTAATATATTGCAATACTATCCATATATTTTAAGCTGAATTATAGCCACACGGTCAAGCTCGCCCCCTTCCATCTGTTGAGCGTCAGTGATATTGTCACCGTGAGATTCGTCCGTGAAAATGTCATGTATGAGCAAGGAGTATCTTGTGATGCGACCTCATGAAGTTTGTCGTCGCGCAGTTCCTAAATGGTGAATTCTTCTTGCCACAACCCCAACTGCACCCCCTCCGCCATCGCCAGCTTCTCGCGCGCCCGCTTAACATACATCTGTACCGCCCCTCGTCGAATGCCGAATTCCCGCGCAATCGCCGAATACGTCATGCCGGACTCAAACGCGAATAGGCACGCCGCTTCCCGCAGGCTGAGGAACGACAGCCACGCCACAGGTAGGCGCTCTTCCTCTTCGCGAACCTCGCTCGCGTCGTCCCAGTCCATCCACCGCCTCCGACGTGCCGCTAGCTTGTCCAGATCCACCAGGTCACCCACGAGGATCTCTCTCCGCGACGCACGGTAATGGCCCTCCATCACTGCCAGCGCGTAGTCAAGCGTCTTCACCATACCGTCGTACAGAGCGGCGTCGTGTTCGTTCTGTTCTCGCCGCGCACGGTTGCAGGCTGCTCGGATCGACTCGCGGGTAGACTCGTACTCCGCGATCAGGTCATCGAGATCGCGATGCATGGGTGTCCCTCCACAAGTTATCCACACAGAATCCACAGACTTATCCACAATTGAGGCATGCCGAGTACAACATGATACGTTCCGTAGTATCAGCGTTCGTTTAGGTCGAACGTATGTGCTCGAAGCTTCGAGGCATCCGGGAAGTTGAGCCGACCAATGCTGAAAAGATCAGACCGCAGGAAGATTTTCGCTCGAAGTCGCCCCCACCTGCGCAAACGGTCGAACCAGAACCCGACCAGTGCTCGGATCGGCATATACGAGCCTGCGGCGTCAAAAGCCTCAAGCCCGTCATACGCGATGAACACCCATTGGTCGATTGCCGTGAGATGCTCGTCTATCGTATCAAGCATATCGCTTGCTTCCTCAAAATTGCGACGAATTGCCGGATACCAACCGCTGATGTCGGCTTCCTCAACGACCGAGAGCCGGTCCTGCGGGAACCGCTCATGGACGAAGTCGCGAATTTCGGACGAATGGTGCAGAAGACAACGGAGCAAGAGTCCGAGCCAAAACGCCCGCCACCCGATCACGTTCTCGTCTCGAAGGCATTCGATCGCAGCCTTAGGAGCCGGGAACGAGTTATCCTGGCCATAACCACGCACCCAGTTCTGTTGCGACACGAAATCCGACAGTTCGACTGTCCGTTCCGTGGAGGTCAAGATGAGCATGACATCCGGATCGCAGATTCGACCTTCCATCACCATCGAATTCGTCATCTCTCATTCCTCCACGATGTTCGTTCAACTTATTTGTTCCTATAGTAGCACATATATACTGGTTTTCAATACCTAAATTGCTCTTCCTGCCTTTTTGTCACTCAAGTTGTCCGAGATGGTTTCGAAGTTCCCGCCCCCACCACAGCGCTCGCAACCCCGCCGTGGCCTAACGTGATCTCGTCGCCCTTGTGGAGATACACCCTAACATTGTTTCCCTGATTCGTAACCACTACTTCCCGAGGACCATTCGTAATTTCCACCTGAACCTGGTCCGCGTCGTACTCAACCGAATCTGGCTGATTTCCGTCGTTCACATCGAACCACCAAACCTGGCCTTCAGGATCGTACACAACGCTCGGAAGCGGCTGAACGTTAATGTTGACCAAGGGGTATATTCCGTCGGGCAACTCGCTCGTCTCAAGCATGTTTTTAATCTCGAAGTAGAGCAAACAAAAAATCCCACAAGCTAACACACCTGTAAGCAACCTGAGTTTTGCCGTTCTGCTCACCCCGTCCGCCCCCAAGCCCGATCCAATACCCGCTCAATACTCCACCGCAGATCTTCCGACAAGCCCTGCACGTTGTTCAGCACCCAATCCAGGTAATCGACGCGAATCTCGCTGAGCGGCAAACCCCGATATTTCCCGAACGGCATCGTCTGCACCTCAATCGGCGACTCCGCAAAGGCGATGAGCTCGTCCACATCGTCGGGATACCCTGCCTCCAGATACACCCGGAGCTCCCGCTGGAACACGTGCGCTGTCACGATCGCGTCGCCAAGCGCACGGTGGGGTTGTCCCACTTCCACGTCGATCCCGAGCCAGTACCGGAGGACTTGGTTCGAGTGCCGCGGCGCGTCCGGCCAGAGATGCTGCGCCAGGCGCTTCGAGCAAATCCACGGGCGCTCCGTCTCCGGCAGCATCCCTCGGTCGAACTCCGCATTGTGCGCGACCAAGATCGCGTCGCCGATGTATCCGAGCACCTTCGGCCAGATCTGGGATAGGCGCGGCTTTCCTGCGACATCTCGGTCGGTGATGTGGTGCACCGCGGAGGCCTCCGGCGGGATCGGACAGCCTGGATCGACCAGCGCCGAGTACACGATCTGCGGCACGCGGTCCAGTCCGACCTCGACCAGCGCAAGCTCGACGACGCGGCCATCGGGTGGCAACCCGGTCGTCTCAGTGTCGATTACGACAAAACGCGCTTCACTCAATCTCACTTGCTCGCCCTCTTTCGTTGACTTTTTCGCGTTGCAAGCTCTGCTCCCACTGGCGATTTCTCCGTCGGTTTCGAGAACACCCGCGCGCCGTACTTTTCCCGGAGATATCGATCCATCTCAACTGGATCCATACGATAGATCGATAACTCCGACGGGCCTGTTGTCCGTTCCTTATGTCGATTTGGCACCGGCGTGCCATGCTCATGTCGCATTGCCATTGGCCCTTCGCTCCTCTCGTTTGCATCGCTCCATACGGTGGGACTCGATCGCGGCGCGCACCATCTGGCACATCTCGTCTTCCGATAGATCGCTCGTGTCAATGACCAGCCCCCGCGCGTACCGCCACTGTTGCTCCGTCTCGTCTATCAGGTAACTCTCCGTCTCGCTCCAAAATCCGCCTCCGACGCACGAACTCCGAGGTCGTCGATCACGATTGGACTCACAGCGTGCCGCAGGACCTCTTCCGCCGCGAGCAGCATCGGATTCGGCTTAAAGCCCCGCAGAAAACGCCCCGTTCGTTGCAAGTACGGTCTGCGCACCGCCTTGCTCGCGCCTTTGAGCCACGGCGCGGCAATATCCAGTACGGCCTCGACGGGCGTCGCCATCGAATACCGGACATAGCCCATCTCCCGTCGCAGGTACTGCGCCACTGTGCTCTTGCCAGCGCCCATGGGACCCATGAGGAATACGTGCTGAAGTTTCCGTTCCATGGCCTTACCCCTAACGAACGTATGTTCTAATTCTGAGCATAGCGAATGAACGTTCGCAATGCACGAACCAAAATCGTTACATTGCGCAAAGGTCACGATGTAAATGCGCTTCGATCTCCAGCCGAGGATGCTTGGCATCCACGGCGAAATCCATCTCCTGCACCAGCACCCACCGGTCCTCTGGATACAGTACGCCCTCGAGCGCGTCCAGCAGCACTTTCTCTCGATTATGGGTGTCCATACGCCGATTCGACGGCCAGAAGTACCAAAGCCTCAGCACCACTTTGACCCCGGGCTGCGGCATCGCCCAGCCCGTCTCCTGCCGCCACCGAAACGCTAAGTACGCCGCGTCCCGCCGGAACTTTTGTGCCTGCGAATTGAGAACCCGCATCCGCCGCCCCGTTTGCGGATGCACATAGGTCCGATAGGCGTGGTTGACGGACGGCGGGAGCGGCAAGATCAGGCGTTTCATATCGACCGGAACTCCTGTCCATGTTACGAGGCTTGCGGGTTTTTGGATTGAAAGATGGCGTCCAGCAACTGCGCAAGATAGGCCTGCTCGGCTCGATAGCGCTCGTAGAGTTGATTGGCGTGGTCACTATCGGAGTTCACAAGCCACAAGGCCTTCGCTCGTGCAACGCGCTCACCGGCTTGTTGCAACTGTTCCTTGAGGAACTCGAATCGTTCGTTCATTGCTCTCGCCCTCCCGATACTCGTCTCGACAGTCTTCGCAGAGCACGCTCCACGGATAGGCCACGGGTTCTCCACAGAACCGGCATTTAGGTCTCTCCATTGTGCGAACTGGACGTCGAGGCACGCTTGAATTTCCCCTTTCGTTTGTGACGAAACTCGTTCTCGGGCCTCAAAATGTACTCCTGCACCCGAACCTGCCCGTTGACTTCCATCACAATTTCGAGCACAGTGGGCAACCCTCGTCGCCATTTGAGTGGCCGAGCTTCGACGACCGTCGCTTGTCGCTGTTCCCGCGGGTCCGTCATGCGCTACCACCTCACTCCTCGTCGGCTACGGCTTCCGGCGTCGCAGGCGGCTGTCGGCGCTCCGGCGGGTCAATCGGGATCCACGCCCGCTCCTTGCGCCACGGTGCCAACAGCCGACGCAACCGCCTCCGCCAAACCTCGCGTCGATTCATAGGGCTCCTCCCTTCGTTCCAAATCGACTGGGTACAAACACCCCACCACCCGGAACCCGATGCAGGGCTCCTGCTCCACGCCAGGCGGCGGAGGCTTGCGGCGCCGATACCGCTCGCGGCGAGCGTAGAACTCGACGATCTCGCCTGAGCGAAGCGGCGGTTGATACTGAGGCGAGCAACGTCCGAGCTGCAACCACGCGTGCTTCCGAAGCAGATTCCCGTCGCGATCCCGCACGTCATACACAAGGGCCACGAGATCCCGATTCGGGGTGTGCCGACTCCACAAGGCGAACTCCGCCGTGTACCGCTCCAGTGTGGCCCGCATGGTCAGCGCCCCCTGACCGGGTCAAGATAGGCGACTTGCGACTTCTTGCCGTCGCCCGGATTCGTAATCGTCTTGAGCGTCACCCTGACCCGGGTGCCGACACATTTCCCTACCAGGGATTCCAGTTTGGAGACGTAGTCGTTGTATCCAATCGCCAGCAAATCGTTCTTCAACCACGCAAGGGCCTTCTCGTTGTCGGCGATGACCCTGTTGTGATAGATCTTTCGTCCCTTCATGGCCCCCTCGTCCACGACAAGCACCAGAAACAGGTGTTTCCCGTCGTTGCCCTTGTTCTTGCGGACTTCCGCTCGCTCCAAGCGGCAAAGGTACTTGCCATCTGGCAACGGCTCGTATCCGCCGCCCCGGGCTGGTTCTACCCGCATGTACTTCTCGTCCAAGTCGGCCAGATTCATAGTTCAACCTCCTGTTCTACATTGTTCCAGGTGTTGAGAGTACACGGCAGCGACTCCTCTCTGCTGAAGAGGGGAGTGAATGACAACGATAAAGTTTTGGAGTGGCGTTAAGTGTCTCGGGATTCCTCCAGCCCAATCGCAGCAATGCACTCCATGGTGTATTCCACCGGTCCAATGTCATCCCAGTCGATCACGAATATGTCTTGCTCGGGCTCAAACTTGACCAACGTCCCCAACGCTTCATCTTCTGAGCGGTGATAGACCCGATCCCCAACCCGAATGGGAATGTCCGTGCCATCGTAATAATGTTCATTGACGAAGACGTGCCCGGCAAACACCTCGTCCAATTGCTCTTGCGCGATCTCCAGCGCTTCGTCTCTCGAAACCCCAATCGCTAATAAGGTCCGAAATCCATCGGCCAGCAATTCGTTTGCGCGCAAGAGATCAAGATCCTCCATATCTTGTTCGCCTCCCAAATGAGAGATCACTACAACCTGTTCACGAACACCGCACTCCAGCAATGTTTGATGTTTGCATCTTCTCTTTGGGCAAATTGCGCAAAATCCATATGATTTCGCGTTCCGTGGCCGAGTGTTGTTCGTAAAAACCTCATTTGTCTGCTCACCAGATTGACGTCATCATCAGCAGAAAACGACGCTGTCGAATCACGACGAGATCGTCCAGCAGCAATATCCGTTTTTCAAACCACAACTTGATACTCACGCACTTCACCTCATCTTTGCTCTTCCAAAAGCTCAACTAACACATCGCCATGGCACGGTGACGGTTTACACCAGCAACCGAGAGTTTTGCCACGCAACTGATCGAGATCTTCCAGCAGGTCTGGGCGGCTTAGAAGATACTCGCGGTACTTTGCGATGCACTCCTCGCGGGTGCCATCTTTGCCAATCCGAAACGGGTTTGCCCATTTGCTTTGAGGAAGTCCAAGACGGGGAACCGCACGACCGATGTACACGTCGTACGGCTCGCGGCGACAGTGGACGACACGGGACGTGTCTTTCATTTCGAACCACCTAATCCCCTTGAAACCAATTTCCATATCTTGCGCCACAGAGGATCAATAATACGCTCGGCTATACGCTCCAGCCATTCAAACGGCATCCATTCTGGTTCAACTGCCAGAACCGCGAGGGATCGACGATGAAACCAATACATCTTCCCTTGATATTCGAACTCCATCACGTCGTCCTCGAATCCTCTTGCCCATTGCTTAAGGCCGTGTACGCGCTTCTCGTCGACATGTTCGAAAGAATACCGAGAGTGATCCATAAAGCTAAGCTCGACTCGAAAATACTTCGCCATCTCGCATCTCTCCGTGATGTTGCCCATACACGGCAACCACTTGCCGTCGCAATCCTTCCAACACGATTTCCTCAGAAAAACCCATGTCCCTTAGTGTCTCAATCCCTGCGGCAATTCGCTCGCACGTCATCCGGAGCAAGAGATCGTCCAAGACGGTCATTGCTCACCCACCCCAATCACACACGGCACCTCGGCCTGTTCCCGCACCCAATCCTCTGCGCGCTTGGTGACCGACTCCTCCGCGTCATCCAGCAGCGTGACAAGATCCCCGCTCGGCACCAAGCGAATCACGATTTCCTGGCAAAGCGGCCACCACCATATCTCCGGCGCCGGGAGCCCAGGCTTTAGCCGTGGGGAGGAGGCGCCGGAATCATTCCATCGCGTACGCATATCCATCGCCTCGCTGCAGGATTGTAAGATACTTGGGATGCACATCGAATCCATTCAATCTAAAGCTCGGTCTATGACGAATGACTATGCGCCCGACATGTGTCCCGGCGTACTTCCCTCGCGGGATATACGCCTGTACCAGATCGCCTGTTCGGAAACCCATGTACGATCTCGAAGACGGTGCGTGGCTTCTCGGAAATCCGTATTTGTCTGTGATGCGGCGTTGTCGCTTCCCATGCCCCTTTGCCACAATCGTGAGAACTCGCATCTGTGTGTCCAGACGAACGTGCTGCCCAGACTCACCGACACAAGCCGCGTCAATCCACTTCGCCTTTGGATAACCTTGCGAGAATCGGTTGTATTTCGTCCGACCGCCGCTTCCGGCTTCAACAGGCAACCCTGTGTCCTTCAGTCGACGGAACACCGCCCATCGCGTAGCGTTCATCGCCGCGGCGTCGCGAAGCGAAAGCTTCAACTGCGCCTGAATCTGATGCAAACGCGGCTCGTCGTGCGCCAGGAACTCCTCCACCAACTGACTTCCCTTTGCCTGATTGCATCGGTGGCAGGCAAGCACCAGGTTCGATACGCGATCAGATCCACCGCGAGAACGCGGAAACACGTGGTCGATCTCTAGCGGCACATTCTCAGCGCCGCAGTACGCGCACTTGCGCCCCCACTTCTCCAGCAGGTACTCCCGAACTTCGTACCCGTAAAGTGTGCCCTGCTGATATTCCGCGCCGCTGATCTCCGGGTACTGGAGCTTCTGCGTGTCGAAGCTCACCAATTGTATGGAGAGATGTGTGATCGGTGCCCAACGCCGTAGGCGTGTGACCCACGTTTCGATGTTGTGCACCCGACTCATCAGGCTCGGCGGAAGCCAGCCTTCTGGCCGTCGACGATTGTCAAAGCGCGGTTTGCGATAACGGGTCTTGCGATATCGGCGACCTCGACGCAACATTCGCCTTCTCAACAGCGCCTGTCGGATCTGATCGCCGCGATGCTGAACTTCGGCAGCCCACACAACCGTCTTCCCGCGCTGAAATTCCGCAACAAGCGCCACGCCTGTGGTCTTTGAACCAAGTGCAAGTTTGAGTTGCATGGGTTGAACGTCGCCGCCGTCACGATCATGCAGAATGATCGTGAATGGATACCGCCGGAACACCGACGCTCTGCCCGCTTTGAGCAGTTGCCTCGCACGCGCCGGATGGCACGGCATGAGCGGTTGTCGGTTGGTGTCCAACACCAGAACGCGATTCTGTTTCATAAGAGTTACCTCCATCTCGCCATATGGCGGTTACGTGAGCCTCGCCAATGTTATCCCGGCTTTTGGTGTCCGACACACTGACCCATACCCCCGAAAGGTCTGTTTAATGCCGGACGGCAGAGCATGGAGCTGGCTCACGCACCCCAAGGTGCCATGACCGAGATAACGTAGCCCGTTGGCCCTGCGGCCCTGGCTGAGGCTGGTCAATCTCGGGCCTGCTCATCGCAAGCCCCCGGCTTTAGCCGTGGGGTGATTGACTCGAACTCCTCGTCGACGATTGTCCCGGTTGCCGTCTGTAAAGCCTCCAACGGCGTCGCCGCGACAACGTACCCATAGGCCTTTCCATCGGTGATGTACCAGAGCTCACTCATGATTCGTCATCCGCCACCCTCACCCAAGCGAACAAGGCTTGCGGAATCGACAACTCCAGCCACTGCCCTGCTCGGTCGACAGACTCAATGCGACAGAACAACTGACGAACGCCGCGGCCTGTCCCGTCGGGGACATGCACGGCGAGAAAGGCGCCCGCATAGGGATCCCCGACCACCTCGACGCTGCCAAACAGATTCGTGTCCCATCGGCTCGATGGCACGTCAACTCACCACCAACGGCCCGCCGCTCCGGGGCCCGTCTCCTGGTCTCAACACCAAACCCAGCCCATCGCGCAGTTTGCGCGCCGTAGATTCGTCCAACACGAGTTCCAACGCTCCGTGCTCGTCCTGCATCATCACACGAATTCCCGAGTCCTCGGCGGTCACCTGAACTTCCGCTGCCCGTACGCTCATCCGCATGCAGTAGTTTCCTCCAGTTCTCGTTCAAGTTCCTTCTCCTGTTGCGCCAGGGTCTTGAGCACGCGCTTCTCATCGTCGAGCGCCATCCGCATTTGTTCCGTCAACAAGTCACGACCCAAATCGTCGTATGTGCGCCGCATGGCTTCTGCGGCGTCTGCACGGCGTTTCACAGCGGCGTACAACTCAACCAGCGCCTTGTACCGATCCGCCGGAATCAGCACCACATGGTCTCCAAACATCGCGCGCATTTGCACACCGTCCGACCATGTTTTGGCCATCATCCGTGTCTCAATCAGATCCTGATAGAGATCCAAGAGATGATCGAACACGTCCCGGTACACTCGCGCACGGGTTCGAAGCGCCGCATTGTTGCTTGTCTCACACTGCGCCCAGTTCGACTGGAGTTCACGCAAGAATCGGTCATAGCACTCACAGATCATCGTCAAACGGTTGTAGACCTCAACCATAGGCAAGTCCCACGTCGTGTCCACCCCGCCATGCCTCCCTTGCTTCACGTAAGATCGTTGAAACCTCTGCTCGCGCCTTTTGCAGATTCGCAAACGCCAAAGGTTCAGCAGGATCGTCGGCGTAATCGTAAGCCACCTCAGCGGTGCGAAGACGTTCCACAGCCTCGAACAACGCCGTTTGGTAGGCTCGGTAGGTCTCGCTTCCCTCCCACGCCGGGGATCGTCGTCGAGCAATTCGATCAAGCATGATCACCACCTCTTACCTTTGCGTGGCTTGCAGGGCAAATCAGTCGCGCGTCAGGATCGCCGAGATCAGATGCACGTTGTCGGACTCGTCTGAGAACAGCACCGAGTGTCTGTCCCGCGCCACTTGCATCCGAACGGTCTTGCTGGATTCCACCGCGCTCAACGTGTCCAGCACATACCGCGCATTCAGCGAGACCTTGGTTTCTTCTCCCGCGAACTCAACCAATGGCACCTCTTCACGCGCGCGCCCGCGCTCGGTCGATCTCGACGTCAACTCCAGCGCGCCGCCCTTCACATACAGCGATACGGTGTGGTGTTCGTGTTCCGCCATCACGGTCACGCGCTCAACGGCCTCTTCTAACCGTCTCCGATCAACAGTGCACTCCGCCGCGAACTCCCGCGGCATCACCCGCGACGTGTCCGGATACTCGCCCTGGTACAGGCGTCCGAACAACTGCACGTTGTCCCAAGCGAACATCACGTAACTCGCCGACTGGTAGACTTGCAGGGTCGCATCGTCATCCGCATCCAAGAGCCTTGTGAGCTCGGTGAGCGCGCGCCGAGGAATTGTGCAGCGAATCGACATCTCCCTATCGACCGTTTGCGACACTTTCGCCAGCCTCAGTCCGTCCGTCGCCATCCAAATCAGCTTGCCGTCTTCGTAGCCTACGTAGACACCCTCCAGGATCGGTCGCGACGCATCTTGCTTGGCTGCGGCGTATCCAACACTTTGGATGGCTTCCACCAGCGTCTTCGCCGAAATCTCCACAGGCGCAATGCCCGTCATATCCGGCAACACCGGGAATTCCGCCGGGTCAAAGCCGTGCAGTTCCGCATGAGTGGTGCCCACGTCAATCGACGCGCTCAAGTGGTGCGGAGCGATCGTGGCGATGTCCACAGTTCCCTTCGGTAATCTCCTGACCAACTCCGCGAACAATTTCGCCGGAAGCACGACGCCACCCGGATCCACCACGGAGGCCTCGACGGTCATGCGCAGTGCGACGTCGTAGTCGTAGGCGCTCAATGTCACCTGACCACGCTCCGCCTCGATGAGCACGCCCTGCAACACCGCCGCAGGCGCGCGCGTCTGCGCAATCCGCGCCAGTGCGCTCAGCGCGGGCTCCAACACCTGTTGCTCGATTAGACAGCGCATGATGTCTCGCCCTCCTTCGTCCCCGTTAGCAACTCACGCAGTTTGCCGCGATCCCACGGCGCGATCGCCTCAGGTAGGACGAGGTACACCGTGTTGACGATCGTGGTTTTGCAGTGCTTCGGCACCGCCATAATCAGCCTTGTCTCGTCACATGGGTGATGCGGATCGTAGGTCATTTGCGCCACGCGCTTCTCGTAGACCGGCGGGTATTCGCCTTCTTCCACGATCCCGAGACACATGCCGCGCTTGATTCTCACTCGTCCTTGCTCCCAGACCGCGAATTCAATCATCCATCAATCCCTCCTCACCTATGCGTGGTTTTTACGAC
This sequence comes from Alicyclobacillus sendaiensis NBRC 100866, assembly GCF_001552675.1. Classification (GTDB taxonomy): domain Bacteria; phylum Bacillota; class Bacilli; order Alicyclobacillales; family Alicyclobacillaceae; genus Alicyclobacillus; species Alicyclobacillus sendaiensis. The sequence continues at coordinate 11,513 of NZ_BCRQ01000053.1, forward strand.
AAGTGGCGTGATCTTGCCGTTGTGATACTCAAACATCGGCATCCCCAAGGCCTCCGCGATCGTCCGCTCCAACCGCGCGCCACGCGAAGACTCCCAGTCCGGCAGGAACACCACCGCGTGACATCCGAGCAGACAGTGCAGCGCCGCACGCATCCAGTCATCCCACTCCCAGTCCTCGTCACCGCGGATCTCCGCTGGATTCACCACCGCCAGCCCCTGCGCCCTAAGCCTCGCCGCCGCCTCATGAAACGCCGGGCGGTTGAAGTCCGGGTAGCCGGACATGGGCCCGGCTAAGTACCAGCGACCATCCCGCTTCATCGTCTCCAGGTCTTTCAGTGCCACGCGCATCGCCGCCTTTCCCGTTCCTCCACATACCGGTCGATGATCTCAAACCACCGCGCGAACCTGGCCCGCAGCGCTTGACCCGCGCGTGGATCGTAGTCCTCCAGTTCGACAATCAGTTCGTCCGCTTCGCAGGCAATGTTGATGAGCGCGTCTAGGTAGTCCTTCGAAACGACAGTCTGCATCGCATTCTCCTTTCAAGCGAAGAATTTCAAAGTTGATTTCCTACTGAGAAACGATCAGGCTGGAAGAAGAGAAGAAACTTCCTTTCTTAAACACGTGGATTCTTCACACGATTCCCACCGCCTCTGCGGCCACCTTCGCCTCCTCGTGCCGCTGAACAACGTCTTTGAAAATCTCCCACCTATGCGGCAACACCATCGCGTACCGCACCAGAAACTCCCGTCGCTCCAGCCGTTGCCCAAGCACCGCATTGAGCAGCGCGTTCGCCTCGTCCATCGTGTCCGGGAGCAAGGTGTACGGGATGTTGTTCGCCTTGAAAATCCGCTTAAGCAGCTCTTCCTGCCTCGGCGTTGGCTTCGTCAGGAGCTCCGCCGCCTCCCACCGCGTCTGCGGCGCTTGCAGGCCTCGGCGCTCCAGCGCCGCCAACTGCTTCTCCGTCGGCGGCAGGTCCATCCACTCCTCCTCGGCCCCCACGGCGCTCCGCGAGAGACCGATCTGCGCGTACGTCGCCGCCGCGCCCCAGGCCATCTCCGAGTCCGGCCCGAAGTACACGCGGTGCATCTCGGGCTTATCGCTCGGATCGTCCGTACTGAATCGTCCATAGGCCACGTACCAGCCGACCTGCGTCTGTTCGACCCGGACAAAGTTGCCGCGGAAATCTCGCGCGAGCCACACACGCTCGCGAACCCGCATCCACCGAAACGCGCTCGCCGCAAGCCGCTTGGCGACCCTAGGCCCGCGCTCGCCGCCGGCCCGCTCGTGCTTCTCGCCGCTGTCGTCCTTGTCCTCGCCCGCGAGCAGCCGATCCACCGTCATCAGCCGATGCACGTCCGAGACCCCGACCACATCCAGCACCAGACAGTCCCGCTTGAAGATATGGGGTGCAATTCGCAGTCCTCGCCCGACGCACTGGACGTAAAGACTGTGACTCAAGGTAGGTCGCGCCATGATGATGCACGACACTTCTGGGCGGTCAAAGCCTTCTGTAAGTACTCCATAGTTGCATAGAACTCGAATATTTCCATCCGAGAACGCGTCAAGGGTCTGTCGGCGCTCCTCCTTGGGCAAGGCGCCGTGCACCACCGCTACGGGGACTCCAGCCTGCTCGAACTCCTCCGCCAGGTGATAGGCGTGCTCGACGCTCGCGCAGAACGCGATCGTCAACCTGTCGGAGGCCTGTGCCTGCCACGCCGCGACAATCTGTTTGTTGACACTCGGCGTGTCCACCGCGCCCTCGACCTCGGCGTCCGACCAGTCGCCGTCGTCCTTGTCCTCAAGGCCTTCGACGATCTCGAGCTTCACCGACCTCGGCGGCACGAGGAAACCCATGTCGATCAGGTCGTGGATCCCGATCGCGTAGGCCACGCCGTCGTACACCTTGCGGAGATCCGCCTTGTCGGTGCGATAGGGAGTCGCCGTGAGCCCCAGATGCACGTGGCCCTCGGGCACCGCGCCGAGGAATCCAAGCGCGTGGTAGATGCGCATGTACGTCCTGGCCACCGCGTGGTGGCACTCGTCCGTGATCACGGTTGGTGTCGTCTGATGCGCGCCCATCCAGCGCTCTAAACGCTCCGGCTGCGAGATCGTCTGCACCGACGCCACGGCGAAATCCGCCTCGACGTCGTCGTCCGGGCCTTGGATCCGACCGACCTTCACCTCGCGTCCCTTGGGAGCCAAGGCGTCGAACACCACGGAGAACTTCTCCAACGTTTGGTCGAGCAGTTCATCCCGATGGGCCAGGAACAGCACCGGCCCGCGCTCCAGCCGCTCGACGGCGAACTGCGACGACATCACGGTCTTGCCTGCGCCCGTCGCGGCCACGAGGATGGGCCGCGGCTTCGGATATCGTCGAATCGCGTCGACGGCCTCAACCTGATAGTCCCGTAACTTCAGTTCGTTTTGGCGTTTGGCGGTAATGGTTCTCAATCTCCATCACCCCGTGAATCGACACATTTCAACTTTGCTGTTCAACGCGCGTAGCCTCGCACTGTCATCCGGAAGCACATTCAGCACACATGGCGACCAGTGCGGACGCTTGTAGGCACCGAAATGGTTGGAATAGGGAATGGTCAACACGTCTCCGTCGACCACATAATTCAGCACCACCCATCCCCGCTGCGAACGATCAGGCACGAAAATGAACAACTGACGGCGCTGAATCAAATCCAGCAAATACACTGCAAATGCTTTACTCATGCCGAACCAGAGAAAATTGTTTGGAGCAATGGTTAGCCCGTACTCTCCATCCACAGGGATGTAAGTCCGAAAGTGTCGTTGAAGTTCCGCGAACGATGTTCCGACGTGCTTCAACACATACATCCAAATCGCTTGTCGAAAATCACCTTTTTGAGCGAATTCCATCCATGCGTCCTCGGAATATGGACTGCTCATCTTCTCCCACTTCATGATGTTCATCGACATCGTCAACACCTCATCGATTTATTGAATGACGTCTTTTGGTAAGGAACCAGACTCAAGCATCTCAACATCGTCGAATTGACGTTCTTGAGCGTACGCCTCCGTCACTGGCATCGAGATGTACTCCAACTTGCGCTGATCCAAGTTCACGACCTCGCGACTCACCAACAGCATCCGTCCCGCTTCTCCAAGGCGAACGCCTGTCCAGACGTGAATCGGTTTTCCCTTCCAGCGCGGCCGCGAATAATCGATCTTGTGGGGAGCATAGTTGCGCAACCGTTCGAGCAACTTCGCAGCTCCCGGATACTTACGCCCCGTCTCCTTTGCGTAGATCTCCATTGCCTTTTGAAGCAGATCCCGCGGCACGATATAGTCCTTGCCGAGCTCAATAATCCCCTCGTCGATTGCCGCCTTCACCACATCATTTGCACGCCAGTAGTAATCCTTCTCGCGAAGCATCTCTTTGGACTCCGTAATGTTACGGCCTTCCCGTCGCATCTGCCGATAGTGCAGCAACCCAAGATAGCACATATACGACAGCGCCTCGGGCGTCCTCAGCCGTTCCACCCACCCCGGCCCTTGCCGCTTGAAGCGCTCCATCATCGGATACAGTAGAATCCGTCGGAAGTAGCCATGCGTCGGGTCCTTTGTGGGTGGCAGTTCGTTGGCACCGTAAATCAGCTTTGTCTGCGGCTTGAATTCGAACGACGCCTTGAACTTGCGCTCGGCTCTGACCACATCGTTGCCGATCCAGCCTTTCAGGAAGCTCGTGTCCTCGATCCCTGTGCCCGCCATGTCCGGCACGATGTCGATGGCCGCCCGAGTCAAACAAGCCGACGCGAAGCGGTTGCGCTCGAGACTTTGCACGCTTTCCGTCACTGCATAAACCCCGAAGGCCTTAGCCAGCATGCCGAGGAGCGTCGATTTGCCGTTCTGGCCTGGCCCGTAGAGGATGGCGTAACACTCTTCGGACTGATCCCATCTGCACAAGCAATAACCAAGAAACTCGAGAATCGAACGTCGCGTCTCGTCGTCAGGAAACGTCGTGCGGAAGAAATCCAGCACGTCGACTTCCGCGTCCTTCATCGCAAGCGTCCATGACTTCGGAGTTCGGTGCCAATTTTCGAAGAACGGAATCGTCAGCTTCCAGTTAATCCGATGCCTCGGCGAGAAATCGTAGACGCGCCAATCATGGTCAAACGGATCGCTCATGTCCAACAGTCCGTTCGCGAATGGCACCAACGGCTCCGTGTTCCATACCTCGTGCACCCGAATGGATTCGACGGAGTGGTTCCTGTCGCGTTGGACGTTGTTAATGAGCATCCGCTTGATCTCTTCCGCGCGCGACCACGTCGCCCACGTAGGCTTGATGGTCTCCAAGGCCTCTAAGATGAAGTCCCGGATGACGGCCTCGTCTTCTCCATCGTCTGTCGGCGTCGTATAAATTGTCCCGTCGTAGTAGTAGCAGGATTGGAAAAAGTACTGTAAATTGAAATCCTTCTTGATCGTGGTCGCCATGCGACGAAGCAGCAGATGTTCCTTGCCCTTTTCTTCATCGACGTAGACGAAGTGCGACTTCTTCACCCGCGCCCATTCCCGAGCGGTACGATTCGTAAACGACCGCTCGCTCCAGTTCGTGTTCTCTTCCGGCGCTTCGCCGCTTAGATCCTCCGTCCAAGCGACGGGCTCATGTACGATCACATCCTCGGGAGCTTCCACCCAGTCCTCTGCGCCCGCGGCGACCCGAGCTCCTCCGTTAGCATGCAGCGCCTCTTCCGTCGTCTTTGTCGGAAGCCCGTCCATCTTCGGTCCATCCACTTCATCCGGAGCGCCGTAAAGTCCCGGAAGCCCCAGTTTCGCCGCGTAGGCTCTCCGAACAAACGTGGCCGGACTGGATCCCCGTTGAAAGTGCCTGCACGCTGCACAAACACTCATCGGATCGAGTTCTTGGAACGTGGAACACAGAACAGCCATCGGTCGCGACGATCGGAACTTTCTCTCAGTCTCGATCGCGTTGTATCGCTTGCCCGGTCCCACGTCATAACCTTCCGACCATTTGTGAAAGAGAGAAGAGTCTGGAACCATTGATTTCAAAAGACAAGCCATCTTATGCCATATCGGTTCGCTCACGATATTGGGATCCTGCACATATGCCTTGAACCTCGCACAGATGAGCGGAAGTTGTTCTTCGACAAACTCCGCCGGGATGGGCTTCCAATCCCCAGTGAACTCGCCGCCTTCACTTACCCTGGACGCCGACTCTGTTCGGGTTAAGTCAACGCCAAGCGCTTCGGCAATCCCGTCAATTTCCGTTTCGAACTCATCCGGCTTGTAGAGCGTGTCCTTACGCCACTCTTCCACCGTGACCTTGACGATACGCCCCGATTTCGTGTGCATGGAGCCTGGAATCCGCATAACTCTCGCAACATCCGCCACATTGAGATCACTCGATAACACCTTTGCGAGCTTCCAGACGATTCGCCGTCCTGTTTCAGGATCCACGGGACGGATGAACTTGAAGTACAGGTGCCGTCCCCGTCCTCCACCCGACCGCACAACCGCACTTGGAACAAACCCGCGTTCCGCCAGCATAGCCAGCACGCGTTCCGCTTGCGCCATGCGCTCCTCGTCGCCTTCCCGACCGTGGTCGTCCACGTCCGCCCAAGCGCCTGGACAGGCCACCACGTCGTCCGCACTGCCGCCTATCCAACGCCCCTCCTGCGTCCGCTGCACTGGCTTGTCGCGCAAGCAAGTGCCGAAGTACCATCCGCACCGCGCCATGTCCGGGCTTCTGTACCCGCGGTCAAAGTAGTCGCGCAACGTCTCAAAGTCCTTCGTGGTGAACGACCGCCGCGCCCTGACGGCCTTGATTGCTGTCTCCCGATCGTCCTTCCGATTCGGGATCGGCCGGATCTCCACGTAGCCGGTGCCGCCCTCGAACCACCACCGCAAGAAGTCGATAGATTCCTCGGGGCTTCCACAGAAGGCGTGCTCGCTCATGTGTCGCCAGATCGCCGCATGGGATAGGTCTTCACCCATTTCCTTACATGCCGTCTCCAGTTCTCGGTAACTTATCCCAGCCAGCCATCTGGATTCGATCTCCTCGCGGATGGGAGAATTGCACAGTTTGCAGTCCCGTGGCATCCCTCTCACTCCCAGTTCTCGGAATCGAGGCAGAAGGAGACTCTTGGAAACCAATCAACGAGACACTAATCCCAATGAAAGGTTTTCACTATTCTCTTTCCTTCCTTTTTTTCTTTCCTAAGAGAGAAGGAAGTAAGGAAAGAAAGAATAGAGATGATCCGAGGTGATCCTAGTGTGATCCTAGAATGATCCTAGTGGTGAAATCCTAGAATCCATTGTGCCGTAAGGGATTCTGGAGTATGATCCGAGTGATCCTACTCAGATTTGTGATTGTCGAGAGTGGCGTTTCGTTTCGTTTACAGATAATGCTTATCGATGAGATATGGATGGATATGGATAAGGATTTTTATGGTATCGAAACGAAACAGCCATTTTTCTAGAGAGGCGTTTTCGCCCCCGGATCACTCGGAGCACCCCCCGAGATCCCTTGTGGCACAAGGCTTCTCGGGATTTTGAAGATAGGAGCAATCTAGGAGCAACCCCGGATCACAGCGCCTGTTGCTCGGATCACCTCTCATGATGCATCCTCCAATCTGGTGGCTTGGGCTAGGCGCTTAAGGGCTTGGGTAATCTCCACCTTCATCGGCATCAGCCACTTCTCTCGGAATTCAAGCCAGTCTTCTTCGCTGTCGAACCCGAGCCTTGGGTCGATAATCGGAACGATGTGGTATATACCGTTTTCCCATCTCAATGTGGCTCCGCCACATCGGGAAGCATTTAGCGTCCAACCCAGCGTGTCATCACTCACGACCTGAGTCAGAAGGACTTCCCACAGTCTGTGGTCGCTGACGAGATCCGGCCGCGGATCCCAACGCCAATCACGTGCATACGTCGTAGTGCCTCACCACCTGTAATTCGTCGGAACGCAAATGAATCCTACCTCCAAAAACCACCTCGCAACATGAAGGATTGTGGTGTCCGCTGTTTTCACCCGCTACCATGGCGGGCAGCGCACAGCGGACGAAGCGGCCATACCTTAGCATGCCTGACCACACCACAGCTCGCCTTGCCGAACCGCACCCAGCCTAAGCTCGCCATGCCACGTAAGACGTTAGGCGGCGAGAGTTCTCGCCCGATGGCACCCTGACAGGCGCGAACGCGTCTGAAGCGCGGAACACTCGCCTTTGTCGTGTCCCACGATTGATTTGCGCCTGCCGAGCGCCACAGGCGGGCGGTGTCTCCGCCGCCCGGCGCAGCGCACGAACTGCGGGACAACAGCGCGCATCGGGCGCGTAATGATGCAGCTCGCGCGCCGGGCCAGACGGCGGAGTGGCACAAGCGGGTGACGAGAGAGAAGACCTCTCTACCTATAGGTGTCCTGAACGACAAACACATGTTCGCAAAAATCCCGAAAACCTGCGCCACGTCTGGGTTTGTTATCTTCATCCAAGCAAAATCTCGATCATGAAATTTTTGCATGGATGAAGCGCACTAACATGCACATCGTGCATATTCAGTTTTCAAGGTCCTGTCTAGCGCCGTACATCGCCTCACTTGCCGTTACATCATCCTGTTTGTCGGCGATACACTGGCACCGGAATCGCGCTCGCGGCGTTCCTGCTGTCGTTCAATGCGAGTGCCAACTGACACCCGAGAGGGTTCGCCCCTCCGACCCGGGTCGAAATGCGTTCGGCCCGGAGCACAAGGGCGAAGTTGTTGTCTCGCTAATCTCGCAAAGCCCAGCGCGAACCGATGTTTGCCGTACCTCACGCCAGCAACTCCACCAAGCAACCAGCGCCCAAGAAAAGCAACCCCAACAACACATACCCAGCACCAGATTCACGATGTGTAATCACATGTCCAATAAATCCCGTACCCGTTCCGATAAGTGCGCTTCCCAATAATTGCGTCGCTATTGCCGTCACGCCATGTTCACCACCGCACTTGATTCCTTAGCAAACAACAGACCTTCCAGATGCCCCACCCCACCGCAATGAGCGGTGAAAAGATTGCGGCGACGGATATTCTGACGTACCGCATGAGATATGGATTGTCTTGAATCACGGCTATCGTGATACCACATAAACTTCCCAGCAAACTTCCAATGGCTATCGACGCAGCCATCGTCATGTCTTTTTCCTCCCGTATCCCGATGTTTCTCTCTTTAAAAAGTCAATCACTTTATCAGCAACAGCCTTTGCCTCTTCCAGGTTGTCTTCTCGGATGCGATTCAAATCCGGAAGGCGCATTAAGTATTTGATAACGTGAAGAACCGTCTGGGTTACTCCGTACCATTCACCCTGAAGCCGACTTGTGAGATATTCATCTCCGGTTGCTTTAATCTGTGCGTACACGTATTCACGGAGTTCGCGTGTGCAGATATGAGGCTTCTTTTCAGGCAATTTTTTCATCCCTTCCGGCATTTGTAGCCCTTTGCATCCAACGACATTCCCTTCCGAATCCCGCACCAAATCTGCTGGGCAGAACACATCCGTTCTCCCCGCCTTTGTGGCGGTCTGTGCCACCAGGGTTGAGGCGACATAAATCGTGTCTTCCGCCGGATCCGGTAGGTTCACGACTTCTCCGAACTCCGTACTAAATACCGGAATTCCGTCGATCTCGCCGACCTGCTTGCTTGTGGTCGCTATACGTGCCACAGACCCGCAGGGCGGGATCTTCGCAACCACGGTGCCGTCGTCGGAGATGAACGAGAGCTCGTGTGGCGTTAAATTGATGATCTTCACTTAACAGCCCTCCAACTCTCGAATCTCTATTACGCCGTCGGCAATCTCGACGACCTCAATCGGTTCCACTTCACCCGAGTACACCATTTCCCGCGCCTCATCATCGTTGGCGGCCTCAACCTCAAACTCCTCGACGTGCCGCGAAACGAACGTCACTCGATACCTTGGCATTTCGTATCATCCC